>JANOHV010000020.1:0-10110 GCA_031406795.1 Candidatus Rokuibacteriota bacterium
GTCTCCACGAGCGGGCAGTGCGACCGTGTCGCGCTCGGGGATGTCTCGCCGATCGGCACGAACCTGATCCGGGAATCGAGCGCGCGAGCTGCCGCCTCCATGACCGGGAGGCGCCCGCAGACAACCGGCCGGCAGACCCGCCCGAGCCGGGGCGAGGCGAGCGCCTTGACGACGATCTCCGGCCCGATGCCGGATGGATCGCCCATCGTGATTGCGAGGATCGGTTTCATGGCCCCCTGTCTGCGACGGGAGGGGATGAACCCCTCCCCTACGAAACAGGAAACGTCCGCGTTTTTATTGCGCGAGGATCTTTTCCGCCTCCTTGCGGTAGGCGCGCATCACGTACGGGATGCCGGTGACCTTCTCGCACTCCTCGGTCAGGCTCATCAGATCCTGGCGCGTGATCGTCGAGAGGTTGAAGTTGCGGCTCCCGGCCATCAGCTGCTGCAAGCCGGTGCGGATCTTCTGGCTCGCGGTGTAGATGCCCACGGCGCCCAGCGGGAGCTTCTCGACGTCTTTGCCGAACTTCGCCTTGAGCTCCTCGTACGAGACGAAGATTTCGTCGACCTTGGTTCCGAACTTGCTGACCGTCTTCGGCAGCGTGCCGGCCTTGCCGTTCTTGTCCAACACCAGCTGCGGGTCGATGCCGCAGACGTTCTCGCCGCGTTGAAGCCGTACGCAACCTTCTTGTTCTTCGTCACTTCCATCACGATCACCGCACCCTCGACGCCGGCGTTGATCACGATCTGCCGGATCGGCTCCTCGAACGCGCGACGGACGATCGAAACGCCGACGCCCATGACGCCCTCGAGCTTTATCTCATCGAGCGCCGCCACGCAGCGCAGCAGCGCCACGCCGCCGACCAGCTTCGCCAGACGCTCCTGGAGCTTCTCCGCCCCCCCCTGCTTAGCCGTAGCCCTCGACGATCGCCGAAGCCCGGGGTCTCCATTCTTCTTCTCGTTGATCAGGATGTAGGCGTCCTCGAGGATCGCCTCCATCCGCTCGGGCTTGGTCACGAAGTACGGCGGGAGGTAGCCGCGGTCGAACTGCATCCCCTCGACCACCTCGAGGTTGGTCTCGGTACCCTTGGCCTCCTCGACCATGATCACGCCGTCCTTGCCGACCTTCTCCAAAGAATATATTTCTTGAGCTGCTTCACGACGACTTCGACCGCGTGGTCGATGCCGCGCTTGAGGTCCATCGGGTTCGCGCCGACGGTGACGTTCTTGATCCCTTCGGCGTAGATCGCCTGGGCCAGAACGGTCGCGGTCGTGGTGCCGTCGCCGGCTACGTCCGAGGGTGGGGACGGTCCCCGGGAACCCGACGAAAAAAGGCCCCCGCCGCGGTTAGCGACGGGGGCCTCGTGTTTCTCAATGGTACCCGTTTTAGCGCAGAGTGCCTCCCAGCGGGATCGTCCCTTCGAACCCGAACTGCGTCTCAAAGAAGCCTTCCGTGCTCTTGAACAGGTACCAGTTGCCGCCGGGAGCAAAATAGACGCCGAGGTCGTCCCGGCCGTCCTGGTCGAAGTCACCGACCACCGGTTCCGTCCCCGCGTAGCCGAAGGTCGTCTGAAAGAAGCCCTCCGTGCTCTTGAACAGGTACCAGTTCCCGCCGGGCGGGTAGTAGGCGCCGATGTCGGCCCGACCGTCGGCGTCGAAGTCGCCGACCACCGGGATCGTCCCGGCGTAGCCGAACTGCGTCTGCGAGAAGCCTTCCGTGCTCTTGAAGAAGTACCAATTCCCGCCGGGCGGGTAGTAGACGCCGATGTCTTCCCGGCCGTCACCGTCGAAGTCCCCGACCACCGGGATCGTCCCGTCGAAGCCGAACTGCGTCTGGAAGAACCCTTCCGTGCTCTTGAACTGGTACCAGTTCCCGCCGGGCGCGAAGTAGGCGCCGATGTCGGTCGAGCCGTCACCGTCGAAATCCCCGGTGACCGGCAGGGTCCCGGCGTACCCGAACGTCGTCTGGAAGAACCCCTCGGTGCTCCTGAACTCGAACCAGTTGCCGCCGGGCGGATAGTAGACGCCGATGTCCGAGCGGCCGTCGCCGTCGAAATCGTTCCTCACCCTGATGTTCACCGTTACCGACACTGTGGCGGTATTGGAGACCTGACCGCCCGCCGTAACAGTGTACGTAAAGGTGGTCAACCCGGAAAACAATGTATTGGCTGTAAAGGTGAAAGTATTGTCTCCGTTAAGAACCGCATTACCGTTTGCCGAGTTCGTCACCCGCGTCACTATGGCCCCTGCCGGAATGGCCCCGCCATTATACGTATCGTTGGCCAGGACACTAATAATCACCGGCGCAGTCCACGTGGTGACTGCATTATCGTTAATGGCAACCGGAATAGCCGGATTCACGGTTACCGACACTGTGGCGGTACTGGACACACCGCCCGCCGTAACAGTGTACGTAAAGGTGGTCAACCCGGAAAACAATGTATTGGCTGTAAAGGTGAAAGTATTGTTTCCGTTAAGAACCGCATTACCGTTTGCCGAGTTCGTCACCAGCGTCACTATGGCCCCTGCCGGAATGGCCCCGCCATTGAAAGTATCGTTGGCCAGGACATTAATAATCACCGGCGCAGTCCCTGTGGTGACTGCATTATCGTCAATGGCAATCAGAATAGCCTGAATCACCGTTACCGACACTGTGGCGGTATTGGAGACTTGACCGGTCGAAGCTACATTGTAGGTAAAGGTGGCTATCCCGACAAAACCTGCGTTGGCTGTAAAGGTGAAAGTATTGTCTCCGTTAAGAACCGCATTACCGTTTGCCGAGTTCGTCACCCGCGTCACTGTAGCGCCTTCCGGAATGCCCACGCCAAACAAGGTATCGTTAGCCAGGACATTAATATTCACCGGGATAGTCCCTGTGGTGGTTGCAACATCACCATTGGCAATCAGGGGATTCACCGTTACCGACACCGTGGCGGTATTGGAGATTTGAAGGCCCACAGTAGTAACAAAGTAGGTAAAGGTGGCTATTCCGGAAATACCTGTAGGTGTAAAGGTGACTGTGTTGTTGGCGTTAAGGACCGCAGTGCCGTTTGCGGGGAGTGCCACCAGCGTCACTGTAGCGTCTCCCGGAATTGCCCCGCCAAGGTAAACATCGTTAGCCAGGACAGGGATATTCACCGGGTTAGTCCCTGTGGTGATTGCAGAATCGCCATTGGCAATAAACGCATTCACCGTTACCGACACCGTGGCGGGATTGGATAGTTCACCGTTCACCGTCACATTATAGGTAAAGGTAGCTATCCCGGAAAAACCTGCGTTAGGTGTAAAGGTGAAAGTGTTGTTGCCGTTAAGGACCGCATTGCCATCGACAGCGTTCATCAGCCGCGTCACTGTCACGGTGGCCCCTCCCGGAATGGCCACGCCGTTGAAAGCATCATTGGCAAGGACATCAATAATCACCGGGGTAACCCCTGTGGTGGTCGCCACATCGTTGTCGGCAACCGTAGCGAGAACAAATGACACCGTCCCATCGGCGAATTGAAATGCCTCAATGTTCCGGAGTGTGTCCGTCCCGTCGGTGCCGGCCCCGAGAAGGTGAGTAACGGTAATGCTGCCGTCGGGGTTGGTGACGATATTGTATTCGATAAAGAGACCGGAGAAGACCGCTGTGTCAATGTGGGTTGGGTTTGGGGCAGCCACCCTGATCGAGCGGACAATTTGCAACTGGCCGGGATTGATCTGGCCCGCTAACACAGCAGCATTGAGCGTCGCCATGGTGTCATGGAACTCGGCAATGCCTGCCGGCAGCACGCCGGTGACCCTGATCTGTGCGTCGAGCCAGGCGTCTCCATCGAGAATGTCATCGCCGCCACGACCTTCGAGAACGTCGCTTCCTGCGCCGCCAAGGATGATGTTGCCGCCGCTAAACGATGGCACGCCGACCGGCAGAAGAGCTGCCAGGCCCTGGATCCTCGCAATGCCGGCCGCGGTAAGTTCGTGAGCAGGAGCGATGTCCGCAGCAGTGAAGTTGGTACCCTTCAGGACGTCGTTGAGTGGCCCGCCGGAAAGTCCCTCAACAAGATCAAAACGGTCCTTGTTATTATTGACTGTCGGCGGTAGCAATGCCGTGAAGAACATGTCAGAGTCGCCGGGGTTCGGATCGAGCTTGTGGGTCGCCCAGTCAAAGCCGAGCATACCCTCTACGCGCTGGATACCGGGCCCCATCAACCCGATGTCGTCTCCGCCCTCCATGTCGTAGTCCTGCTCTCCGCCAAATCCGATGATTACGTCATGTCCGGGAGCATTCGGATCGTTCTGGAACGGGGCTCCGTTGTCACCCTGCAGGAGGTTGAACGCACCTCTGCCGCCTTCGATCCAGTCGTTGCCGTCATCGCCGAAGACCGTGTCGTCACCGTCGCCTGCGAAGATAAAGTCATTGCCGGGGCCACCAAAGGAAGTTGTCAGGTCGTTGCCGCCAATGATGTAGTCGTTGCCACGGCCACCCTGATTGAGGTCACCGCCAAATCCCTGGCCAGACGCCAGCACATCATTGCCGTCGCCACCTTTTATGGTATCGTCCCCAAAGCCGCCGATCTGGATGTCATCGCCCAAGCCACCGATCAGGCTGTCATTGCCGTCGCCGCCATCCATCCAGTCATTGCCATCATTGCCGCGCATGGTGTCGTCGCCTTCGCTCGACCACATGCGATCAGCTCCTGCTGAGCCGTCGAATACTACATGGTCAAAACCGGTGTACCGGACCGTGCAGTCAGGCCTACGGATGAGAAGCAATCTCTCGTCGTAGTCCGGAGTTGCAATGTCATCGACGATGGGCCCGCACAGACTCTGTGCAGCCATATTGAATGTATATGTCGGCCGTGAGAAGGCATCAGCAGGCAGGCCTGATGC
The DNA here is from genome assembly GCA_031406795.1 of Candidatus Rokuibacteriota bacterium. GTDB lineage: Bacteria > JAUVQV01 > JAUVQV01 > JAUVQV01 > DATDCY01 > DATDCY01. The sequence continues at coordinate 4,869 of JANOHV010000020.1, forward strand.
ATCGGTATTGCGCTGGATCATCTCGGCAAGCGAGTTGCCCTCAAGCTGTACCAGCAGGTTAAGGCCTGCGGTGCGCGAGAGGTAGTAGAAGCGGTCGCCGTCCTGGAGATCCTCCAGCTGCGCTTCGAAGACGAAGTTAAAGGTCGCGCCGAGCATACCGCCGAAGACTGCCGGCTTCTCTGCAAGGCCGCCAACCCACAGGTCAATGTCATCAACACCGGTCGTTGTACGGCCGGTTAACAGGTCAGGTCCATACACCCCGGTGCTTGTCAGGAAGTCGTTTGCATCGGGCACAAGGGGATCGAGAGCCAGGATCGCCTGTGCGGCTGCACGCCGCTGCGCCATGGTTCCGGTGATTGTCGGATGTGTCCCATATGCTGCAATAAAATTGACCCAAGACGAAGAGTTCCGAAGAGATAATCCGAAGTCAATCCAGTCCGCATGCGGGGCAACGACGGAGTTCTGGGTTGCGAGGAAGAACTGCCGGCGCACCTCATTGAAACGCGGAATGCCGGTATCCCGAGCTCGTGCCATGTTGAGCGCTGGAAGATCAAGTGGCAGACCGAGGAGCCGATTGCGGACCGCCTCAATAACGAACTCGTCTATCTCGTTGCCGACCTGCCTGGTCGCACCCCGTACGATCGCCCCGGCAGCCTCATCGGGAGTCGCGTATCCTGCGTTAAACGCAAGCGGGTTGAGGAAAGCATCGAAGAGTGAAATGTGATCCGGGGTGCCGTCAGCGCGGAAACGATCGACCGACTCGGTCAGCATCGAGTGCCCAAACCGGTACACGGCATGAGCGAACTCAGCGCGAATAGCTGCATTAACCGAGGGATTGAACCCGGTACCGCCACCGCCAAAGGGGTTGACAAGCGGCTGGACCTTGCGGGCAAACTCCTCGAAGACCAGGTGCTGGTACTCCATCTCGGTCACAAATTTGGCGACCTGGAAGAGACGTTCGCCGTAGTCCCAGCCTGCAGGCCCTGTCGCTAGTATCTGCCACTCGTCCCGCTCTGCCTGGGTGAATTCCGGGTCGGTGGCGATCATGTTGACGATGACGCCGGCGAGCCGATTGTGCTCCGAGTGGAATACGTGGTGAACGGCCGTGAGGGCGATATTCTCATTGACGCGGCCATCGCCTGCCATAAAGTGGGCTTCAAGCAGCTCGTTGTCATATGTCAAGGTGTTCAGGTCGTCAGGCCCTGCTACGGAATCAATATCAGGGGTTCGTCCCGCGCCAGGTGCTGCGTGGTGGGCAATATCATCGAGAAAAGCGTGGCCGGACGACACTGCGTTGACTGTGTCTACAGGAGTCGTCAGGTTACCCTCAACGAGTATGGTCCCGCCCAATACGCTTTTAATGATCTGTGGAAAGCCGTTCGGTCCGCGCAGAAACCGGCCATACGGGTCGGTCGCCAGCAGCGGGACAGACAACACATCCTCGTCAGTGAGTTGAATGCCTAACACGTTAAGCGCCTGTGCCTTGAGATCAGCCCAGGTGGCCATGCCGCCGATCTGGCCTGTGATGAGTCTGCCATTTCCGACCGGCCGCCCTGCAACGAGCGAGTAACTGCGCAGGAAGACCTGGTGGGACGGATGCGAGGTATACGTCTGGCTCTGGTCTACCCACGGTGATGTATTGTTGACCGCCTCAAAATTGCCATTGTGGGTGGCGCGTGTCAGCACCATGAAGTTCGTCGGGGAGCCCGGGACAAACAGCGGGTCATCGGTCTGGAGCGGGATGAAGACCGTCCCTCTGCCGCCCTTTTTGACAAGGTCTAGCCCATGGTCAAAAAACTGACCGAAAAAAGTAAACCACGAGTTAAACGGCGCCGACAGACCGGCGTCAGTGGCAACATTGGGGATGAACAGGCTCTCGCCTGGCAGTCCGGTTAATCCTGATACAGAAACAGCAGACGGGTTGCGGTTCGTCTGGTCAACTACAAGATTACTGACAGTACGCGGCTGGGAATCGAAGACGGTGCCACTCTGCTGAGTGTAAGTCGTCCCCGCTTCGGCGGCTCTGAATTCCGCGGGCAGAAGGCGGGGGAAGAGCTGATCCGCTGTCCCGAAGGTCTCCTGCCCAGGGGTCAGGTGGTTGCATGAACCATCAACTGTGCGGAGGCCCCACGGCAGCTCTACGGTCTGGCCAGTGCCCAGAGGAATCTGGCCAGGGAGGCCGCCGACCAGCGTCTGACAAGGATCCGCCGGCGTCTGGGTTGCAGCATGTCGCTCCGAGATCCTGATCTGCTGCATAATAAACCGCAGATCAGATGCGTTCAGGTTAAAGCCCTGGCCCACCGGAGCCGTCTGCGCGTGTGCAACGCGTCCGGTCATTGAAACGATAGCCAAGAAAATAACCGCTAATGTTATCAAGAAAGACACATTGCTTCTCTTACGATCGAGTCGGTTCATTTCCCTCTCCTACTTGTCTGACATCTCTATACTCTCTCTCTGCCAACCAAATAGAGCCTACTAGGCAAGGTATCTTCAGGGCGAAGCGGCATGACTCGTTTTCGGGACGAACGACAACGCGATGACGACGAGGCCCGCCGCAAGTCTCTCCAGAATCCCCCCCGTTAGCCACCAACAGGTTTCGTGCCGAGCGTTCAAAGCCACTCATTCCGGTTCACCTCCTTGGCTGAAGCGAATGCAAGTGATATGCCAACACCGGACGTGGAAGGCTGCAATGGGGGAAGGCCGTGACATTGCTCACAATATGCGGCTCATCCGGGTCGTCCGGGTCGTCGCGCGTAGAGCCACCGGCTGTCGTGAGGCATCGAATGAGACAGCCCGAAACAAGTGAGACATCTGACGGCAATCGGGCGTCACGGCGCCGCCGGCGTCGTGGGAAAGGGCAAGGCCATGCGGATCATGCTCCTCCAGGGCGACGAGCCCTTCTGGGAGCGCGTGCGCTCGTACCTGATCGTGGTCAACGCGTCGGCGTGGGCCTGCGGAGCCCGGAGCAGCTCCCGAACCACGGCGACCGCGGGGTCTCGCTCCTCGTGACCGGCCGCGAGCTCGCCACGGCCCCATCGTCCGGGGGCAGCGCATACCGGTCGTCGTGATCGAGGACGAGGGGAGCGGCGGGATGCCGCCCGTCGCCGAGGGGGACCGCGCGCCGATCATCCCGGGCTGACCGTTCCCGAAGCGGAAGTTCCACTAGCCGGAAAATCCTGTGGGGCTATTGCATCGGACCCAAGGCGATGCCATCATCCGTTTCGAGAGCGGTCGGTCGCGACTGCAGCATGTGACGCGGCCGGCTCGAGCGACTCGATACGGGGAGAAACAACACCGTTGCGGCTCCGAAGAGGGCTCGGCCTGGCACTGTTGATTATCATGGACCTGGGGACGGCCCAGCCGGCGCAAGCATTCCTGATGGAACCGTTCAGCCCCGAGGCGATGCGCAAGAACATCAAGATCGAAAAGAGATTCTATCCGACGCGCGAGGATGGCCCCTGGAAGAAGCGGGCGTCCTCTTCGGCAAGACCCACGGTGATCTTTTACGTTTCGGGATACGGCGCGCAGCAGCCTCCGGAACTCGAGGGGGTCATCGACCGCCTCCGGGAGGCGTTGGCCAAGAAGGGCAGCTTCAGCGTCGCCACGGCGGAGGAGACGCACACGTTTGTCGGGAGGGGTTGAACTCGCGCTCCACGGATGAGCGTACCAGTCTGTTTCCTTGATATGCGGCAAGGCTCAAACCCTGGACCGCAGAGAGGATCGCAGCGCAGGACTCGACGATGTCGATGAGATAGGCTCTCTCGTCACGCGGCATAGAGCGGTTGCTTCGTGCGCTGGATGTCTTGCACGACGTAGCGGTTTCTCACCGCGCCGACCATGACAAGATCGATCTCGCGCCCAAACATGCCCCAGAGGTCGGCGAGCAGACCGAAGTAGGCCTCGACGCGCGCATAGATCCGCAATCGACTTGCGTTTCTCCTCGAGCAATGGGCCCATAGGAATTTCCTTCCCTGCCTTGAGTCAGACGAGCCGGTCGCAAGTCCTCATTTGGTCGTGATTGCCTGATTCACGTCAGGATTGTCGCGTCGCCACAAGCTGAATTCAAGGTCCGATCGGCCACAGTAGTTCCTGAAGAGCCCCGAAAGCCGGGTGAGCGGCGATGTGCGCTGCGATTGGGCAGACTGCTGAACTGCCGCCCGGTACAGATCACTCCACCCAAGACAGGTACTCGTGCTCGGCAGGTGCGCACGGCGCCGCGGCCGACGTGGCTGGGGGCGACCGGGCTTCGTCCCACAGCGACGAATGCTCGAGGATTGCGCGCACGACGCGCCGCTCCTCGACGAGCGCGACGATCCGCATCGCGCCGCCGCAGTCCGGGCACTCCAGGGGATCGGCCGCGAAGACCTTCTTGATGAAGCGGTATCGTAGCGGATCTTATTCATCGAGAAGGGGGCGCGGATGTGGAAGTCCCTGTCCGGCGTTAAGCCTCCGTCGGAGGCCATGACGTGCAGGTGCGGGTGGAAGTTCAGAAGGCTGCCGAACGAGTGCACGCAGACAACCAGCCCAAGCTCCACCTGTAGCGCCCCGAGCAGCACGCGAAAGCTCTGGGTGAAAACGTCGGCGGCCATGCCACACAGATCCCCAAGCAGCCGCCGGTCAAGGTATTCCTGTGTTTTCAGAGGATTACAACTCAAGCCCCCGTCTCATACCAGCTGCGGTTGAGCCCGGGGGGATCAGGACTCTGGCTAGAAAAGGGCGCCGGCCCCCGTTTCCAGGAACCGGCGCCCCCTCACCCTGCCCTCTCCCGCCGGGGGAGAGGGGTGTGTTCATGCAGCTACTGCGCGAGTATCTTCTCCGCCTCCTTGCGGTAGGCCCGCATCACGTACGGGATGCCGGTGACGCTCTCGCACTCCTCGCTCAGGCTCATCAGGTCGCGGCGCGTGATCGTCGAGAGGTTGAAGTTGCGGCTCCCGGCCATCAGCTGCTGCAAGCCGGTGCGGATCTTCTGGCTCGCGGTGTAGATGCCCACCGCGCCCAGGGGCAGCTTCTCGACATCCTTGCCGAACTTCGCCTTGAGCTCCTCGTAGGAGACGAAGATCTCGTCGGCCTTCGAGCCGAACTTGCTGACCGTCTTGGGCAGCGTCCCGGCCTTGATCCACTCGCCGATGTTCTTGCCGACCATCCCGGGGATCATCAGCGCGCGGCCCATGCAGACCGCCTTGAAGTTCGGCGCGCCCATCGCCAGCACCTTGAAGATGTGCGTCTCGTCCGAGAAGCCGCC
>JANOHV010000032.1:0-28533 GCA_031406795.1 Candidatus Rokuibacteriota bacterium
GCGCGCCCTTGTCGGAGGAGTTGATGTCCAGGCAGCCCGCGAGGATCATCGGCTGGTTGGCGACGATCCCGACCGTCGAGCCCTGCATCCGCGCGAAGCCGGTGACGATGTTTTTCGCGTAGTCCGCCTTGAGCTCGAAGAACTCGCCGTCGTCGACGACTTTGGCGATCAGCTCCTTGATCTCGTAGGGCTTGTTCGGGCTGTCCGGAACGAGGGTGTCGAGCGAGGACTCGACGCGCTCGGCCGGGTCGCTGGTTGCGAGCAGCGGGGGCTTCTGGCGATTGTTGAGCGGCAGGAAATTCAGGAAGCGGCGCATCATCAGCAGTGCCTCGACGTCGTTCTCGAACACGCCGTCGGCGACGCCGCTGCGCGTGGCGTGGGTCACCGAGCCGCCCAGCTCCTCGTGGGTGACCTCCTCGTGGGTCACGGTCTTCACCACGTCGGGGCCGGTGACGAACATATAGGAGGTGTCCTTGACCATGAAGATGAAGTCGGTCATCGCCGGGGAGTAGACCGCGCCGCCGGCGCAGGGACCCATGACCAGCGAGATCTGCGGCACCACGCCGGAGGCCAGCACGTTGCGCTGGAAGACGTCGGCGTAGCCGGCGAGCGAGACGACCCCCTCGTGGATGCGCGCGCCGCCCGAGTCGTTGATGCCGATCACCGGGACGCCGACGCGCATCGCGTGGTCCATGATCTTGCAGATCTTCTCGGCGTGGGCCTCGGAGAGCGCGCCGCCGAAGACCGTGAAGTCCTGCGAGAAGACGAAGACCGCGCGGCCGTGGACGGTGCCGTAGCCGGTGACGACGCCGTCGCCGGGCACCGTTTTGTCGCCCATCTCGAAGTCCGAGCAGCGGTGCTCGACGAACATGTCCCACTCCTCGAAGCTGGATTCGTCGAGCAGCAGCTCGATGCGCTCGCGCGCGGTGAGCTTGCCCTTGGCGTGGTGGGCGACGATGCGCTCGCGCCCGCCGCCGAGCCGGGCGGCCGCGCGCTTCTCTTCGAGCTTCTTCAGGATCTCCTGCATACGGGTATTGTATCGGTCTTGGGCGAAAAGGGAAGGGCCCTTCTTTGTCCCCGCGATCAGTCGCCGGTGAAGAATTTCAGCGAACCCAGCGAAAGGCTGAGCGAGAGATACCACGCTCCGTCGATGGCATCGTGCGTCTTGATATCACCCTTATTCTTGATCGGATCCCCGACGGATTGATCCCTCAACGCGGTGACTCGTTGCCACGTGTAGCCAGCGCCAAGCCGCGCGGATTTCATCAGTGGGTACGACAGGCCTACGAAAACACTTGAGATCTTGGTGTCGATCCCGGCGCCGAGTTGGAGGTCGAGCGGTGCTATTGCGGCAGGACAGTCTGATAAGATCAGGCAAAATACGTCAACATTGCCGAACAAAGCGAACTTGCCCGCTCGGCTCTCCTGGTCTTCGACGCCTATCACGGATTGTGAGGGATTGGAGGGGTCCGTCGCGGCAGCATAGGTTGGATCTTTCAGTTTCGTGAAGACAATCCCGGCGCTTACCGACCAGAAGGTGTTCGAATAATCCTTGACCTTTACCTGAGTCGTCACGTCAGTTGCACGCACGGCGACAATATGTCCACCATACGGTGAGTTCTTCACGATCTTGATCGGACGGGTCTGGTTCTTGTCCCATCTCACCGATCGGGTTCCGTTGGACACGAAGATGAACGGCGCCAGGAAGGTGCTGCTGACACAGACTGTGTGTTCCCCGCCCGCGCACGGTTCTGCCGGGGCAATCATGGTTTCCTGAACGCGCCGGTTGAATATCTCAAGACGCGTGGTTGTGGCCGTGATCGTCTCCCGCTCCTTCAGGATTTTCTCAACTTCTGCGAAACTGCTGTCCGTTTCCTGCAGGTATGCAACAAGGCTCTGTATGATAATCGAACGCTCAGTTCGAAGCTTATTGAGAGCGCCATCAAGCGCCTTGGTGTCATTTGTGGCCTCGGCTTCGCGTGCCAAGGGCAAGATTGGTTCGAGACTACAGGTGCTACCCGGAGAATCCCTGCATGCAGCATTTTCACAGGCCGAATCTTGCTCAGGCATCGCCAGGAAGTGCTCGACGGCCGCAAGCACTTGCTTTGGCTTTTTCGAATCCCCTGCGATGACAGCCTGGTAGGCGTCAAAAAGCGGTAGACACTTGGCGCGGGCCTCCAACGTGTTCTGATACTTTTCACTGAGGTCAAGATATGCCTTGCTGATTTTGTCTAAGGAAGGAGTCGGCCCCTTGCAGTTGGTTGAGACTATCTCGTATGTTGGGACAGATGAACCACTCTCGACTTCCTGGAGGAAAATGGTAGCACGATAAGTTTGTGTAGTAACGCAAGAGGCGAGATTCTTGACTTTCTCGATTCCTGACCTAAGCTCCTCGAGTTTCTTTCGGATATTCTCAACCAGCGCGCTTGCCGGATCATCGCCTGGTATCTTGGCTTTAGTTGCAGTCAGTCTCTGGGTATGTTGGGTAAGTTCTTGCGTAGTTAGCGGTCTTTCTGCCTGTATCCTGAGGCCCGCAGAAAGATCGCCACTCAACAGATTTGCTAACTTCTGCAATTCGGCCAACGGCGCGATGTTTTCTTCTTTGACTTCTCCTTCGGACACCGCATAAAGGAGAGGATTTGTGTCCTTGATGACGATCGAAAGCGATTCATCGGGTGCGAGCGCTATTGTCGGGATGTGGTTTATGTCGAACTCGGTCCGCTTCTTTTCAAGTTCTCTTTCCGGATTCCACACGGCTTTCTTGTGGTCGTAGTCGAGCATCAGGCTCTTGGGAGGTGCTTTGGGCACATTCCCACAGTCTATGAGCGGATGTTTTGGGGAGTCGCAATATGCTTTCAGGAAAAGCCATTGGTGAACAGGATCTTCAATAGGCTTCGTCTCAGGAACCGGGCCCTTCAGGCTGTTGTTGATTGCCTTTCGAATGAGATCGTACTGATCTGCCAATGTGGCGCTGAAAGCAGAACCAATGCCGGGCCCGACCAGGACAAGCACAAGGAACAAGACCAGTACTCTCAATCCATGTCGCATTCCAGTTCTCCCTTCCCTTCGAAACTTCATATTCATTAACTGGCGGTTCGGCCTTAGTCAATCGGAAAATGAGACCTCATTTGTCGGTGTTTCGTCATGCTCTGGCTGGCATGGCGCAATAGGCTTGTAGACGACGGATCGTCGTAACAATCCTGTCGTCCGTGCGTATTAGAAACCTCCGATTTCTTGACGATTTCTGCTTCCCGAGGGTATAACTGCGCATGTCTCGGGTTTCCGTCTATAATCGGCACGGAGTGAGGTAGCCATGGCGAAGGCCAAGAAGCTCGCTGGGGTGCCGGCGCACGCACAGGAAACTGAAATCGTCGTGACCATACGCATGATCTCGGCGAGAAAAGCCACCAAGGACGAATTCGATACCTACGAGAGGAGATAGGTCATGAGGCGGGAATACGACTTCTCCAAAAGCTGAACGGGGAAAGTTTTACAAGAAGGACGCGATTTTCCGTACCCCTGTTTACCTTGATCCGAAGCTACAAAGAATAATAGAGAGAATTGCCGACAAGAAGGGTAAAGCACTCTCCGACGTTGTCAACGAAGTACTGAAGAAGGACATGGCGCTCGTTGAGGAGTTGACGTAAGTCAATCAGAAGAGGCTCATGCAAATGTACGTTTTTTCAGCCCTTCGACGAGCTCAGGCCGAACGGCGGTGTGTTGATTCTGTAGGGACTTTCCCGTTCGTGGTGAGCCTGTCGAACCATGAAAATAAGGCTATATCCAGGGGTCGTACGGGAGGCGGTGGATTCCGCGGTCGCCTGAGACTCAGTTCACCATCATTTCTTGGGACGCTTCATCAGCGCGTCGGCGAGCGTCGTGGCGTCGAGCACCGCGCTGCTCGCGTCGCGCACGCGCTGCATGACCGCGCGGATCTCGCACAACTCCTCCGAGGCGCACTCCTCGCAGCGGTGGTAGGCCGTGACGCTGACGCAGGGCACGGGCGCGAGCGGACCGTCCATGATCCGAACGATTTCGCCGAAGCTGACCTGGCTCGCCGGTCGGGCCAGCGCGTACCCGCCGCCGCGGCCCTTGCGGCTGGAGAGCAGGCCGCGGTTCTTCATCGTGAGCAGGATGCTTTCGAGGAATTTCTTCGGGATCTTCTCCGCGGCCGCGATTTCGGCGATGAGCACCGAGACACCGGGCTCCCGCCGCGCCAGGTGCAGCGCAGCCTTGAGCGCGTACTTCGCCTTGTTCGTCAGCAACCCTCAAGTCTCCCGACGGGGCGCGGACAGCAGTTCGAGCACCTTGCGCGCCGCCTCCGGGATGCGAGTCCCGGGTCCGAAGATCGCGCCGACCCCCGCGGCCTCGAGCGCGGCGTAGTCCTGCGGCGGCACGACCCCGCCGACGACCACGAGCATCTGCGCCGCTCCGGCCGCGCGCAGCCCGGCTAGAACCGCGGGAACGAGCGTCTGGTGCCCGCCCGCGAGTGTCGAGATGCCGACGGCGTGGACGTCGTTCTCGATCGCCTGGCGCACGACTTCCTCGGGCGTGGCGAACAGCGGACCGATGTCGACATCGTAACCCGCGTCGGCGAACGCGCTCGCGACGACCTTCGAGCCGCGGTCGTGCCCGTCCTGGCCGATCTTGGCGACGAGCAGGCGCGGCTGGCGGCCTTCGGCCCGCGCGAATTCCGCGACCGAACGGCGCAGGTCGGCGAACTCCCCCTCGTCGCCCCAGCCGGCGCCGTAGATCCCCCCGGAGACGAAGGAATCGGCATGGTGGCGGCCGTAGACGGCTTCGAGCGCATCCGAAATCTCGCCGACGGTGGCGCGGGCGCGCGCCGCCGCGATCGCCAGCGGCAGCAGCGGTTCGTTGCGCTCGGCGGCGGTGGTGATGGCCGCGAGCGACGCCCGGCAGGCGCCGTCGTCCCGTCCGGCGCGCACTGCGGCGAGCCGCGCAACCTGGCTGGCGCGCACCGCAGCGTTGTCGACCATCAGGACGTCGACGAGTTCCTCGCGCTCGGGGCGGTAGCGGTTGACGCCGACGACCGTCTCCTCGGCGCGGTCGACTCTCGCCTGGCGCCGCGCGGCCGACTCCTCGACCCGGCGCTTGGGCAGGCCGTTCTCGACGGCGCGGGTCATGCCGCCGAGCGCCTCGACCTCGTCGATCAGCACCATGGCTTCGCGGATCAGGGCGTCGGTGAGCGCCTCGACGTAGTAGGAGCCGCCGAGCGGGTCGACCACGCGGGTGACCCCGGTCTCCTCCCGCAGGATCAGCTGGGTGTTGCGGGCAATGCGCGCCGAGGCCTCGGAGGGCAGCGCCAGCGCCTCGTCGAAGGAATTGGTGTGCAGCGACTGCGTGCCGCCGAGCACCGCCGCCAGCGCCTCGAGCGCCGTGCGCACGACGTTGTTGTACGGATCCTGCGAAGTCAGACTCACGCCGCTGGTCTGGCAGTGGGTGCGCAACAGCAGCGAGCGCTCGTCCTCGGGGTCGAAGTGCCTGCGCATCAGCTCGGCCCAGAGGCGCCGCGCCGCGCGCAGCTTGGCGATCTCCATGAAGAAGTTCATGCCGATCCCGAAGAAGAACGAGAGCCGCGGTGCGAACTCGTCGACCGTGAGGCCGGTCTTTTGGGCGGCGCGCACGTATTCGATGCCGTCGGCCAGCGTGTAGGCCAGCTCCTGCACCGCGGTCGCCCCCGCCTCCTGCAGATGGTAGCCGGAGATCGAGATCGGGTTGAACTTCGGCGCATTGCGGGCGCACCAGGCGATGATGTCGGCGACCACGATCATCGAGGGCACCGGCGGGTAAATGTAGGTGTTGCGGACGAGGAACTCCTTGAGGATGTCGTTCTGGATCGTGCCGGTGAGCTTTGCCGCCGGCACGCCCTGCTCCTCCGCCGCCACGATGAACATCGCCATGATCGGCAGCGCGGCTCCGTTCATCGTCATCGAGACGGACATCTTTTCGAGCGGGATCTGGTCGAAGAGGATCTTCATGTCCTCGACCGAGTCGATGGCGACCCCGGCCTTGCCGACGTCGCCGACGACGCGCGGGTGGTCCGAGTCGTAGCCGCGGTGGGTCGGCAGGTCGAAGGCCACCGAGAGGCCGGCCTGCCCGGCGGCGAGGTTGCGCCGGTAAAAGGCGTTGGACTCCTCGGCGGTGGAGAAGCCGGCGTACTGGCGCAGCGTCCAGGGGCGCCCGGCGTACATCGTGGCCTTGACCCCGCGCGTGAACGGGAAGAACCCGGGGGGCGCGCCGACCGATTCGATGTCCTCGAGATCGGCCGCTGAATAGAGCGGCTTGACCCCGATCCCCTCGGGGGTCTGCCAGGTCAGGCTGACGGGATCACCCTTGATCTCCTCGCGGGCGAGTTTCTCCCAGGCAGGAATTGCGGGATTATCGTTGCTCATGTTGCCTCCTCAGAACTGGAGTAAAATCTGGAGAAAATCGTGTCACGATAGTTGTCGGTTTCATAGAGTCATAGGTAATCGCGAAGTATCATGATGTCAACCGCCCGCACTCAGGACCTTTGTGCATTCCTCCCCGAACTGGCTGATGACGCGGACGGCGATATTCTGCGCCTTGCTGCGGATCTCGATCGGGTGGCTGATGTGGCCGTAGAGGCGGTCGAAGGCTTCCTCGTTGATCTCGACCTTGAGTGTTTTCTCAGCGCGCTTGCGGGCACCGTCCGCGGCGAGGTTGGCGAGGCCCTTCTGCCATTTCTGGAACTCGTCCTTGTCGCCGCCGCAGAAGAAGACCTGCCGCACGACGAAGTTGCTGCCGTCGTAGTCGTCGTCGACCATCCAGTAGGCGATGTCGGCGACGTCCCGCGCCCGGACCTCGTCGCGGATCGGATCGTAGATGTCGAGGCCGCGGATCTCGACGCGCACGGTCCCGCTCAAACCCCCTGTTTCCCCCTTTGGCAAAGGGGGATCTAGGGGGTTTTTCTTGCCTTTCGCCTGGCCTTTTACATCCCTCGCCCCTTGGGGGAGAGGGTCGGGGTGAGGGGTTCCGGGTTCCCTCACCAGCACGATATCCGGCTCCCCGATCGTCACGAACGACGCCGCCTTCTTGTCGCGCTTCAGCAGCCCGTCCTGCATCAGGTCGTCGTGCATTCGCACCTTGGTGATCTCGAAGCTGCCGTGGCTTGTGGTCTCGCTGTGGTTCTCGATCGCGCTCTCGAAGGAGAAGCCAAGGACGATCAGCCAGTCGGCATCCCCGCGCTGCCGGCACTCCTTGACCGCCTCGTTGACCGCCTGGCGGCTGACGGTGCCGTATTTCGGGCCGATGTGCAGGTAGGCCTTCTTTTCCACGAGTTGTTTCGCGGCCGGCGTCGCGGCGTTTGTCTTGTTCGCTCCGCGTCCCTCGCCCTTTGCCGCGCCGAGGTAGAAGCCTTCGGCGTGCAGATAGCCGCTCGCGAGCCGGTCGACGCGGACGAAGACCGCCTGCTCGTTGCGGATGCCGTTCTTCACGCCGGCGGACTTCAGGTGCTCGAAGATCCGCTCCTCGAAGGATTCCAGTTCGTCAGCGTCGGGTACGTCGCGATCCAGCGCCTCGGGCGGAACTGGCTCGAAGCTCTGGAGGGTCTCGACGGTGAAGGGGCCGGCGACGCGCAGCTTCTTCTTGTCGGCCTCCGGCTGGTCGTAGAGGGTCTCCTCGGTCGCAGGCTCACCTTGGGCGATCTGACCAAGCATGATGTGCGGGACCTTCTTGTAGACGAAGCCCTGGCGGATATCCTCGCCTTTCTCATCATAGAGCTTGAAGTAGGGGAAGGTCGCAGTCATCAGGCGGGTCTTGGCGATGTTCAGGGCGATGCGTGAGGTGTCGACAGTGATCCACCGCCGCCCCCACTGCTCGGTCACGAAGGCGGTGGTGCCGCTGCCGCAGGTCGGATCGAGGACGAGGTCGCCCGGGTCCGTGGTCATGAGGATGCAGCGTTGGATAACTTTTGTGCTGGTTTCGACGACGTACTGTTTTTCAGAGGCGAATCCCGCGATGACTGTATCGGTCCATAAATTGTTAATCGGTATGGCGGCAAAGTCGTCAATGTACCTGACGTAATAGAGGCCGGTTTCAGTGTTTTGTAACCTGTTGTTAACGAGTAGAGAGGCCATGCCCTTTTCGTTAGTCTTCCAGCGGCTCTTGGGACTGGGCAGCCATTCCCGTCCAACGAATTTCACTGGAAACCAGCAGGCAGCGCCCTCGCCCTTTTCTCTGCCGATACTTTGGCTCTGGAGGTTGTCGAGACGAAATACCCTTGCGCCTTCGGGAAGTTCTGTCAGGCCAAGGCGCTCCTCTTTTGTCATGCGTCTTCGCTCTTTGCTCTTCAGTTCTAACCAGCTATACGGGCCACCCGCCTCGGATTCGATGGATTTTTCGTTATAGATTTGTCGATACTTTAGTGTCTCCTTCGAGCGAGCATACCAAAGCAGGTAGTCACATGTGCCAGGCAGGAAGTCTTCCGTGGATCCGCTTGTCTTAGAAAACGCGATCAATGAGACAAAGTTCTCGCTCCCGAACACCTCATCCATGATGCAGCGGACGAGATGCACGTTCTCATCGCTGATCTGCACGAAGCAGGAGCCGCTCTCGGTCAGCAGTTCCTTCGCGACGAGGAGGCGATCGCGCAGGTAGCTCAGGTAGGAGTGGATCCCGAGTTCCCAGGTGTCACGGTAGGCCTTGATCTGCTCCGGCTCGCCGCTCAGGTCTGCGTCGTCGCCGTCCTTCACGGTGCGGTTGTTCAGCTTCATCTGCCAGTTCGAGCCGTACTTGATCCCGTAGGGCGGGTCAAAGAAAGCGCACTGCACCTTCCCGGCCATCCCCTCGCGCTCCAGCAGCGAAGTCATCACGAGCAGGCTGTCCCCCTGGATCAGGCGGTTCGTCCAGCCGTCGGAGTGCCGGTAGTACTCGGAGACCTTTTCGAGCTCCTCGACGCCGAGGGAGTTGCCGAAGAGCAAGTTGAGATCCAGCTGCGCGTTCGGCAACTCCTTCATCCGGTAGAGGCGCTGGATCAGCGTCTCGGGGGCGATGTGTTCATGGCGATACAGCGAGCGGATGTCGACTTTGAGCAGGTCCTCGCGGTCGTCCCGGCCGTGCTTGCGCAGCCAGAAGCGTTCCGGGTCCTGCCCGCGGTGCACCACGGGATTCGCAGGGTACTCGGCCTTCTGCCGCCCGGACTTGACCTTCGGGCTGGCATCCTCGACGCCGGCCTCCTCCCGCGAAGGGATATGCGCCCGTTTCTCCTTGGGATGCTTGATGGATTTGATGGTCATGGGGAGTGCATCAGGCTGCGAATGAAACGACCGGGACTTTGATTTCCTTCAGGGGATGATCAACGCCCTTTTCAAGGACGGACTGGATCCGGTCAAGCAGCGCGGCGTCGAGATATTTCTCGCCGCACTGGCCGCATTTATCTGCGGGGACATCCTCGAAGACAACCGGAGTCGCGTCCTTGGTGTACATGATAAAAGAAACCCTCTCCCGGATGATCTCGCCGCCGCACTCGAAGCACTTCATTTCGGTCGTCTCCTTTCAGGCGTTTCCCACGCCTCCGGATTCGGCTCATATACGGTAATAATCCAGAGCATATCATCCGTTATCCCGCAGACGAGATGCAGATCACGTCCACCCGACGTCCGTCCCCATACCAAACAACTGTGGCCACGCGGATCGTCGGGATAATCCTCCACGATCACCGCGTTGAGTAATGCCGCCTTGATCTCGGCTGGCATTATACCCCGCTCGTTGCTCCGGAGTAGGGCGTGGAGCCGGACCTTGAAGGTGCCGACTGCGGCCTTCTCCTGGATCCAGTGTTCAAGAGATTCATGCGACATATGTCACGAAGCTCTCCGACCCTCGGGTCCGTGCTCAAGGTTTTTCATGGAGCACCTTGCCTTCCCGTAGCGCCCGGGCGATCACATGGTTCACGCTGTGCCGCCAGGTCTCAGCCTCATCCCGGCTGACAACGAGGATATCCTTCGAGATACCGCTTCCAGCCAGCCGCCGGTAGAGTCTCGCGGCTTCCTTGCGACGACTCCGCGCCGGACCAAAAGGGTCGTCTTCGACCACCAGGAGATCCACATCCGAATCCGGACGGCCCGCCCCACGGCCACGAGATCCAAAGAGAACCACCATGCGCGGGGCAACCTCGGCCACGATGCTCGGCACCATCGAATCAATTGAAACGGTCGCACCGCCGGATGATGTCATGTTAGTCACCTTACTTCCCCCAGGTCTTGATTCGCCTGGCCATTTCCTTGCTTGAGATGGTCCGGCCGGCCCGGGAATCAGAGAGACCCCGCTGAATCATGCGCTCGAAGGCTGATTCACGCATCCCAGCGGCGATCTCTCGCTCTCCCTGCGCCAAGAGACGAAGAATATCATTTGGGTTCCTGATGGACATAGCCGGATCACCCCCGTGTGTAGCGCACCGGGCGCTCTCGAGCTGATGCGGAATCCTTCACGTATTCCCGGACGATCTTGCCGTTCTTCCAGACGATCAAGGGCAAACCGGCCAGACGATGCTCTTCCGTCAACCGCACGGATGCATCTTTCATGGCTGCAAGCGCCTTGTCCCGTAATACTGTTCCTTTTTTCATCGGCCCACCTTCTTCATGATGTTCTCATACTTCTCTTGCTGATAGATCTGCACCTGGCCTTCAACCTGCTCAAAGATCAGGGATGGCTCGACATTGGATGCGTCGAAAAAATAGAGCGAATCCAAGAGAAACCAGTAGAGGTTGAAGAGATTGTTCAGCGTCCGGGGGAAACGACGGCGGACATCGGCCTTGGGTACGTCATGGCCACCACGCTTGACCCGGTCGGCGACCCTCTGAAGAGACATTTCCGGGCTTGGAAGCCAGAGATAGAACATGTGGACCTGATAACCACCCTCCCGGATTCCCCTGAGCAGCGGGACATAGGTTCGGCCAGAGAGAGTGGTTTCCATCGCAAAATCATTGTTCGCCTTTGCCAGATCATGGATACGCTGGAGCACTACTCTTCCCGCGGCAGGGCCGGCACGTCTTGCGTCGAAAGGGGAAAGTCCCAGGGCGATCAGGTCCTGGTTGACGAATTCCAGGCAGTGGACGTAGTGCGGCAGGAAGTCCCGTGCGAAGGTCGTCTTTCCGGCGCCGTTTGGTCCGGCGATGACGTAGCACTGAGGGTGCCGCTTAGGCACGGTCAATCTCCGCGATCTTCTCCATCAGAACACGCTTGATCTCCCGAATGTCGCCGGCGACCTCGACGAAAGCCCAC
Organism: Candidatus Rokuibacteriota bacterium; assembly: GCA_031406795.1. Classification (GTDB taxonomy): domain Bacteria; phylum JAUVQV01; class JAUVQV01; order JAUVQV01; family DATDCY01; genus DATDCY01. The sequence goes on from JANOHV010000032.1 coordinate 11,260, forward strand.
TCGTCCCAGCCGTTCTTCTCGCGGACCGCGTTCACCGCCGGCAGCCAGCGGTTCTCGACGTGCCACTTCTTTTCGGCCTTGTCGTCGTTCATGCCGGTGATCTCGACGATCAGGTTCACCGTGCGGCCATCGGCGAGCAGGCAGCGGGCGATGAAGTCCGGGAAGTATTCCCGGTCCTTCCCCTCGGCGACATACGGGATCGAGAACCCAAGGAAGGCGTTCTTGACGTAGCTCTGCACCGCGTCGATCTCTTCGAGGGTCTTCGCGGCGATCTGCTCCCAGCTCTTCGTGTCGGCGACCACACAATTCACGTGACTCTTGGTCGTCGCGTAGACCTCCCGTGTCGTCGAGCCGTGCACGTAGGCGGTGCTGCCGGTGCGGTTGTAGTAGTTGAGCACCGGCAGGATGCGGTCAGTTGAGCGACTGGCGGCCTGGATGCCGCGGTTAATGTGGCTGCAGACCGCCTTCGGGTCGAAGAAGGTGATCAGTTTCTTGAAATCCGGGTCGCTGTAGCCGATCAGCCGGATCTTTGTCCGGTACCATTCCTCGACGATCCCCTGGAGCTGCCGGAAACGGTGGAAGAGCGGCCGGCCGTCGTCGTCGGAGAAATGCAGGTTGATCAGTTCCTTGGTGATCGCATAGACGATCTCCTGCTCGCGCTTCTCTTTCACGGCGCCGATCACCAGTTTCTCCTGGCGGTCGGAGAAGGCGTTCGCCATCTTCGTCTCGAGCGGGTACTTGGTGCCGTCGATCTCGAAGTCATCCAGGCCGGAGAAGTCCGCGATGACCGGACCCTCATGCGTCTCGACGCGGTAGCCGACGACGTTCGGAAAAGCGATTTCATGCTCTTCGCGGCGTTCGGGGAGAGCGCGGATCTCCTTGACCTCGCGAGGCGTCGGCGGTTCGACGGTGCCGCCCTTGAACATCTTGAACGGCACGCCGATGATGTGGGCGTACTCCGGCGGGAACTTCCGCGCGACGATCTTGCGCTTGTCCTCGGTCGGTTTGCCCTGCTTGTCGTAGCCCTGGAGGAAATAGCTCTTGCGCCGCAGCGCCCGGCCGGCGACCTGTTCGCACAGCAGCTGGGAGCCGAACGCGCGCAGCCCCATGATGTGGGTCACGGTGTTGGCGTCCCAGCCTTCGGTGAGCATCGAGACCGAGACAACGCAGCGCAGATGCGCGCCGAGCGTGCCGCGCTTGCCGACGGTGTTGACGACCTCGCGCAGGATCTCGGCCTCGGTGATCCCCTCGGCGGTACCCTGGCCGTGAACGCGGGCGTACTCGCGACGGAAAACCTCGATCTCGTCGGCGAAGACTTTCTTGAAGTCCTCGCTGATCTGGCCGGAGTTCTCGAGCGCGTCGCTGTCGATCAGCAGCGTCGGCGGCTTCTGGAGCGGGCGGCCGGACGTCTGGTCATAATTCGAGAAGAGATCGAAATGCCCGGGGACGGGGCGCAAGGACCCGTCCGAAAGGGTCTGCTCGTAGCCGCCGATGTATTTGAAGACCTCCTTCGAGACGGAGACGTTGCTGCAGACCACGATGAAGACCGGTGGCGCTTCGAAGAGACCGCGGTAGGCGTCATAGTCCTTGCGATAGTGCCCGTAGAAGCTGTCGAGCGCGAGCTTGACAAGGGCTGGCAAATGCGGCGGCTGCTCTCCGGAGAGTTCTTTTCCTTCTTTTTTGGCTTCCGCTCTCAATCGCTTCAAACCCTTGCGCGGCAGCTCATCGCGAACGTGGCCGTAGAGGTTGTGCAGCACCGGCATGGTCAACTCGTGCGTGGTGTTGCCGGTGCCGGTCGCCATTTTGAAAGCCAGGCGGGGCAGATTGGCGGTTGCGTCGCCTGGCGCGACGGTCTGCGCAACACGGAGCTGATTCAGGGCGTGCTGGCCGACGTTCGATGCGGGAGCGACCTCGTTGAGCCAGATTGCGGTTTCAAGGGCCTCTTGTTGCGCGAAGAAGAGCTTCTGGTTGTCGTGGCGGTCCGGGTCGAGGAACCAGAAGGTGAGCAGCTCGCGAGTGACGCGGGTCGTGCCGGGGTAGCTGGCCGCGCGCCAGAGGCCGACCTCCCGGCGCAGCAGGTTGATCAGCAGCGTGCCGTACTCGGCGCCACGGTCGTTGATCTCGAACAGCGCAGCTTGTGGTCCCTGCCGGATCGGGATGGCCTGGACCTCCGGAGCGAAGATACGCCGTCCTTCCACGATGCGGGCATAGTCCAGCGCGCCGCTGTCGTCGGTGGCATAGTGCCACCGGGGTTCCTCGTACGGGCCGTTGAGGATTGGGTTGTCGGCAACCATCCTCACCAGTATAGCCGATCAATTACAATCCAATGCGTTACAGCAGCCATCATCGTCCTTCTTCGATCACCGGGAACTTTCTGACTTCTGGTATCATCCAACGCCCGACGATGGTTAATGATTTCAAATGGATGCTGAGTTTGAGAAAATACTTATCAGAATAGGATGCTGTACAAATTCGAGATTTGTTAAGCCGTTCGTGCTGAGCCTGTCGAAGCATGAAAGGCTTTTTCGCTCACCCTTCGACAAGCTCAGGGCGAACGGTTACGGCTGACATGGTCCTTGGGGGAGCTTGGGTAGTGTGCTGATGGAGGAAACGATGGATATTCAAGAGATTACGCAGCAGGTCGAAAAAGAGATCGTCGTCATCCGCCGGATCCGGGCGGAAATCGAGAAGGTCGTGGTCGGTCAGCGCGAACTGATCGACCGGATGCTGATCGGGCTGCTCTGCGACGGGCACATCCTGATCGAGGGCCTGCCCGGGCTGGCCAAGACCACGGCCGTCAAGACGCTTGCCGCCACCATCCGCACCTCCTTCCAGAGGATTCAGTTCACGCCGGACCTGCTCCCCGCCGATATCCTCGGCACCCAGATCTACCGCCCGGACACGGCCACGTTCGAGATCAAGAAGGGGCCGATCTTTCACAACATCCTGCTCGCCGACGAGATCAACCGCGCCCCCGCCAAGGTTCAGAGCGCCCTGCTCGAGGCGATGCAGGAGCGCCAGGTGACCATCGGCCAGCAGACGTTCGCTCTGGCGCGGCCGTTCATCGTGCTGGCCACGCAGAATCCGATCGAGCACGAGGGCACCTACCCGCTGCCCGAAGCGCAGATCGATCGCTTCATGATGAAGATCAAGGTCGGGTACCCCTCCGCCGAGGAGGAGAAGAAGATCATGGCGCGCGTCTACGAGGGGGCCGCCGACCAGGTGGCCGGCGTGGTCGATTACGCGCAGATCGACGCGGCGACGCGGACCATGCGGCAGATCCACATGGAAGAGAAGATCGTGGACTACATCATCCGCCTCAGCTCGGCGACCCGGAACCCGAAAGAATTCGGCCTCGACATCGGCCCGATGATCAATTTCGGCGCCTCCCCCCGCGCCTCCATCTGGCTCGGTCTCGCCGCGCGGGCCTCCGCCTTCCTGAACGGGCGCGGCTATGTGACGCCGCAGGACGTCAAGTCGCTGGCCCCGGACGTGCTGCGCCACCGGATCCTGCTCAGCTACGAGGCGGAAGCCGAGGGGAAGACCACGGACGACCTGATCAAGATCCTGCTGGAGCGGATCGAGGTGCCGTAGATGATCCCGGAGGATCTCTTCAGGAAGATCCAGGGCTTCCATTTCCGGACCCGGCGGCAGGCGAACGAGCTGTTCGCCGGCGGCTACGAGAGCGCCTTCAAGGGCCGGGGGATGGAATTCGCCGAGGTGCGCGAGTACCAGGTCGGCGACGACATCCGCGCGATCGACTGGAATGTCTCAGCCCGTTTCGGGCACCCGTACGTGAAAGTCTTCCATGAAGAGCGCGAGCTGACCGTCATGCTGCTGCTCGATGTCTCGGGCTCCCACGCCTTCGGGACCCGGGCGAAATTCAAGCGGGAGTTGCTGGCCGAGGTCGCCGGCATGCTGGCCTTTCTCGCCGTGCGCACCAACGACAAGGTCGGCGCCATCCTCTTCAGCAACGGACCCGAAAAGTACATCCCCCCGAAAAAGGGGGCGGCGCACGTCTGGCGGCTGATCAAGGAAGTCTTCACCTATCAGCCGCGCAATCCGCGGACCGACCTGGATGCGTCGCTCGCCTACCTGAATCGGGTGGTGAAGCGGCACGCCATCGTGTTCCTGATCTCCGATTGCCAGGCGGCCGGCTTCGAGAAATCGCTGCGTCTGACCGCGCGGAAGCACGAGCTGTCGGTCATCCGCATCTCCGACCCCGCGGAAGACGAACTGCCGAATATCGGGCTCGCCACGTTGCGAGACCCCGAGACCGGCGAGGTCGCGCTGCTGAACACCGGCAGCCGGGAGCTGCGCGAGCGCTGGCGCCGGCACCGGAAGGCCCAGGCCGCCGCGCTGGCGGGGGAGCTCAAGTGCGCCGGGGTGGATCTCGTGGATCTTTCGACGGGCGGGCCGGTGGTCGAGCCGCTGTTGAAGCTCTTCGAAGGCCGGAAGAGGCGGATCGCGGGATGACCGTGCGGACTGCGGGGTTGAGAAGGAGGAAAGCTCTTTGCGTTTGTATTGTCGCTGCCATTTTGCTTGCCGGAAGTACTTTCGGCGCGCTGAGCGTGGCGGCCGATGCGGCCGGAATTCTATCCGCAGTTTTCGACAGGAAATCGGCGCCCGTCGGCGACGTCGCCCTGCTGACGCTGAAGTTCCAGCTGCCGGCGGGCGGCACGCTGGCCGACCCGCCGGCGGTGGGCGGGCTCGAAGGCCTGACGATCCTCGGGCGCGAAGTCGGTCCGAACGCCGTCACATTCAGGGTGCTGGTCGACCAGCTCGAGGCGTTGAAGACCGGGGCGATCTCCCTGGGCTGGCTCGACAAGGACGCGAAGCCGAGCAGGCTCTACGCCGACTCGGTTTCGCTCCAGGTGATCTCAGGCCTCGGAGACAAACCGGCCGAGGCCCAATTGCGCCCGATTCAGGACATCGTGCCCGTGCGGCCGCCCTGGCTGCGCTACGTCCCCTGGGGTCTCGGCCTGCTGGGGCTGCTGCTGGCGGCTGCGGGCCTGTACTGGTGGCTCAAGAGACGGCGGCGGCAGCGCGAGATCGCCGCGAGCAAGGAACTTCCGCATGTCTGGGCGATGCGGGAGATCGAGCGCCTCGAGGCGCAGAAACTCTTCGAGAAGGGGAAGGTCAAGGAGTTCTATTTCCGTCTCTCGGAGATCCTGCGCCGCTATCTGGAGGCGATCCGGGGGTTCCCGGCGGCCGAGTACACCGTCGAGGAGATTTCGCGCTACGTTCAGGAAGAGCCGGATCGGCAGTTGCTGGTCCTGCTGCGGCAGGCTGATCTGGTCAAGTTCGCCGACGACGCCCCGACGGCCGCGCGCAAGGATGACGAACTGCAGGCGGCCAAGGCGTACGTCCGCGCCACGGCCCCGCCGCCGGAGGCGCCGCCCGCGGGCGCCGTGGCGAAGGGGAGACGCCGATGATGTTCCGGTTCGCGTACCCGGCCGTGCTCTCGCTGCTCGTCGCCATCGCCGGCTGGGTGGCCTTCGCGCTGTGGCGCAAACCGCCCAGCCTCGGCCACCCCGGGACCTCGACGCTGATCAGGATGGCCGGCAGCGTCAGCCGGATCGGGGGCCGGATTCCGCTGATCCTGCGCGCGCTCTGCCTGGCGCTGCTGGTGCTGGCCGCCGCGCGGCCGCAGTTCTACAACGTCTCCCGGGAGACCAAGACTTCCGGCGTCGACATCGTGCTCAGCATCGACACCTCCGGCACGATGCGCGCGATGGACTTCAAGATCGACGGCGAGGCCGTGGATCGGCTGACGGCGGTCAAGAAAGTGGTGAAGGAATTCATCGTCAAGCGGGAGCGCGACCGGATCGGGCTGGTGATTTTCGGCGACGAGGCGTTCACCCAGTGTCCGCTCACCCTCGACAAGGGGTTGCTGCTCAATCTGGTGGACAAGCTTGAGGTCGGCATGGCCGGCGACCGGACGGCCATCGGCGACGCCATCGCCGTGGCCGGCAAACGCCTGAAGGATATCAAGGCCGGATCGCGCATCCTCGTGCTGCTGACCGACGGGCGGCACAACGCCGGCGACATCACGCCGCTGCAGGCGGCGGCGGCGGTCCGGGCGCTGGGGATCAAGGTCTACACGATCGGCGTGGGTGGCACGGGTCCCGCCCCGTTCAAGGTCGACACCATGTTCGGCCCCCGGGTCGCCTACCAGGAGGTCGACCTCGACGAGGAGACGCTGACCAAAGTCGCGCAGCAGGGCGGCGGGAAGTACTTCCGCGCCGCGGACAGCAAGCGGCTGGCCGAAATCTACGACATCATCGACCGCGAGGAGAAATCAGAGGTCGACGTCAAGGAGTTTTTCCACTTCCGGGAATTGTACGCGTACTTCCTGATCCCGGCGCTCGCGCTGCTGGGGCTGGAGATCGTCCTCTCCCTCACCCTGTTCAAGGTTCTCCCATGACCTTTTCGCAAACCTGGGTCCTGCACTTTCTCTGGCTGATCCCCGTGGTCGGCCTGGCGCTGCTGGCGTATCACCGCCGGCGGGAAAAGGCGCTGGCGCGGTTTGCCGAGCCCGAGCTTCTCGAGCGCCTGACCGGCGCGGCCATCCCGGGAATGCGCGCGCTGAAAGTCCTGCTGGTCCTCTTCGCGCTCGGCCTGATGATCTTCTCGCTCGCCGGCCCGCGCTGGGGGAGCCACTACCAGGAGGTCACGCAAAAGGGCGTCGACATCGTGCTGCTCGCGGACATCTCCCCGAGCATGCTGGTGGAGGACGTCAAACCCAACCGGCTGGAGCGGGCCAGGCGCGAGATCCACGACTTCCTCAAGGTCGTGCAGGGCGACCGGGTCGGCCTGGTCGCCTTCTCCGGGGCCGCCTACGTGCAGTGTCCGCTGACGCTCGATTACGCGGCGCTGGACATGTTTCTCCAGGCCCTGAGCCCGGAGCTCATTCCGCTGGCGGGGACGGATCTGGGCGCGGCCATCGAGACCGGCCTCTCGTCTTTCGACCCGAAAGCCGAAACCGACAAGGTCATGATCCTGATCACCGACGGCGAAGACAACGAGGGACGCGGCCAGGAGGCTGCGCGCAAGGCTGCGGAGAAGGGGGTCAAGATCTTTGTCTTCGGCGTCGGCGAGGCCGCCGGCGGGCCGGTCCCGGGCGGCGACCAGGGCGGCTTCAAGAAGGACGAGCGGGGGAACATGGTGCTCTCGCGCATGGACGAAGCGAGTCTGCAGAGCATCGCCGCGGACACCGGCGGCACCTACGTCCGCTCGGTGGCCGGGGACCTGGATCTGGACGTGCTGTACTTCGACGGCATCAGGTCCAGGACCACGGCGCAGACGCTCAAGAGCGGCAAGATCAGGATCGAGGAGGAGCGCTTCTTCCTCTTCCTGGTCCCCGCATTTCTCCTGCTGCTGATCGAGGGCTTCCTGGCCGAGCGCAAGGCCTTCCGTCCGACGCTCCTGATGCTGCCGCTGCTGGTCGCCGGCAGCCTGGTCCACGCGGGTCGCGCGCAGGCTGCCGAGGACCCCGACCAGCTCTACCGCAAGGGGCGCTACGCCGAGGCCGAGAAGGCGTACGCCGACCTCGACATGGATCACCCGAAGGACGTCCGGTACCGCTACGATCGCGGCTGCGCCGCCTATCAGAAGGGCGACTATCAGGCGGCAATCGCGGCGTTCTCCAGCGCGTCCGTCAGGGCCGGCGACGATCCGATGCGGTTCAAGGCGACCTACAACCTTGGCAATGCCGTGTTCCAGAAGGGTGATTTCGCGGCGGCGGCCGATCTCTATCGCAACGCGCTGCGCCACGACCCGGCGAGCGCGGACGCCCGGCACAACCTGGAACTTGCGCTGCACAAGCTTAGACAGCAGAAAGAGGACCAGAAGAAGCAGGACCAGCAGCAGAAGGACCAGAAGAAGAAGGACGAGCAACAGGGGTCCCCGGACCAGCAGAAGGGCGGCGAGGAAAAAGGCGACGGCAAGAAGGAGCCAAAGCCGGGCCCGGAGTCGGGAAAGGCCGGCGCGGAAAAGTCCCCGGACCTCTCCGGCGAGCTGAAGCCGCTCAACGAGCTGCCGGAAAGCGCGCGGCAGGATGAGGCGGCCAAGGCCGCGGCCACCTCGGCCGAGAAGCGAATGGCAGAGGCCCTGCTGAACAATGTCAGCGAGGACCGCTCGCACCTGCGTCCGCCGGGAGCGGCACGGCGTCGCGCGGTCCGGTCGGGCAAGGACTGGTAGCGGTTCGTGAAACGACGCGCACCGGGTCTGCTGGCCGCGCTGGCGGTGGTTTCCCTGCTGGCCATCGCGCGCCCGGCGAATTGCGAAGTGACGCTGAGCCTGAGTCTCGATCGGTCCGAGGCGACCCTGGTCGACAGCGTGATGCTCTCGGTCAGCGTTTCCGGTGCCCGCGGGCAGGCCGCCCGGCCGGCGATCCAGGGGCTCGACGATTTTCTCGTCCGCCCGGCCGGGGCATCGACGCGGGTGCAAATCGTCAACGGGGCGTACAGCTCCGGAACCGATTTCACCTTCGTGATCCAGCCGAAGAAGGCCGGGGCCTTCAGCATCGGGCCGGCCCAGCTGACGGTCGACGGCACGACCTACAGCAGCAACGTGGCGGCGCTGGCTGTCGGTCAGCCCGTCGCCTCACCGGACGGCGATCGCGGGCCGGTCTTTCTCGTCGCTTCCATCGCGCCCGCGAAAGTCTACATCGAGCAGCAGGCGATCTACACGCTGAAGCTCTACCGGTCGGTGAGCATCGCCGACGCCTCCGTCAACGTCCCCGAGCTGGACGGCGTCGCCATCGCGAAACACGGCGAGCCGCGCGAGTACCAGGGAGTGCACCAGGGGCGGCCCTATCAGATCATCGAGGTGCGCTACCTCGTCACGCCGCAGAGAGCGGGGAACTTCACGCTGCCCCCGACGCGGATGGATCTGACGGTGTACACGCCGCAGAACCGCCCCCGCCGCGGCATTTTCGACGATCCCTTCTTCGGCCAGCGGGCGTCCGGGCGCCCCCAGGCGCTGATGAGCGAGGCGCTGCCGTTCCCGGTGCTGCCGCTGCCTCTGGACGGGCGGCCGGCGGATTTCGGCGGGTTGGTCGGCGGCTTCACGCTGGAGGCGACGCTCGAGCCGCGGGAGCTCAAGGCGGGAGAGTCCGCGACCCTGAGGGCGACCGTCCGCGGCCGGGGCAACGTCAAACGAATTCCGGAGTTGAAGATTCCGACCCTCGACGGCATCAAGGTCTATGCCGATCAGCCGGTCCTGAAGAGCGAGAACGACGGCGACGGCGTCACCGTGACCAAGATCCTGACCTGGGCGCTCGTACCGGAGCGGGCGGGGCGCTACCAGATCCCCCCGCTCGCGTTGAGTTACTTCGACACCGCCTCCGGTCGCTACAAGAGCCTGAAGACAACCGGCGCGACGCTCACGGTCGCCCCGGGCCGGCCGGGAGACCTGCCCGCCCCCCCGCGTGTGGCGGGAACGGCCGCGCCGGCCCAGCCCAAGCGGGAGGTCGCCGAGTTGGGCAGCGACATCCTGCCCGTCCACGCCACGATCGGCGAAACCGCCTCCGGGCTGGCGGCCCTGCCCGGCGCGGCGGTCTTCTGGCTGCTGCTGATCGGGCCCGTCGCGGCGTTTCTGCTGACGTTCGGCGGCGCGGCCCTCCGGCAACGATCGGCGGGCATCACCGCGGCGCGCAGCGTGCGAAGAGCCGCCGGCGTGTTCGCGCGCGCCTGCGAGCGCAGTGGACTGACCGCGGATGAACTGATGCAAGCCTTGCAGGACTACCTGAGCCAGCGGTTGAGCCTCGCTCGCGGGTCACTGACCGCCGACGAAGCCGCCGCGCTGCTGCGATCGAGAAGCGTGAACGAGAGGACGGTCGGCGAGCTGCACGGGCTCTGGCGGCGCGTCGAGGATGCAATCTACACCGGCAGGGGCGGCGAGGCGACCACGGCGGGCGCGGCCCTCGCCGCTCTGGTCGCGCGCATCGAGAAGGAGCTGCCATGAGGAGACTCCTGCTCCTGCTGGCGGCGCTGTGCGTTGCGGCGCCGCTTTGGGCAGCTTCCCCCGAGAGCCGCAAGGTCCTGCAGGAGGCCGATCGGGCCTACCGGGAGGCGCAGTACCAGGCCGCCCAGGACGGTTACCTGCAGCTGCTGAGGAACGAAGGCGCGACCGGGCACCTGTTGTACAACCTCGGCAACACCGCGTTCCGGCTGAACCAGACTGGGCGGGCGATCCTCTACTACGAACGGGCCCGGCTGCTGCTGCCCCGGGACCCGGACCTCGCGTACAACCTCGCTCGCGCGCGTGAACTGGCGCGGGACGCCGCCCCCGGATCGGCGGGCTTCGCCAACGCCGCTTTCTTCTGGCTCGGCTCCCTGACTCTGGCCGAGATCTTCTGGTTCTTCGCCGCCACCAACGTGCTCTTCTGGTCCCTGATGCTGCTGAGGCTGTATGTCAAGGCCGAGTGGACCCACTACCTGCTCTACCTGTTCCTCACGGTCTGGCTCATCGCGGGCGCATCCTTCTGGATGAAATGGCACCAGGTCGGCAGCGACGACCGGGCGGTCATCCTCGCGGCGGAGGTCGGTATCCTGGCCGGGCCGGACATCCGCGACACGCTGCTTTTCAAGCTGCACGAGGGCACCATCGTGCGCCAGGAGCGCACCGAGGAGGGCTGGTCCCTGATCCGTCTGGCCGACGGCAAGCGCGGCTGGCTGCGGAGCGAGGGGCTGGAGAGGATCGTCGCTGGATACAAACCCACAAGAGGGCTTTCCTCGCCGTAGCGCTGTTGTTGATGACGGCATCGCTGGCCTCCGCAATCAGAGAACGAATCGTGAAGGGCAGGAATTCTGGCCTGATCATCTTCGGCGTTGCCCTCGTGACGATGGCAGCCCTCTTCGGCTACTCCTGGATCAGGAATGGGTCGCTGTTCTGAAGCGGGCAGGACACTCAGGGCAGAGTGAAGGCGGTCTCCGAAGGTCCCGAGTGCCGGCGTTATCGGCCGGCCTGCGGCTCCGCGCAGGTTGACACGCCGATCCCGGTGCCTCGGTCAAGTCGGAACATCGCGAATGCATTGTCGGCCGCGACACTCTGGTATGATGCTTGGTTGTCATGGTCGAGAGCGTCGTCTACCCGAAACCCTGGCTGCTCTTCTGGGCGGCGGGCGCGCTCGCCTTCGGCTATCTGGTCGTCGTGCTGGCGTTGCGCTGGCGCGGCTGGGCGCGCGGCCTGAGTCTGCCCGCGCCGCCGCCGCACCGACGCGGCAAGGTCGCCGGCATCTGGTTCGTCGAGGTGTTCGCGCAGCCGCAGCTGCTGCGGCTCTCGCGGCTGCGCTGGGCCGCCCACATCGGGATCTTCTGGGGCTTCATGGCGCTGGTGCTGCTCTCCACGCTGCACGTCGTCCTGGGGCTGCTCGAGTATCTGGCGCTCGACGGCGGGGCCGCCGCCTGGATCCTGCGCGGCGACGGGCGCGCCGCCCTCAAGGTCTGGGGCAATTTCTTCGGCCTGGTCCTGCTCGCCGGGCTGCTGCTGGGGCTCGCCCGCCGGGTCGTCCCCGGGACAACCCCCGCCGCCGAATCGCGCGAGAGCGATGCGCCGCTGCTGTTCTTCATGCTCTGGCTGACGCTGTCGGGTTTCCTGCTCGAGGCGCTGCGCGTCGCCGCGGGCGCGGATCCGGCGGCCGCGGCCGCGCTGCGCCCCTGGTTGACCGCCCTCTGGACGATTCACGGGCTCAGCGGCGTGGCGCTCGTCGCCTGGGTGCCGCACAGCTCACTGATGCACAGCGTGCTGGCGCCGGTGGTGATCGCCCTCAACGCGCGCAACGAACACGCACGGGAGGATCTTGATTGGTACGCAAAGACAAAGCCCCCGGCGCTCGGATCGCCGAAGGCCTGAGCTGGCGCCAGCTCGTCGAGCTGGAAGCCTGCGCGCGTTGCGGCGAGTGCCGCACCTGGTGCCCCGTGTACGCCCAGGACGCGCGGGAGTCGAGCTGCGCGCGCGGCAAGTTGGCGGCGCTGCGCGGGCTGGTGGGCGGCGGCCTGCCGGAGGCCGGGCGGTCCGATTTCCAGCAGAGTCTCTACGAGTGCTCGGCCTGCGGGCAGTGCCACGTCGTCTGCCCGGTCCGCATTGACACCCCCGAGCTGTGGGAGCAGGCGCGCCTGGCGCTGGTGCGCGCGGGCCTGCCGCGCCCCGAGTCCCAGTCGCGGCTGATCGCCACCATCCGGGAGTTCGACAACTCCTATTCCCGGCCGCAGGCGGAGCGGGGCCGCTGGGCGGTGCGCGCCTTCGAGGACGGCGTGCTGAAGGAGCCGGTGCGTCTCTGGCGGGAACGGCCCGCACCCTATCTCTACTTCGCCGGGTGCACCGCGAGCTTCGACGCGCCGATGCAGTACGTCGCCGCGCTGTCGGCTCGGCTGCTCCAGGAGGCGGGGATCGATTTCGCGATCCTCGGGCCGGACGAGCCCTGCTGCGCCAGCAAGCTGCGGCGCATGGGGGACGAGACCTTCCCCGCCGAGGCGGCGCGGCGCATCTCGGTGCTCGGCGGGCTCGGCGGCGCGACCATCGTCGCCTCGTGCGCCGGCTGCTTTAAGGGGCTGCACGGGGACTACGCGCGGCTGCCGTCGGGCAAGCTGCCGGTGCTTCACCTGACGCAACTGCTCGATCGGCTGATCATCGAGGGGCGGCTGAAACCGCGCTTCGAGGTCCCGCTGCGGGTCACTTACCACGATCCCTGCCACCTCGGGCGTCACAGCCAGATCTACGAGGAGCCGCGGCGCGTGCTGCGGTCGATTCCCGGGCTGCAGCTGGTCGAGATGCCGCGCCACGGCGCGTTCTCGTCCTGTTGCGGCATGGGCGGCGGCCTCAAGCTCGCCAACGAGGGGCTCCAGCACCGGATCGCGGCCGCGCGGATTCGCGAGGCCGAGGCGACCGGCGTACAGGCGATCGTCACGCCCTGCCAGACCTGCTGTCTCGGCCTGATCAACGGCGTCAAGGAGACCGGCTCCGACATCAGGGTGCTGCACCTGAACGACGTGGTGGCCGCGGCGGTCTGCCCGGAGGTCTCCTCCGTCGTGGTGCCCGGGTCTTTCTCGTAGATCTCGAGCTGGCAAGCTGCCGAGCTCTCCTTCTCGCTTCGGCCGCCGACCGCTGCGCCTCCGCCACGGGTGCCCGCTTCAGGCGCCGAGGCAGATGTTCAGGCGCCGCAGCGTCTGGATCCAGGGGTGGTCCGGAGGGACACTGCGCCGCTTGCCCGCCACCTCGGAGAGTTCCACGTGGACGGGGGACTGGCCGCGGATCCCCACCATGACCCCCGAGCCGCCCTTGGCCAGCAGCCGCGCGGCTTCGGAGCCGAGAACGGTGGCCAGCGTCCGGTCCGCGGCGGTCGGCGTCCCGCCCCGCATGACGTGCCCGAGCGCCGTGAGGCGCGTCTCGAGCCCGCTGCCCTTTTCGATCTGGCGGGTCAGGCGCAGGCTCAGGGACATCTCCGGGTGCGATGCGGGCAGAGGCGTCCTTTTCGAGCGCTTCCCGGCGCTGGCCTTCGACCCCTTCTGCTCGGCGGCTTTCGCCAGCCGGGCCGCCTCAGGCGCCGAGAGCGCCCCTTCCGCGAAAGCGACGATGGAGAAGCGCTTGCCGCCTCGCTTGCGTTCGACCACGGCGTCGATCACCGCGTCGACGGAGTAGGGCAGTTCGGGGAGAAGAACCACGTCCGCACCCCCGGCGAGCCCGGCCGCCGCGGCGATCCACCCCGTGTTGTGCCCCATGACTTCGACGAGCATCACGCGCTGGTGGCTCGACGCGGTGGAGTGGATCCGGTCGATCGCGTCGGTGGCGATCTGGACGGCGGTGTCGAAACCGAAGCAGACGTCCGTGCCCCAGACGTCGTTGTCGATCGTCTTCGGCAGCGTCACGATCTTCATGTCCGAGTTCTGCATCAGATGCAGCGCGTTCTTCTGCGTCCCGCCGCCGCCGATGCAGACGAGGGCGTCGAGGTGCAGTTTGTGGTAGTTCTCGACTGCCTGCTCCGTCATGTCGACGGTGCGCCCGCCGAGCGGCATCTTGTTCGGCTTGTCGCGGCTTGTCCCCAGGATGGTCCCCCCGAGCGTCAGGATGTCGGAGAGGTCGGCGTCGGTGAGCCGCTGGGAGCGGTTCTCCACCAGACCGCGGAATCCGTCGAGGATGCCGACGACGTCCATCCCGTAGGACTTCATCGCGGTCTTGGCCACGGCGCGGATCGCCGCGTTGAGCCCCTGGCAGTCCCCGCCGGAGGTGAGAATCCCGATCGATCTGATCTTCTTCCTCGCCATCGTCACCCCCCCCCTCTCGCAATCGCTTGGTGCTACCCCGGAACTCTGCTGCGGAGTCGGCAGGGAGCGTCCTGATTCGTCCTGGCAAGGCAGCGGGGATGGGCGCGCGGAGGCGGGCTCGTGCCCGCCGCACAAGCAGCCCAACCCGCAACGCCGCCAGGGCGGATCAGGGCCTCCCTGCCGACCCCGCTACTCGGTCTTCTTCGCGTAGCCGATGTGCTGGAGGGCTTCGGTCATCTCCCCGAGGATCGCCGGGTCGTCGATGGTCGCCGGCATGTTGTAGGGCTCGCTGTCGGCGATCCGGCGCATGATGCCGCGCAGGATCTTGCCCGAGCGCGTCTTGGGCAGCCGCTTGATGACGGTCGCGGTCTTGAACGCGGCGACCGGCCCGATCTTCTCGCGCACCATCCTGACCACTTCCTTGACGATGTCGGCGTCGGGCCGCGCCACCCCGGCCTTGAGCACGAGGAAACCGAGCGGCACCTGCCCCTTGAGCTGGTCGTGCACGCCGATGACCGCGCACTCGGCGACGTCCTGGTGCGAGGAGAGGACCTCCTCCATCGCCCCGGTGGAGAGCCGGTGGCCGGCGACGTTGATGATGTCGTCGGTGCGGCTCATCACGTGGACGTAGCCATCGTCGTCGACCACGCCGGCGTCGTAGGTCTGGTAGTACCCGGGGAAGGTGTCGAGGTAGGTCTTCTTGAAGCGCTCCTCGGCCTGCCAGAGCGTCGTGAAGTTCCCCGGCGGCAGCGGCAGCTTGATGACCAGCGCGCCGAGGACGTTGCGTTCGACCTCCTGGCCCTCGTTGTCGAGCACGCGCACGTCCACGCCGGGCACGGCCCGCGTCGGCGAGCCGGCCTTGACCGGCAGGTGTTCGATCCCCATGCAGTTGGCGCAGATCGCCCAGCCGGTTTCGGTCTGCCACCAGTGGTCGATCACCGGGATCTTGAGCAGTTTTTCGGCCCAGTGCAGGGTGTCCGGGTCGCAGCGCTCGCCGGCGAGGAACAGCGTCTTGAGGCACGAGATGTCGTATTTCTTCAGGTACTCGCCGTTGGAGTCGTCGCGTTTGATCGCGCGAAACGCCGTCGGCGCGGTGAAGAGGGCGCGCACCTTGTGCTGCGAGATCACGCGCCAGAAGGCGCCGGGGTCCGGGGTGCCGACCGGCTTGCCTTCGTACAGGACGGTCGTGTTGCCGTTGAAGAGCGGGCCGTAGACGATGTAGGAGTGCCCGACGACCCAGCCGATGTCCGAGGCCGCCCAGAAGACGCTCCCCGGCGGGCAGTCGTAGATGTTGTTCATCGTCCACTGCAGCGCGACAATGTGGCCGCCGGTGTCGCGCACGACGCCCTTGGGCTGGCCCGTGGTCCCCGACGTGTAGAGGATGTACAGCGGGTCGGTGGCGGACACCGGCACGCACTCGTGCGGTCTGGCGCCGCCCATCGCCTCCGCCCAAGTGATGTCGCGGCCGGGCAGCAGTTCGGCCTTCGCCATCGGCCGCTGCACGATCAGGCAGCGCTCGGGCTTGTGGCGCGCCAGCCGGATCGCCTCGTCGAGCAGCGGCTTGTACTCGATGACCTTCTTGACCTCGATGCCGCAGGAGGCCGAGACGATGACCTTCGGCTCCGCGTCGTTGATGCGCACCGCCAGTTCGTTCGCGGCGAACCCGCCGAAGACGACCGAGTGCACCGCGCCGAGGCGCGCGCAGGCCAGCATCGCGACGACGGCCTCCGGGATCATCGGCATGTAGATGATGACGCGGTCGCCCTTGCCGACGCCGAGTTCGGCGAGCACGCCCGCGCACAGGGCCGTCAGGTCGCGCAGCTCGCGGTAGGTGTAGCTCTTCACGGTGTCGGTGACCGGGCTGTCGTAGATCAGCGCGGCCTGATCGGCGCGGCCGCCCTCGACGTGGCGGTCCAGCGCGTTGTAGCAGGTGTTCGTCAAACCGCCGGTGAACCAGCGGTAGAAGGGGGCGCTGCGGTCGTCCAGGACCATGTCCCACGGGCGGTACCAGTGGACCTTGCCCGCGGCCTCGCCCCAGAAACCATCGGGATCCTTCAGTGAACGCGCGTGGACTTCGTCGAAGCGACCCATCTCACCTGCCTCCCCCTGCGAATGATGGCCCTCTCGCCGCGGGATCTCCCATCCCGGCGGCAATCACTAGTACTTCGCTGTATTTTGTCGGGTGAACTTTCGCAAGTCAAGGATCGTTCGCTGACCGAGATCCGCGCGTACGCGCGGATTTTGGGCTGAGCAGCAGTGCCGATCCCGTCGGCGTTTGCGACGGGCGTATCTCGTGGTACTATCCAGGAGGATTTCCTCGGGTTTCTGGGGACTCTGTGCGGAGGGAGCGTCCGTGAGGGTGGTCGGGGTGGGCGCAGGCTTGATCGCAATGCTCCTCGGTGCCGGGCTCCCCGACAGCGCGCACGGTGCCGCCGAAAGGCAGCTGGTGGCAAGCGGCTGCTCCGTCAGCAACTTTGGCTATCTCACGGACCTGGCCGCCGACTACCAGAAGATCACCGGCGTGAAGACATTCGTCCGCGGCGGCGGCAGCGTCATCGGCCTGAAGGACCTCGTCTCCGGGACCTCCGACTTCGCCGCCTCGTGTCGCGGCCGGCTCCCCGAGGACCCCGCCGACATCGAGTTCGTCCAGGTGGCGTGGGACGCCCTGGTGTTCATCGCGCACCCGAGCACCCGCGTCGAGTCGATTTCGTATCCGGCGGCGGCCGAGGTCTTCCAGGGCATCGTCAAGGACTGGGGGCAACTCAAGGGGCCGTCCGGCCCGATCACGGTTTTCCTCCAGCGGCCGACCACGGGCCTCAGCGGCGTGGAGAGCTCGATCCGCACCCAGGTGCTGCGCGGCGGGTCGCCGGCCACCGGGACGAACGTCAGCGAACTGGCTTCCACGGGGATCGTCGAGCAGCTCGTCGAGAAGACCCCCGCCAGCTTCGGCGCCTCGGGGTTCTCGAGCGCGCGCAAACGGGCGGTCACGATGCTCGCCCTCGACGGC
>JANOHV010000043.1:0-2000 GCA_031406795.1 Candidatus Rokuibacteriota bacterium
GGCGACCGGCTCGCTGGTGCTCTCTTCGAACGAAATGAAACCCACGATCGGGGCACTGACCTCCGCCGCTCAGAAGCTCCACGACGAACTGGAGAAATTCACCGTCTGAAGTACGGCTGCTGAAAAGGGCCCATCTGCGGCGTTGGGCTCCTCCCGGTTCCCTGCGGCGGGCACCAGCCCGCCTCAGTCACCGGATCGTCGCCCGCCTTGCACCTGGACCCTTTTGATCAGCCTCTCCGCTACCGTTACGACCGATGAATAGGGGCTGGACCCGGGCAGCGGGCGGGGAAAGACGATGGGCGTTCAGGGGGTGTTGCCCTCGCTTCGCTGGGCTCGGGAACGGGCCAGACAGGTGGAGGACAACGCCGCGGATGGGAGCGTCCTGATGCTCAGGGCCAGCTACACGGCAAGCCCGGCGGCGTATCCGGACGCCCAGGCCCAATGGAGATTGTAGCCGCCGAGTTCCCCCGTCACGTCGACGACCTCCCCGACGAAGTACAGGCCGGGGACCTTGCTCGCCTCCATGGTCTTGGAGGAGAGCCCGCCGGTGTCCACGCCGCCGGCCGTGACCTCGGCGGTGGCGTAGCCCTCCGTCCCGCCGGGGATCAGGCGCCAGTCGTGCAATCCGGCGGCCAGCTCACGCAAGGCTCTTTCGGACACCTGCTTGAGCGGCCGGTTCAACCCGCGCTGCTCGCACCAGATCCGGGCGAGGCGCTTGGGCAGATGCTCGGCGAGTACGGTGGCGACCTCGGCATTGCCCGGCCGCCGTGCCAGCAGTTCGGCGAGGATGTCGGTGTCCGGCAGCAAATCGATGCCCAGCGTGTCGCCCGGCACCCAGAGCAGCGAGGCCTGAAGCGCCGCTGGACCGCTGAGGCCGCGATGGGTGAACAACAGCTTTCCCCCGTGGCGCTTCCCGTCGCAGGTGATCGCCGCGTCGAGGCTGACGCCCGCCAGCTCGCCGAAGACCTCCCGGTCGGCCTTGGAGAGGACGAAGGGTACCAGCGCCGGACGCGGGGGGACGACGGCGAGGCCGAACTGCCGCGCGACTTCGTGACCGAAACCGCTCGCGCCGAGGCGGGGGTAGGAGAGGCCGCCGGTGGCGATGACCAGGGACCCGCACCGGAATGTCCCCCGCGAGGTCGCGACGGCGAAACCGGCGACGGCGTTCGGGACGATGCCTTCGACCCGGCTGCCGAGCTGGAGTGCGACGCGGGCCGCGTCGCACTCCGCCTGCAGCATCGCGACGATTTCGCGCGCGCTGGTTTCGCAGAAAAGTTGCCCGGCCTCGCGCTCCTGGTAGCGGATGCCGTGTTTCTCGACGAGGGCGAGCAGGTGGTGCGTCGTGAAGCGGGACAGGGCGGACCGGCAGAAGTGCGGGTTGGCGGAGTGGTAGTGCCCGGCGCCGACGTCGCGGTTGGTGAAGTTGCAGCGGCCTCCGCCCGAGATGCGGATCTTCTCGCCGACGCGCTCGACGTGATCGATCACCAGCACGGAGCGGCCCCGCGCGCCGCAGGTCGCCGCGCACATCAGGCCGGAGGCGCCGGCCCCGATGACGATCACGTCATGAGGAGGGCGAGATTCCACAGTTGTTTCAGGAGACGCTTCCTCACCGGGCCGGGCGCTCAAAATGGTCCAGGTGCAAGGCGTGCGAGTGCTGAGGAATGAGGCGGAGGACATCCAGGGCGGGAGTGAATCCCGCCCCTACAACCACGGGCGCCATGCATGATCGTAGGGGAGGGGTTGATCCCCTCCCGCGACAACCACGTGCGAGATGCATGTTTCGTAGGGTAGGGGTTGATCCCCTCCCGCGACAACCACGGGCGCCATGCGTAATCGTTGGGGTGGGGTTGATCCCCTCCCGCGACACATCGGCCATCCTCATTGCCCGGCGGATAGTTCGCCCGTCGCCCAGCGGAGGTTGACCTGGGCGGTGAGCAGATCGCGGCGCCCGCGGGCGAGACCGGCGCGCGCCTGCAGCAAGTTCAGCAGCGCGTCGTCAA
>JANOHV010000053.1:0-54866 GCA_031406795.1 Candidatus Rokuibacteriota bacterium
TTCGGCGAGTTCCTGTGCTGCTAATGCGCGTCTTTGTTCGAGCGTCTCGGTCATGGCATCCTCCCTGTCATTTGAACTGTATGACAGACATGATGCCAGATCGCAGCCCTATGTCAACTCACACTTTCTTGTCGTGCACCCTGCGGAAATCGCGCGTTTGACAGATTTCGGTAAAACCTGCTAAATTTCAACGTTCATTTCAGCCAACGCACGACGCACGGGAGGGGTACGGACATGGCTATTCGCATCGGTATCAACGGGTTCGGTCGCATCGGTCGTGTTTTCTTCCGCACCCTCACCGGTCATCCCGAGTTCGAGGTGGTCGCGATCAACGACCTGACCGACACCGCCACGCTGGCGCACCTGTTCAAGTACGACTCCGTTCACGGCCGCTTCAACGGCACCGTGTCGGCGGGCGCCGATTCGCTGGTGATCAACGGCCGGACGATCAAGGTTTTCGCCGCCAAGGATCCCGCGGAGCTGCCCTGGCAGGCCCTCGACGTGCAGTACGTGGTCGAGTCCACCGGCCATTTCACCGACCGCGCCGGCGCCGGCAAGCACCTCGCCGCGGGCGCGAAGAAGGTCATCATCTCCGCCCCGGCCAAGGACCCAGATCTGACCGTGGTCCTCGGCGTCAACGAGGGGACCTACAAACCCGCGGAACACCACATCGTCTCCAACGCCTCCTGCACCACCAACTGCCTCGCCCCGGTGGTCAAGGTGCTGCACGACACGTTCGTCGTGAAGCGCGGCCTGATGACCACCATCCACTCCTACACCAACGACCAGAAGATCCTGGACTTCCCGCACAAGGACCTGCGCCGGGCGCGCGCCGCCGCGCTCTCGATGATCCCGACCTCCACCGGCGCCGCCAAGGCCATCGGCCTCGTGCTGCCGGAGCTCAAGGGCAAGATCGACGGCTTCTCGATGCGCGTGCCGACGCCGAACGTTTCGGTGGTGGACTTCGTCTGCGACCTCGGCACGGCGACCGACGAGAAGGCGATCAACGCCGCCCTCAAGGCCGCCGCGGCCGGCCCGATGAAGGGGATCCTCGACTACACCGAGGAGCCGCTGGTCTCCGTCGACTTCAACGGGCACGCCTGCTCTTCAGTGGTTGACGCCGGCTGCACCAAGGTCGTCGAGGGTACGATGGCCAAGGTCGTCGCCTGGTACGACAACGAGATGGGCTACAGCTGCCGGCTCCGGGATCTGATCGGGTTCATGGCCGCCAAGGCATAGCCGATATTGTGCGGGCGGGAATGAATCCCGCCCCTGCGACTCGGGTTGGGAATGATGTAGGGGCGGGATTTACTCCCGCCCGGGATGGTTAACCGGTATTGTTTGGGCGGGAATGAATCCCGCCCCTACAGACAGGGATCCTGTCGAGGGCGTACGATGCACAAGCTGACCATCGAGGACGTCTCCTTCAAGGGCAAGACGGTCTTCGTCCGCGTGGACTTCAACGTCCCGCTGGACGATGACGGCACGATCGTCTCGGACACCCGCATCCGCGCCGCCCTGCCGACGATCAACCACCTGATCGACGAGGGGGCGCGGATCATCATCGCCTCCCACGTCGGGCGCCCCAAGGGGATCGTCAACCACAAGTACAGCCTCAAGCCGGTGCACAAGCGACTCGAGCGCCTGCTCGGCAAGCAGGGCGAGATCGCCTTCGCCCCGGACTGCGTCGGGCCGCAGGTGCGCGAGCTGGCCGAAAAGCTCGGCCCGGGCCAGATCCTGCTGCTGGAGAATCTGCGTTTCCACAAGGCCGAGACCGCCAACGACCCGGCGTTCGCCAAGGCGCTCGTCGAGGGGTGCGACGTCTTCGTCAACGACGCGTTCGGCACCGCGCACCGCGCCCACGCCTCCACGGCTGGCGTCGCGGCGTTCGTCCCGGTCTCGGTGGCCGGCTTCTGCATGAAGAAGGAGATCGAGTACTTCGAGCGGGTCATGGTCAGCCCGACGCGCCCGGTGGCGACGATCATGGGCGGCGCCAAGGTCTCCGACAAGATCGGCGCGATCAACAACCTGCTCGAGCGCATGGACAAGGTGATCATCGGCGGCGGGATGATGTTCACCTTCCTCAAGGCGATGGGCTACGAGATCGGGCGCTCCATCGTCGAGGAGAACATGGTCGACACGGCGCGCGGGATCATGGAGCACGCCCGGACCAAAGGGGTGAAGTTCTATCTGCCCGTCGACTGCGTCGTGGCCGACAAGGTCGCCCCGGACGCCGAGATCAAGATCGTCCCGGTCCAGGAGATTCCGCCGCTCTGGGCGGGGCTGGACATCGGCCCGGCCACGATGCGGCTGTTCGCCGAGGCGCTCCAGGACACCCGCACGATCCTCTGGAACGGCCCGATGGGGCTCTTCGAGATGGAACCCTTCTCGCGCGGGACCTTCTCCCTGGCTCACACGCTCGCTGATTCCTATGCGTTGACGATCATCGGCGGCGGCGACACCGACGTGGCCGTGCACCGCGCCGGGGAGGCTTCCAACATGTCCTACACCTCGACGGGGGGCGGCGCCTTCCTCCAGCTCATGGAGGGGATACCGCTCCCCGGCATCGAAGCCCTGACGGAGAAACCATGAAAACGCGGACCCCGATCCTCGCCGGCAACTGGAAGATGCACCTGACGATCGCCGAGGCGACCGCGCTCGCCCTCGAGCTTCGCGCCGGTTGCGCGGGCCTCGCGGGCCGCGAGGTGATCGTCGCCCCGGTCTTTACCGCGCTCGCCCCGGTGGCCGTCGCCCTCGCGGGCAGCCCGATCCGGGTGGCGGCCCAGGACTCCCACTGGGAGGAGAAGGGCGCGTACACCGGCGAGGTTTCCGGCAGCCTGCTCAAGGACGCCGGCTGTTCGGCGGTCATCATCGGCCACAGCGAGCGCCGCCAGCTCTTCGGCGAAACGGACGAGCAGGTCAACCGGAAGGCGCTCGCCGCGCTGCGCAACGGGTTGCTGCCGATCGTCTGCGTCGGCGAAACCCTCGCGGAGCGCGAATCCGGCGCGGTGGAGCAGGTCATCGGCCGCCAGGTGCGCGGCGCTCTCGCCGGCATCGGTCCCGACCAGGTGGCCACGCTGGCGGTCGCCTACGAGCCGGTCTGGGCCATCGGGACGGGACGCACGGCCACCCCGGCGCAGGCGAACGAGGTGCACGGGTTCATCCGCGGCTTGCTTTCGCAGCTCAACGGCGCTACCGTATCTGGCCGGGTCCGCATTCTCTACGGAGGCAGCGTGAAGCCCGACAACGTCGACGAACTGATGCGCGAGCCCGAGCTCGACGGCGTGCTCGTGGGGGGGGCGGCCCTTCAGGCTGCGTCTTTCCTGCGCATCGTGAACTTCCGGGCCTGAAAACCCGGGGCAGGCAACGGAAAGGGAACGGACGGAACAAGCATGTATACCCTGATGATCATCATTCACGTGGTGGTGAGCCTCGCGCTGATCCTGATCGTGCTGCTGCAGACCGGCAAGGGCGCCGAGATGGGCGCCGGCTTCGGCGGCGGCTCCAACCAGACGATCTTCGGCAGCCGCGGCGCGGCGACGTTCCTCTCCAAGGTCACGACGGGCGCGGCGGTGATGTTCATGGTCACCTCGCTCTCGCTCGCCATCATGACGAAGAACCGGAGCAATTCGGTGATCCGCGATACGGCGCCGCGCGCCGCGGCGCCGTCCGCTCCCGCCACCGCCCCGAGTTCGCCCGCGCTGCCCGCCGCCCCGGTCGCACCGGCGGCTCCGGCCGTGAGGTAGGCCGGCCGTGCGCCGGGCGTCCCGCTTCTGGATCGCGGCCCCGGCGTGGCTGGTCTGCGCCGGGCTGATCTCGCTGGCGGCGCTGCCGGCGTGCCGGCGCGAGGAATCCGCCAAGCCCGTGCCGTCGTCCCCGGGAGCCGAGTCGGCTCCGACCCCGGGCGACATGCTGGTCGCCGGCAGCATCGGCGACGCCTCCAACCTGCTGCCGGCGCTGGCCTCGGACGCATCGTCCTTCGACATCATCGGCCTGGTCTACAACGGGCTGGTCCGCTACGACAAGGACCTGAAGATCGAGGGCGAACTGGCGTCGTCCTGGGACATCGCCGCCGACGGCCTGCAGATCCTCTTTCACCTGCGCCCCGGGGTGAAGTGGCACGACGGGGCGGACTTCACCGCGGCCGACGTCGAGTACACCTGGCGCGTCATGACCGACCCGAAGACCCCGACCGCCTACGGGGAGGACTTCCGGCAGGTCAAGCGTTTCGAGATCATCGATCCGCTGACTTTCCGCGTCACCTACGACCAGCCCTTCGCGCCGGCCCTGATCTCGTGGGGTTTCTCGGTGATGCCGAAACACCTGCTCGAGGGCAAGGACATCACCGCCTCGCCCCTCGCCCGCGCCCCCGTCGGCACCGGCCCGTACCGCCTCAAGGAGTGGAAGACCGGCGAGAAGCTGGTCCTCGAGGCCTACGAGGGGTATTGGGAGGGGCGCCCGAACATCGATCGGTACCTCTATCGGGTCATCCCGGACAGCGCGACGATGTTCCTCGAACTCTCAGCCGGGAACCTCGACGAGATGGGGCTCGATCCGGTGCAGTACACGCGCCAGACGGACACCGAATCCTTCAAGAAGAACTACCGCAAGTACCGCTATCTCGCGGACGCGTACAGCTACCTCGGCTTCAACCTGAAGCTCCCGCTGTTCCAGGACAAGCGGGTCCGCCAGGCGCTCTCGCACGCCGTCAACAAGCAGGAGATCATCGACATCGTGCTGCTCGGGCTCGGTCAGGAGGCCACGGGCCCGTACAAACCGGGCACCTGGGCGCACAACGCGGCGGTCAAGCGCTATCCCTTCGACCAGGCGCGGGCGCAGGCGCTGCTGGCCGAGGCGGGCTGGAAGACGAAGGGCCCGGACGGCGTCCTCGTGAACGGGGGCAAGCGCTTTGCGTTCACGCTGATGACGAACCAGGGGAACAAGACCCGGGCCAAGGCCGCGGAAGTCATCCAGAAGAATCTCAGGGCGGTGGGCATCGACGTGTCGATCCGCATCGTCGAGTGGGCGGCGTTCCTCAAGGAGTACGTCAATCCCCGGAAATTCGACGCGGTGATCCTCGGCTGGACCATTCCGCGCGATCCCGACGCCTACGACATCTGGCACTCCTCCAAGACCGGCCCGGCCGAGCTCAACCACGTCTCGTTCAAGAACGCCGAGGTGGACGCGCTCCTCGAGAAGGGACGGCGGACGTTCGACCAGGAAGAGCGCCGCAAGGCCTACGCGCGCTTCCAGGAAATTCTCGCCGAGGAACAGCCCTACGTCTTCCTCTACGTCCCCGATGCGCTGCCGATCGTCTCGGCACGGTTCCGGGGCATCGTGCCGGCGCCGGCCGGGATATCGTATAATTTCATCAAGTGGTGGGTGCCGAAGGCGGAACAGAAGTACACCCGGTGAGGACCGCCCGGGCGCCCGGTAACCAGGCGGAGACAGGACGGGTAGTACCGGTTGACGGGACGCCGCAGGCCCGTGAACGGGCCGGAGACCTGCGGCTTGCTCTTTCTACGGACAACTCATGCGACAGAGGAGGGCGAACAGAGATGAAGAAGACAGTCAAGACGCTGGCGGTGGTGCTGGTCGGTGCGGGGCTCGTGGCGTTTGTCGCGGCTCCGGCGATGTGCGGCGATGATTTCTGCGCGATGGGAGGCACGCTGATCAAGGTGGAGGTCGTCAAGGATAAGGCGATCGAGTGGGGCAAGGATCGCAAGAAGGCGACCGTCGCGGGCGCGGACGGCGATACCTGGTCGGTGCTCACGCTGAGCAAGTCGGACGACGACATCGCGGTTCTCGTCGGGCCGGGGACGGTTTTCTTCGGCGTCGCCGGCAAAGGCGGGAACGAAGTGGACGCGCGCGACGCCGAGAAGGTCTTCGGTAAGGACTTCCGCAAGCTTGCCGAGGCCGTGCAGAAGGAGATGACCGAGCTCTGGAAGGCCGGCGCGGTGAAGATCCAGGGCGCCGATGTCTCGCAGCTCGCGAAGGCGGCCGCCCTCGGCACGCTGGAGAAGGGCCGGGACTGGGAGCTTACGACTCAGGACTGCAAGGGAATGGATATCGACGCGTCCGATCTGAAGTAGTTTTCGCGCCCACTGGCGCGGCCGACCCGGGGAGCCGCAGAAAATGCGGCCCTCCGGGTTTTTTCCGTTGCGGGTGTTGAAACAGACCTCTGCGCCTTGGGAGGGGATGAATCCCGCCCGGCTTGCACGTCGCGGGCTGGCGGCCGGGTCCGTTTTTCTCTACAATAACCGGGCATGGCCGTCTACATCGTCCGCCGGATCCTGCTGATGATCCCGCTGCTGTTCGGGATCACGGTCATCTCGTTTCTCGTCGTGCACCTGGCGCCGGGCGAGCCGACCGACATGATGACCGATCTGAACCCCAAGGCCTCGCTCGAGGCGAAAGAGCGGCTGCGCGCCATGTACGGCCTCGACCAGCCGCTGCACGTGCAGTACTGGCAGTGGGTCGGGCGGCTCTCCCGTCTGGATTTCGGTACCTCCTTCAGCGCCGATCGGCGGCCGGTGCTCGAGAAGACCCTGGAGCGCATGCCGGTGACCATCGGCCTCAACGTACTCTCGGAAATCTTCGTGTTCTCGATCGCGTTGCCGATCGGCATTCTCGCCGCGGTACGGCGCGGCTCGCTGTTCGACAAGATCTCGACCGTCGGCGTCTTCTTCTTCTTCTCGGTGCCGACCTTCTGGCTGGCGCTGCTGGCGATGTTGCTCTTCGGCGTGCGTCTCGGCTGGCTGCCGATCTCGGGGCTGCACTCGCTGGATTACGACCAGCTCGGCTTCTGGGGCCGCCTTGGCGACCTGGCGCGCCACCTCGTGCTGCCGGTCGTCGTCGGCAGCATCGGCGGACTCGCGGGCATCTCCCGTTTCATGCGCTCCGGGATGCTCGAGGTCATCCGCCAGGACTACGTGCGGACGGCCCGCGCCAAGGGCGTTCCCGAGGGCCAGGTCATCTGGCGCCACGCGCTGCGCAACGCCGTGCTGCCGATCATCACGATCCTCGGGCTCTCGATCCCCGGCCTGATCGCCGGATCGGTGATCTTCGAGACGATCTTCGCCATCCCGGGAATCGGCCAGCTGATGTGGCAGGCCGTCATGGCGCGCGACTATCCGATGATCCTCGGCAACCTCGTGATCTCCGGCGTGCTGACCCTGCTCGGCAATCTGATCGCGGACGTCGGCTACGTGTTCGCCGACCCGCGGATCTCCTTCGCGGGCCGGAGCTAGGTGCGGGCGTGAAACCGCCTCCGCGGGGAGCGGCGCCCCGGCGTTTCGCGCGGCTGCTCGCCGCGCGGCTGCGCGAGAACAAGCTCGCGATGGCCGGACTCGTGCTGGTCGCCGGCCTGGCCGCCGCGGCGATCGCCGCGCCCTGGATCGCGCCGCACGACCCGACGGCGATCGACGCGCGCATCATCCTCGCCGGGCCGAGCGCGGAGCACCTGTTCGGGACGGACGACCTCGGCCGCGACGTGCTCTCGCGGATGATCTACGGGGCGCGCATCTCGCTGGCGGTCGGCTTCGTCTCGGTGGGCATCGCGGTATGCATCGGCACGACGCTCGGGGCGTGCGCCGGCTTCTTTGGCGGGTTCATCGATTCGCTCGTGATGCGCTTTGTCGACATCATGCTCTGTTTCCCGAGCACCTTCCTGATCCTCACGGTGATCGCGTTCATCGGGCCGAGCATCTGGAACGTGATGTTCGTCATCGGCATCACCGGGTGGATGGGCGTCTGCCGGCTGGTGCGCGCCGAATTCCTGAGCCTGCGCGAGCGGGACTTCGTCGTCGCGGCGCGGGCGCTCGGCGCCGGGGACGCGCGGCTGATCTTCCGGCACATCCTCCCCAACGCCA
The DNA here is from genome assembly GCA_031406795.1 of Candidatus Rokuibacteriota bacterium. Lineage (GTDB taxonomy): Bacteria > JAUVQV01 > JAUVQV01 > JAUVQV01 > DATDCY01 > DATDCY01. The sequence goes on from JANOHV010000053.1 coordinate 7,872, forward strand.
TGGCCCCCGTGCTCGTCGCCGCGGTGCTCGGCGTCGCCGGCGCGATCCTCACCGAAAGCGGCCTCTCGTTTCTCGGCCTGGGCGTGCAGCCGCCGACGCCTTCGTGGGGGAACATCCTGACGGCCGGCAAGGACAACATCGATGTCGCCTGGTGGCTCTCGTTCTTCCCGGGGATCGCGATCACGGTGACGATGCTCGGCTACAACATGCTCGGCGAGGGCCTCCGCGACGCACTGGACCCCCGCCTCTCCGAGTAGGCGCGGAGCGCTTTTCACCTCGGAACGGCGGAGGGGTGGCGCGGAGGGGAGGTCCGCAGCGTCAGGACCCCTACGGAGCGGTCTTCAGCTTCAGCAGCGCGGCTGAGACCTCTTCGGTCGTCCGGTAGCGCCTCGTGAGATCCTTCTCGGTGCAGCGCTCGATCAACTCGTCGAGCCAGGGCGGCACGTCCGAGAACAGTTCGCCGGCGCGCTTTGCGCCGAACTTCTCGAGCGTGCCGCCGACCAGTTCGAAGAGGATCACCCCCATCGAGTAGATGTCGGCCTGGCGGTCCGGCGGCAGGCCGGCCCGGATCTCGGGCGATCGATAGACGGGGCTGCAGGCCGCCGCCTGATCGATGCGGACGTTGTTCTCCATGTCGATGACGATCGAATCCGGGCTCAGGCAACCGAGGACTGCGTCGGCCCGGTGGCGTTCCGCGAGCGCGCGCATGATCTGCACCCAGAGGCGCATGCTGTAACGCGGCTCCATGCGCCCGGCGTGGATCATGCTGCGCAGCGTGAAGACCCGGTGCAGGGGGTCGCCACCGTCGAGCGCGGCGGCAGTCTCGCTCAGTCGGGCCAGTTCCTCGGGCGACGGCGCCGGCTGCAGCTCCCCTGACTCGAGGATCTCGGGATCCAGATCTCCGGACTCCGCTGCGCCCTCGCCGGCGATGGGGACCGCCACGGGGGCTCGCCGGCGGGGCGCAACGGGTTCGTTCGGCCGCTCGCCCGGGGTGCGGAGTTCGAGATCCTGCAGGCCCGAGCGCGCCCGCGGATCATCGGGCAGGGCTTCGAGCGCGCGGCGGTAGACGGCGATTGCCCGGTCCCGCTCGCCGGCGAGGCCGAGCAGGCGGGCGTAGGCGTTGAAGCGATCGGCATTGGCGGCGGTTATCGCCTGCCCGTTCAGCAGCGGCTGGCAGGCCTCGGCCGCTTCGGCATACAACCGCTCCTGCTCGAGCAGCCGCGCGGCGTAGCCGTGATTGCCCGCGGCCGTATATTCCCGGGCCGCCGCGAGCTTGTTGCCGAAGAGTTCCAGCGCCTGGGCGGCGCGGAGGTGGTCGCCCTTGTTCCGGAAGATTTTCGCAGCCTCGATGTAGTTGTTCGTCCGCATGTAGATGCCGGCCGCGCGCAAGGCGCTTCCCGAGCGCACGTGCAGCTGGGCGGCGCGCTCCAGCTCGCCGCCGGCCTCCCAGCACTCGGCGGCGCGCGCGAAGTCCTTGAACTTCTCCCAGCACTCGGCGGCCTTGAGCTTCTCGCCGCCGGCTTCGTAGCGCTCCGCTGCGGCGCTGAAATTGCCGCGCCGCTCCTCTCCCGCCGCCGCGGCGAGCGGGTCCGCGGGGAGCGCAAGCGGCTCGCTCGCCGTCGCGGAGAAGGCCTTCCGGTAGACGATGATCGCCACCGCGACGAGGATCAGCACCACCAGCACCCCTGCGATGAGCAGGACGGAATGCAGCGCGGAATCCACCTGTTTCTGGACCGGGAGCGCCGGGGTGTCGTCGTCGGCGCGCACCAGGCCGCCGAGACTCAAAACGCACCAGAGAAAAGCGCCGCAGACGCGGGGTGACAGAAACCCGCCACCCCGGACCAACCTTGCGCTCATTCGCAGATTATAGACGCTCCATGATGAAAGCGACAAGAATGATGGTTGCGATTCCGGGCGGGGATCAACCCCGCCCCTACGAAAAAACGGAGATGCGTAGGGGAGCAGATCAACCCCCGCCCCAAGAAAAATCGGATGTGCGTATGAGCGAAGATCAACCCTCACCCCTACGAAAAAACGGAGATGCGTAGGGGAGCAGATCAACCCCCGCCCCTACGAAAAACTGAGATGCGTAAGGGAGGCGATCAACCCCGTCTCACGACGAACCGGATAGGGGTAGGGGAGGGGTTCACCCCCTCCCGCTTAGCAGATGGGCTGTTTTAGTAGCCTGTCAGCGCAAATCGTGGACCGTGAGGGTGATGGCGGCGCGGTCGAAACGCCCGTCGGATCCGGCCGCCGCGCGCATCGTGCTGACCGCGCCCAGCAGGTCGATGTCGCGCGCGATGTCCGGCGCGTCCGGCCACTTGGCGGCGAGAAGTCCCGAGATCGGCGCACTCCAGCGGCGCAGCAGCGGCAGAGCCTTCTCCACCGAGACGGAGGCGACGGCGCTGACCGGCCACGGCGGATCGCCGGGGTCGCTAGCGGCGGCTTCGCCCCCGTCGTCGGCGACCGCAGCGATGAGCGCAGTATCCGTCGCGAAGACCAGTTGCGGGCCGACCGCGGCGCCCCCCAGATCGAATTCGCCGGCGAGGGGAATGGACTCGCGGGTCGCCAGCGCGGGCGTCCCGCCACCGGACGCCGTCCGGGCGGTGGGCGGGTAGAGCAGCGGCAGCGCACGGGCGGCCTCGGCCGCGCTCGGCATGCCGATCACCACGAGACCCCGCGGCACGGGGAAGAACCCGCCCCCCCCCGAGCTTTCGGTGACAACCACTGCATAGCCGCTGCCGACCTGGATCGCGTTCGCTGGCGCCGGGGCGCCGGGGTTCCGCCGGATCACGGCTTCGCGGCGGGTCTGAAGCCACTCGGCGAGAGCGCTCGGCAGGGGCTCGCGACTCGCCAGCAGCAGCAGCGGCGAGCGGCGCATCAGGGCGATTCCCGGCAGGAGCCCCGGCTTGCCGCCGGCAGCTGCCGCGGGTCGCGGCGCGTCGGCCTGGGCCACCAGGTCGAGTTCGATCGTCTTTCCGGCAAGCACCCGCGCGCCGACGCTTCCGCGACCGGTGCGGCCGTCCGGCCAGGCCGCCGGGAGCGAATACCCGTCACGCAGCCACGCGAGGATTTCGCCGCGTGCCGGCAAGGCTGCGCGGACCTCCAGAAAGGCCGGCTCGCGGGTGACACCGAAGCCCGCATCCCCGGCGGCGCGCGCGGCACTCGAGACCAACGAACGATCGGAGCCGCCGACGAGCACTCTGCCGGCGAGAAAAAGGTGCAGCGAGCGCCCGTCGCTTGCGGGGAGGGAAAAAACCGCGCGGCCGGCGATCTCCTCGCGCGACACTGCCGCCGCGCCCAGTCCGGATATCCGGCCGAGTCTCATCACGGTCGCGACCGCCCAGGCGCGCCAGCTCAGTCGGCCGGCGGCGACCCAGTGCATGGCGCCGGTGCCCCCGCCGGCCGGGGGATACCAGCCCACAGCGGCTTCGGCGCCGATCAGATCGAAAGCGCTGCCGCGGCCGGGCGAGACGCCGCTGATTCGCTCGACCTCGGCGAGCACGGAGTCGAAGGCCATCACCGCGTCGGTGCGCTCGAGCCACTGCCGGGTGGCGCTCCGGGCGAAAGCCGCGGCGAACCGGGTTCCCGAAAGGCGCTGGGCCAACGCCTCGGCATCGCGGATTTCCACGACGCCCGATGCTCCCGGCGGCAACAGATCGACTGGGGTGGGGGAGCCGACCGTGGTCAACCAGAGGAAGTACGCGCCGGCGCCCAGGGCGCCGGCGATTACCAGGCGGAAGAATACGCGCCGAACGCGCCCCGCCATCAGGTCGGCTTCGACCGCGACGCCGCCTCGATGACCTCGCGCAACGGGCGGCCGGTCTTCTCGGCAATGCGGCGGCAGTCCTCGTATTCGGGGGCGTAGCGGATCTCTTCGCCGCCGAGAACGGCGGTCTTGATCCGCACCGTGCCTCCCGCGACCCCGACCTCGAGCTGCGCGCGCTTGAGGATGACGCGGCCGGTGCGGCGCATGCGGTAGCCGAGCGTGCCGGTCTCGCGCATCAGCAAGGCGCCGAGCGCGGCCTCGCGCCCCTCGGGGACGATCGCCGTGAGCAGGTGGCCGGGGCGGCCCTTCTTCATCAGGCACGGCGTGACGAAGGCCTCGCGCGCCCCCTCTTTCAGCAGCCGCTCGAGGGTGTAGCCGATCACCTGGGGCGAGAGGTCGTCGAGGTTGGTCTCGATCTCGACGACCTGCTCGGTGAGTGTTTCTTCGGAGTCGGCCGCGGCGCCGAGCAAGATCTGCAGGCAGTTGGGGCGGCCCGGGAAATCGCGATCGCCGGCGCCGTAGCCGGTCCGTTCGATGGTGAACGGCGGTGTGGCGGCTCGCGCCTCGGTGAGGTGAGTGAGCAGCAGGGCCCCGGTGGGTGTGGTCATCTCGCCGCCGGCGTCTTCCTGAAAGATCGGGCGGCCCTCGAGCAGCCGGGCGGTGGCAGGCGCCGGTACGGGAAACAGACCATGCTCGGTCCGCACGGTCCCGCCGCCGACGTTGACCGGCCCGCAGTAGGCCCGCCCGATTCCGAGCGCGCGCCAGCCGTAGAGCGTGCCGACGACGTCGACCAGAGTGTCGGCGGAACCGAGTTCGTGGAAGTGCACGGTCCCCGGCGTCGAGCCGTGCGCGGCGGCCTCGGCGGCCGCGAGCCGCTCGAAGGCGCTTTCGGCGCCGCGCAACAAGCCGGGGTCGAGACTCGATCCGCGCAGTGCTTCCTTGACCTGGCCGAGCGTGCGAAACGTCGGCTCCTTCCCCGCGAAGATCGCGGACACCTTGCGCGCACGCAGGCCCTGGCGGGCGACTTCGCGCACCTCGAGCCGCAGCCCGGGGAGCGGGAGGCGCTTGAGGGTCGCCTCGATGTCGGCGGGGTCGATCCCCAGGTCCACGATCGCGCCGAGGAACATGTCCCCGCTGGCGCCCGAGAACGCGTTGACGCACGCTACCCGTGTCATAGTACCGTCCTTACGCTTTCTGAAAACCCGGTAACCGAGCAGGCTGCTCAAAAAGGTCCATATGCAAGGCGCGCGAGTCCTGAGGACTGAGGCGTACAAACAGTACGCCGCAGGGACGAAGGGCGAAGCGGAACGCCGCAGATGGGCCTTTTTCAGCGGCCTGCTCAGGCACGTTTGCGCTCCCCGAGGAGGTTGACGCGGTGGGCCAGCATTGCCGCTCCGAAGCCGTTGTCGATGTTCACGACGCCGATCCCGGCTGCGCACGAGTTGAGCATGGTCAGCAGCGGGGCGATGCCGCCCGCCCCGGCGCCGTAGCCGACGCTGGTCGGCACGGCGATCACCGGGCAGTTCACGAGCCCGCCGACCACGCTCGCGAGCGCCCCTTCCATCCCCGCGACGGCGACGATGACGCGCGAGCGATCCATCTGCGCGCGGTGGCTCAACACGCGGTGCAGCCCGGCAACCCCCGCGTCGTAAGCGGTCGTGACCCGGCTGCCCAGCGCGCGCAGCGTCTCCACCGCCTCTTCGGCCACCGGGATGTCGGAAGTGCCGGCCGTCATGACCAGCACCGAACCGCGCGTGATCTTCGGCGCGCGGCGGGTCACCGTAATCACGCGCCCGGCCTCGTTGTAGCGCGCCAGCGGCACGGTCGCCTGCACGGCGGTGAACACGTCGGGTGTCGCGCGGGTCGCGAGGACGTTCGCGCCCGCGTCGAGCAGCCGCTCGACGATCGTCACGACCTGCCCCGGGGTCTTGCCCTGGCAAAAAACGACTTCCGCCTGACCCTGGCGCAAGCCCCGATGGTGGTCGATCGCGGCGAAGGGGAGGTGTTCGGTCGGCCAGTGCTTGAGCCGTTCGAGCGCCCCGGCGACGCCGAGCGAACCCCGGCGCACTTCCTGGAGCAGCTTCTTCAAGTCGTCGCGTTCCATCCCGCCGGCGAGTATACCAGAGCGCGGCGCCGGGCCGGTGAACCGGCGGGCGCGGCCGTGTGCTATAGTCTGCCGGCGAAATCGTCGAAGAAGATTATGCTCAATCGCTGGCACGCTGAAGACCGGGAGGTCGTCCTCCATCAGCTCGGCACGGATCCCGCGCGCGGCCTCGCGCCCGCCGAGTCGAGCCGGCGGTTGCGCGAGCACGGGCGGAACGTCATCCGTGAGCCCGGACCCACGTCGGCCGCGCCGCTGCTGCTGCGGCAATTCACCGACGCGCTGCTGCTGACGTTGCTGCTGGCGGCGGCAATCGCGGGGTATCTGGGGAATTGGGCGGATTGCGTCACGATCGGCCTGCTCGCGCTGCTCAACGGGTTCCTCGGCATCTTTCAGGAGTTTCGCTCCGAGCGCGCGCTGGCGGCTCTCTGCCGGCTGAGCGCCCCCTCGGCGCGCATCGTGCGGGGCGGCAAGTCGTTCCTGGTCCCCTCGGGCGAACTGGTCCCGGGGGATCTGGCGGAACTCGCCGCGGGGGATCGGGTCGCCGCCGACATGCGCCTGTACGCCGCGCAGCGACTCTTCGCGGACGAGTCCGCGCTCACCGGCGAATCGCTTCCGGTCGGCAAGGACCCCTCGCTCGTGCTGCCCGAGGGCACTGCGCTTGCCGATCGCGCCAACATGCTGTTCGCCGGCACGGTGGTCACCGGGGGGAGCGGGACGGCGATCGTCACGGCGACCGGGATGCGCACTGAGGTCGGCAGGATCGCCCGTTTGCTCGAGGAGGTCGCCCCCGAACCGACGCCGCTGCGCAAGCGGCTGGCGGAACTCGGCCAGACGCTGGTTCTCGGCGGGCTAGCCGTCTGCGCCGCCGCCGCCATCGCGGGCCGCCTCCACGGGGCGTCGGTCGCGGCGCAACTGCAGGCCCTGGTCGGCCTGATCGTGGCGATCGTTCCGGCGGGGCTGCCGGCGATCGCGACCGTGGTGCTCGCGATCGGCGTGCGCCGGCTCGCGCGGCGGGGTATCGCCGTGAGCGCTCTCCCGGCTGCGGAGACGCTGGGGGCGATCACCATCATCGGGACCGACAAGACCGGGACGATGACGCGCAACGAGCTGGTCGTGCGCGAATTGTTCCTGGAGGGTGAAACGCTCGAGATCACCGGCTGCGGGTACGCGCCGGAGGGCGCGATCTTGCGCGCCGGGTGTCCCGCGGACCCCGGGGACTGGGAGACCCTTGGCGCGGCGCTGCGGATCGGCGCACTCTGCTCGAGCACCCGACTGGAACAGCGCGAGGGCGGCGCCTGGCGGATCGTCGGCGATCCGACCGAAGGGGCGCTGCTGGCGCTCGCCGCCAAGGGCGGGGTCTGGCGCGACGAAATCGCGGGCGAACACCGGCCGATCGCCGAATTTCCCTTCACCGCGGAACGACGCCGCATGACCGTGGTCGTCACCGGGCGCGGCGCCCGCCCGCTGGCGCTCACGAAGGGCTCCCCGGACATCGTCCTCGCGCACTGTCTGCACCAGCGCACGCCGGCCGGGGTGCGGCCGCTCTCCCCCGTCGACCGGGAGCGCATCCTGCGGCACGGCGAGGAGATGGCCGGCCGGGCGCTGCGCGTGCTCGGCCTGGCCTACCGCGAGGATGCGCTCGGCGCCGACAGCCGCGCCGTGGAGCGGGCGATGGTCTGGGTCGGTCTCGTCGGCATGCTCGATCCGCCGCGGCCCGAGGTCGTCGCCGCCATTGCCGAGTGCCGCGCGGCGGGCATCAGCCCCGTGATCATCACCGGCGACCACAAGCTGGCGGCGCTCGCCGTGGCGCGCGAGGTCGGCGCGCTTCGACCGGGGGACGAGGCGATCAGCGGCGAGGAGCTCGACCTGCTGACCCCCGAGGCCCTCGGCGCCTGTGTGGAGCGCTATCGCGTGTACGCGCGCGTCACCGCAGAGCACAAGTTGCGCATCATCAGGACCTGGAAGCGGCGCGGTCACCTCGTCGCGATGACCGGAGACGGCATTAACGACGCCCCGGCGCTGCGCGAGGCGGACATTGGCATCGCGATGGGGCGGGGCGGGTCCGAAGTCACGCGCGAGGCCGCCGGCGTCGTGATCGCCGACGACAGCTTCGTCTCGATCGTCGCCGCCGTGGCCGAAGGGCGGGGCGTTTACGAAAGCATCCGGCGGTTCGTCGCCTACCTGCTCGCGGGCAACGCGGCGGCCACGCTGGTGTTGCTGGCCGCCGCGATCGCCGGGGTGCCCCCGCCGCTTCTGCCGATCCAGGTGCTCTGGATCACGCTGGTTGTCGCCGCCCTGCCGGCGCTTGCGTTGGGGACCGAACCATTCGACCCCGCGCTGATGAAGGAGGGACCGCGCAGCCCCCGGGAGAGGATACTCGGCGGCGCCGCGGCGGCGCGCCTGGTTTTGGAGGGGTCGGTGCTCGGCGCAGTGGCCCTGGCGGCCTTCCTGCTCGCCTGGCGCAACGGCGCGGCGGATCTGACGCTCGCCCGCACCCAGGCCTGCGCCGTTCTTGCGGCGGCCCTGGTGGTGCACTCCTTCAGCTGCCGGCACCGGCTCCGCTCGGCCTTTTCACCCGGGACGCTCGCCAATCCCCGGCTCTTCGGGGCGGCGGCGCTCGCGGGCCTGCTGCTCGCGGCGGTTGTCCAGATGCCCGTGCTCGGGCAGCTCTTCAGCACCGTGCCGCTGGCGCGAGAGGAGTGGCTGCGGGTCGCCGCGCTGGCCCTGGTGCCGCTGCCGATGATGGAGATCTTGAAAGCGCTGCTCCGGAACCGCGACCAACGGTGAAGAGGGCTCGGGGCGGCGGGGGCGGGGTTGATCCCCGCCCGGCAGCCACCGGTTGCTAGCGGCGACGGACGCGGCAGCGCTCGGCGATGACGATCGCGCGGAGGGCCTCCACGGCCTTCTCGATCCGGTCGTTCACCACGAGATAGTCGTATCGCTCCGCCTGCGCCAGTTCCGCGCGGGCGATGCCGAGACGCCGCTCCAGGTCGAGGGGATCGGCGCCCGAGTCGCGTCCGCGCAGCCGCCGCTCGAGCTCTTCCGTCGACGGCGGGACGATGAAGATCAGCACCGCTTCCGCCGCCTGCGAGCGCACCTGGAGCGCCCCCTGGACGTCGATTTTGAGGAGCACGTCGTTGCCGCCGGCGAGTTCGGCCTCGACCCACCAGCACGGCGTGCCGTAGTGACGGCCGGCATACGAGGCGTGCTCGAGGAAGAAGCCCTCGCCGATGCGCTGCAGGAAATCCTCGCCCGAGAGGAAGAAGTAGTCGACCCCCTCGATTTCTCCGGGGCGTGGCGCGCGGGTGGTGGCCGTGATACAGCGGCGCAGGCGCGGCGGGCAGGTCTCCGCGCTGAAGAGCGGCGCGAGCACGGCGTCTTTGCCGGCGCCGCTCGGGCCGGAGAGCACGAACAGCTTGCCGCGCGCCGGCGCCGGGTCTTCCTGCAGGTCGGGTTCGCTTGCGACGCTCGTCACGGTTGTCACCCGAGGAATTATCGCATACCATGCCGCACCATGAAACTAGCATTGATCGGACTGGCCAACAGCGGCCGCACCACGCTTCTCAACGCGCTCGCCGGGCTCTCGCTCGAAACGCAGCCCTACCCGAACACGGAGGGCGAGCCGCACCGCGCGGTCGTCAAGGTGCCCGACGCCCGGATCGACGAACTCGCGCGCATCTACACCCCGAAGAAGACCACCTACGCCACCGTGGATTACGTCGATTTCCTCGGTTTGATCAAGGGCGAGCCCGAGCAGAATCGCCGGGTCTTCGATTTCTTCAAAGACGCCGACGCGCTGGTGCACGTCGTGCGCGCCTTCGGGGACGAGGGCGTCCTGCACCCGCTCGAGACGGTGGACGCGCTGCGCGATTTCAACACGGTCGAGGAGGAGCTGATCCTCGCCGACCTCGAGCTGGTGGAGAAGCGCCTCGAGCGCATGGAGGAGGGGCGCAAGCGCGGCAAGCCTCCCGACGAGGGCGAACGGCGGATCCTGCAGCGGTTCAAGGAAATCCTCGAGAGCGAGCAGCCGCTGCGTCACACCGTCTTCAGCGCCGAGGAGCTCAAGGCGACGGCGCACCTGCAGTTCGTCTCGGCCAAGCCGCTGCTGCCGGTCGTGAACGTCGCCGAGGACGATCTCTCGGGCCCGCGCCGCGCGGCCCTCGAGGCGGCGTTCGCCGAGCGCCTCGCGCGCTACCCCGAATACAACCGCCCGGCCGTGCTGTTCTGTTCCGCGAAGATCGAGATGGAGATCGCGCAGCTCCCGCTCGAGGAGGCCGCGGCCTTTCTCGCAGATCTCGGGATCGCCGAGTCGGCGCGCGTGGCCGTGATCCGCGCCTCCTACGCCCTGCTCGGGCTGATCTCGTTTCTGACGGCCGGCGAGGACGAAGTGCGCGCCTGGACGATCCCGCGCGGGCTCTCGGCGCAGAAGGCCGCCGGCAAGATCCACTCGGATATCGAGCGCGGGTTCATCCGCGCGGAGACGGTCTCCTACGACGATTTCATCAAGGCCGGCGGCAGCATGAACGCGGTGAAAGCCGCCGGTGCGGCCCGCCTCGAGGGCAAGACCTACGAAGTGCGCGACGGGGACATCATCAATTTCAAGTTCAACGTCTAGGTCCAATGGGGAGGAAATGAACATGAGTAGATCGGCACGCGTAACGATTCTGTCGGCCGGACTGCTGCTGCCGCTTCTTTTCGCGCACCGCAGCGTCGCCGGCCAGTTCGAGGACGCCGTCGCCCGGGGCGAAAAGCTTTTCGCCGACGCCAGCCTGGGCACGAACGGCAAGAGCTGCAACAGTTGCCACACCGATTCGGGCAAGGGGGACAGCGCGCTCACCGGCCGGTCGCCCTTCCCCAAAGTCTTCTCGATGGCGAAGCAGATGCGGACCCTCGACCAGACCATCCAGGGCTGCATCATGGGCGCCCTGAAAGGCCAGCCGCTGCCCTGGGACGACGCGCGCCTCACCGATCTCGCGACATATGTGAACTCGCTGTACCTGAAGAAATAGCCTGCTCGCCACGCGACCCGTGCGCAGGATCCTCGCCGCGGACATCGGCGGCACGAACAGTCGATTCGGCTACTTCGAGACCGGCGGCGACGGCGGGCTTTCGCGGCGCGCCACGAAATGGCTGCGCACCCGGGAGGCGCGCTCCTTCGGCCACTTGCTCGAGATGCTGCGGGCCACGGACTTCCCGCTCGCCCCGGAGGAGGCCGACGTCGCCGTCGTCGCGATCGCCGGCCCGGTGCTCGGCGGCGTGCGCAGCGCACCCCCATTCATCCCCTGGGCCGTTGATTTCTCGCGCGCCGCCGGCGAATTCGGTCTCCGTCGCTCGCTGCTGATCAACGACTTTGCCGCGCAGGCCTTCGCCACGCGATCAGCGGCGGTGGCGACCGCGCGGCCGATCATGCCGGGTCGGGCGGTGGATGGCGCCGGCGTTGGCGTCCTTGGCGCGGGCACCGGTCTCGGGCAGGCGGCCCTCCTGCCCGACGGCAGCGGCGGGTACGTCGCGATCCCCTCGGAAGGCGGCCACGCGGAATTCCCGCTGGTGGGCCGGGAGGAGTTCGCTCTCGGGGAGTTCCTGCGCAAGGAACTGGGCGTGGCGCGGCTGACGAGCACCATGGTCGTCTCCGGGGCGGGGTTGAGCAACATTCACTGGCATCTCACCGGACGCCGCCTGCGGCCGGAGGAGGTCACCGCCGAGTTCTCCCCCGGATCGTCGACCCTGGCCTGGGCCGCGCGTTTCTATGGCCGTGTCTGCAAGCTATTCGCCCTGCAGGCGGCGGCCTTCGGCGGCATGTACGTCGCCGGTGGCGTCGCCGCCCACGCCCCGGAGCTGCTCACGCACGCAGCGTTCGCGGAGGAGTTCCGCACCTCGGTCAACATGGCGGAACTGCTGCGGGAGATCCCGGTGTCGCTGATCACGGACCAGGAGAGCGGCCTCTGGGGAGCGGCATTCCTCGGGGCTCAGGAACTGCAGGATCGCCCCGACAAGCGCGGGGAATGAGCGTCCCCGCGGCGCTCGCCCGCGCCCGCTACCAGCGGCGCGGGCGGCCGACGTCCAGGTGGACGAAACCCGTGCGCGGGTAGTAGCCGACCCCGCCGACGGACAGCGAGAGGGCCGCGTCGCGGACCTGGCGCAGCGGGCGGTTCTCGAAGCAGATGTCCACGGCTTCCCCGGTGAGATGCAGGCTGCGCTCGGCCACCTGTCCGGGGCTCTCCTCGCGCAGCATCGCGTTAGTTGCGGCTGAGCGGAAGCCGGAGATCACCTGCACCGGAGCGGGGCCATTCAGGGACACGGTCACCGCGAAGACCAGGTCGATGAGCCGCGGGTCTATCCGCCGGCTCTCCCCCGTGCGGTGGTCGCGAAGCAGGCTGTCGATCTGCTCGAGCGCCGCGGGGACGTACGCCCCGCGTTCCCAGTAACACGCGTCGAGCCGCTCGTCCGTGTGCAGGTTGTGGAAGGCGACCCTGCGGAACTCCCGCTTCGGCGCGCGCGTGGCTCCCGCCAAGCCGGGGAAGAGGAACGAAGCGGTCCCCCACGCGGCAAGGGCAAGAAAACGGCGGCGGCTCACGGGCGCCACCCGCGCGGGGCATCGCCCCGTCGAACCGTGCTGCGGCGAACGGTATCCCGATCCATGGTGGTGCAATATACGCCCCCTGCGGCGTTCCGGCCACCGTTTTTCGGCAGGTTGCACCGGGAAGTCCCGGCGCAACGGCGAAGTCTCACGCCGCAGGTGCGTTTTGCTGCGGAGTCTGCCTACCGGATCGCGAGCGGTTGCGCAAGCGACTCGAGCAGCGCGGCATCCCGCCCGTAGAGGTCTTCGCGCAGTTGCAGCGCGCCGTCGCGATCGACCCAGGCCGTCCAGGAGAGCAGGTAGACCGGCAGCGGCTCGGGGAGCCGGAGGTTGACGGGTGATCCGGCCGCGATCGTCTCCTCGATCCGCGCGCGCGGCCACGCCGGGTCGGCGGCGAGGAGCCGCTCGGCGAGGTCGAGTGCCCGTTCGACACGGATGCATCCGGAACTGAAGGCCCGCTCGGCGCGTGCGAAGAGCCCGTGCGACGGCGTGTCGTGCAGGTAGATGTCGTGCCGGTTCGGGCTCTGGAACTTGATGCGGCCGAGGGCGTTGTTCGGCCCGGGGTCCTGGCGCAGCCGGTACGGGAAGTGGGACTTGGAGAGGCGCGTCCAATCGACGTCGGCGGGATCGATCTCGCGCCACTCCTCTCCCGAGGCGGCGAAGACCTTGAAGCCGTGGTCCTCGAGGAAGTAAGGGTCATCGAGGATCAGCGGCAGCTTGTCCTCGATTGCGATCTTCAACGGGACCGTCCAGGTGGGGTTGATCAGGATGCCCGTGATCTCGCCGGTGAAGAAAGGGGTGCGCCGCGCCAGGCGTCCGGCGATGACGCGCATCTCGAGCGCCGGCGCCTGCGGTTCGGTCAGCGCGAGGCTGAAATCGGCGATGTTCACCACCAGGTGGCGCGGGCCGAGGTCCCGGGGGAGCCAGCGCAGCCGTTCGAGATTGGCCTCGATCTGGCGTGCGCGCTGGAGCGCCGGAGTATTCAGCTGCGCCAGCGATTGCCGCCCGGCGATCCCATCGGGTTCCAGGCCGTGCCGCGTTTGAAATCGCCGGAGCGCGTCCGCGAGCGGGCCGTCGAAGAGTTCGCCGCGCGCATCGACGCCGGGAGCGAGTTCGCCGGTGGCGGCGAGGCGCCGGCGCAGCGCCGCCACCCGGGGGCTGCGGTCGCCTTCACGCATCGTCGGTCCCCCGGGGATGAGCGGCCAACCTCCCGCGGCGGCGATTGCCCGCTGGGAGGCGAGCGCCTCACGCAGACGGCGGTAGTCGGCGCGCACCGGCGGCAGGGCGCCGAGTGTGGCGGCGAGGTGGCCCTGCTCGAGCGCGGTGGTGAGCAGGAAGACCAGGTCGCGCCCCCGGCCGGTGATGTTCCACTCGGGTTCGACGGCCTCCGGGCGCGTGCGCCCCGATGTCTGGTGCGCGGCGTAGAGGAAGAAGGCGTCCGTGAGGAGCAGGTCGAGGTCGAACGCATCGCCGCTGACTGCGAAGTCCGCCGCGGCGCTGCCCCCGTCGTTTGCCGGCCGGAGCCGCGCGAGCAGGGTTTCGATTGCCGCGAGATGGTAATCGGCGGGGCGAAGCCCCTCGCGATCGGCGGTTCGCAGCGCGGACAACAAGGCCTCGACCTGGGGCGAGAGCGTTGCCGCGTCGCTCCAGACCGGACGCTGCCCGCGACCGCCATAGAATCGACGAAGATCCTCGCGGCTCAGGAGAGGCTCGCCGGCAGCGGTACCCGACGCAAGCCGTGCCGCGATCCCCGGGGACTCCGGGCCGGGCGGCGCGTGGAACTCGGCCTGCGCCGCAGCGGCCGCGACGAAGAGGTAGACCGCGAATCCGAGCCGAAACAGGATCGACGCCATATACCGAGATGGTGGTGGTTCGAAAAGGCGATGTCAATGAAGGATCTCATGCGGGGGGCAATCCTTCAGTGAGGGGTAGCGAAATCAGTACCGTTCGCCCTGAGCTTGTCGAAGGGAGCTTGTGGATAGGACAAATTTCCGTTCATGGTTCGACCGTTCGTCAAGCTCACGGCTCACCACGAACGGAAAGAGTTTCCGCGCTTCACTGAAGGATTACTGCGGGTGCCCTCTGCGTCGGCCGCTGCGCTGGCCGGGGGCCAGCGGCTCGTTGACATTCACGGAGCATCATCGGAGAATTGGCGCCAGGTATCGTCAAACTGCATAGCGCAAGGCTCTTCGGGCGCTGCTTGCCGGGCAACGCGAGCGAAGGATTTCCGGCCCGGGTTGCCTCATTGCGAGCGTTGGGAGATTGCGCCTGATCGGCAGTGACGTCCAATGAGCAAAGCGCGCGAAGTCCCGAGGTGGTCGTGAGCGGGGGACGTCACCCGCGGTTTTTCCCGGCGGCCGCCGTCGTCGGGCTTCTGGGCCTGGTCGGCTTTGTCTGCGACCTCGCCCCGCCGGTCCGCCGTCTGGAGGAATCCGTCGGCCTCGGCCTGCTCTTCAGGGCGCGGGGTTTGCGCCGACCCCCGCCCGACGTGGTGGTCATCGGTATCGACGCTGCCGCCGCCCGGCGCCTGAACCAGTCGGAACGACCGGACAAGTGGCCGCGCGAGCTGCACGCGCGTCTGCTCGAGCGCCTTGCGGAAGCGGGAGCGGCGGCCGTCGCTTTCGATCTGACTTTCGATCAGCCGCAGCCGGGGGAGTCGGACCGGATCTTCGCGGACGCGATCCGGAAGTCCGGAAACGTCGTGATCTGCGAAAATCTGCGCCAGCAGAATCTGTCGTTCGCGCTCGCGGGCGGTGCGAGCGTCGTGCGCATTGAAACCGCGACTCCCCCGATCCCGCCCCTGGCCGAGGTCGCGGCGACCGCCCCTTTCCCTTTGCCCAAGTCTCCGTCCCGCGTGAGCCGGTACTGGAAGTTCAAGAGCGGCGCCGGCGACCAGCCCACGTTGCCCGTGGTGCTCTTCGCTCTTCATGCGCGGCCGGTTCGTGCCGGCTTCCTCGCCCTGCTGGAGGAAGTCGACCCCGAGGCGGCGTCCCGCCTTGCCGCAGCGTCCGGGGACGCCTCGACAGCCCCGGGCGTCGCACGCAGCGTCCGGGCGATGCGCAACTTGGCGCTTGGCGACCCGTCCCTCCCGCGCAGGATGATCGCGCGATTGCAACGCAATGGCCGCGGTCTGCCGGAGCGGGAGCAACTGCTGCTGGGATCTCTGGTGAAACTCTATCTCGACGACGACGCTCCCTATCTCGATTTCTTCGGCCCCGCGGGGACGCTGACCACGGTCCCTTACGACGCCGTCCTCGCTGGCACTGCCGGGGCCGGGGGCGAGTTCCGCGGCAAGGCGGTTTTCGTCGGCCTCTCGGAGATGGCCCGCGTGGAACAGCGCGACAGCTTCGTAACCGTGTTCTCGCGGGCGGACGGCATCGATCTCAACGGCGTGGAGATCGCCGCGACGGCTTTCGCCAACCTGCTGGAAGATCGTCCGGTTCGCCAACTCGACCAGCGGCTGCGGCTGACTGTGCTGTTCGTCTGGGCAGGGGTCGCCGGGGCGATCTGCAGCTTTCTGTCGCCGACAGCCGCCGCGGGCCTGGTCGCGGCGCTGTCCGCGGCCTGGTTTGCCCTCGCCGCCGCGTGGTTCGGCTCCGCCGCCGTCTGGGTTCCGCTGGTCGTGCCCCTGCTCATTCAGTCGCCCCTCGCCTGGCTCGGCACCTTGTCGTGGCGCTACATCGAGGAGAAGCGCGGCCGCCGCGCGCTCGAGCGGGCGTTCGGCTACTACCTTCCCGCCCCGGTTGTCGCGCGGCTCGCGGCGCAGATCCGCGAGCCGGGTGGCGATAGCAGCACCGTCTACAGCGTTTGCCTCTTCACCGACGTCGCCCGGTACACCGGGCTCGCGGAGACGATGGAGCCGGACCGGCTGCGCGATCTCATGAACGATTACTTCGGAATCCTCTCCGCGAAAGTCGCGGAGCACGGCGGCAGAATCTCCGACCTCGTCGGCGACTCGATGCTCGCAGTCTGGGTCTCGCCCCACGCGGACGCCGCGCTCACCGCGAACGCCTGCCGGGCGGCCGCGGCCATCGACGCCGCGGTCAACCGCGCCGGGCCGTCCGCGCCGCGCCCCGCGCTCGCGACCCGCATCGGCGTCCACGCCGGCTACGTCTCGCTCGGGGATGTTGGCGCGGGCGGGCACTTCGAGTACACTCCCATCGGGGACATCGTGAACACGGCTTCACGGGTCGAAGGCTTGAACAAGAAGCTCGGCACCAGCGTCCTGGTTTCCGCCGAGTTGAAAAATGGGTGCGAGGGGTTCCTGACCCGGGAACTCGGCTCGTTCCTTCTGTCCGGCAAGAGCAGGCCCGTGGAGGTTTTCGAGTTGCTCGGTCCCCGGGGCGAGGGCACTGCCAGCCGGCAGTTGCTCTGCACCGCCTTCGAGGCAGGCTTGCCGGCCTTTCGCCGCGCACAGTGGAGCGCGGCCGCTGGGTACTTCCGGCGCTGTCTCGAGATCGACGGTGAGGACGGCGCCTCCCGGCTCTACCTCGCGCTCTGCGACGAGTACCTGCTCAAGCCGCCGGCGGGCGGCTGGAAAGGCACGGTGCGTATCGATGAGAAATAGGCGACCATTATCGGGAGGCGCCGGGGCTGCGTCGCTGCTCTGCACGGCGGTGCTTGCCGCCACCCTGTTCGCGGGGGCGCCGCAGGCCGCTGCCGCCGCGACGGCTTGGGTGGCACGCCTGGCTTCCGCGGAGGGGACGGTCGAGGTTCGGCGCGGGGACGCTGCGCCGTGGACGGCCGTGCAGGCCGGCGACCTCGTCTTCGCGGAAGACGTCGTGCGGGTCGGCGAGACCGGCCGGGCGGCGCTGCTGCTCCCCGACGGCAACGTGCTGCGCATCGACCGGAAGTCCGCGGTGCGCTTCTCGGCCCCCGCAGACCGGAAGCGTTCGCTTCTCGGCCTGCTCAACGGCGTCGTCTACTTCCTGTCCAACATCCCCCGGAGCCTGACCGTCGTCACGCCGTTCGTGAACGCCTCGGTCGAAGGCACGGAGTTCCTGGTCCGCGTCGGCGACGAGGAGACCGCGCTCACGGTCTTCGAAGGCCGCGTGGTCGCCGCGAACGAGAGCGGCTCCGTCGGGCTCACCGCAGGCCAGTCGGCGCGGGCGATGCGGGGCGCGGCGCCTCAGCCGGTGATCGTGGTCCGACCTCGCGACGCGGTGCAGTGGGCGCTGTACTACCCCCCGCTGGTCGGTCACGGCCCCGAAGAACTGGCCACCGTCGAGCATCCGACGTGGGGACCTGCCGTGCGCGCATCCCGCGAGGCCTTCGCCCGCGGCGACTCCGTCGCGGCGTTTGCCGCTTTGGCCGATCTGCCGGCGGCCCTGCCCGACGCCGGCCTTCGGACCTACCGCGGCGGTCTGCTTCTCGCGACGGGGAGGGTCGAGGAGGCCCGCCGCGAGCTGGCGTCGGCGCTGGACCTCGCACCCGGCTTCAGTCCTGCCCTCTCGTTGCAGGCGGTGATCGCCGTCGCGACCAACGAACCGGCCGAAGCGCTTCGCCTTGCCCGGGCCGCCACCGCGGGCGCTCCCGGCGCGGCGGTCCCGCTCATTGCCCTCTCGTACGCCAGACAGGCTGTATTCGATCTGCAGGGGGCCGCGGAGAGCCTCGAGCACGCCGTCGCCGCGAGCCCCCGGAACGCACTCGCCTGGGCGCGGCTCGCCGAACTCCGGCTCTTCCTCGGGGAGCGCGAACGTGCGCTTGCCGCCGCCCAGACAGCCACGGGCCTGGCCGCCGACCTCGAGCGGACCTGGTCCGTACTCGGGTTCGTCCACCTCGCGGGGCTGGACCTGCGCCGGGCGCGGGAGGCGTTCACGCGCGCCGCCGGCCTCGACGAGGGGGCGCCGCTTCCCCGTCTGGGCCTCGCGCTGACGGCTTTCCGGCGGGGCCGGCGCGCGGAGGGACTCGAGGGACTCTCCATCGCCGTCGCCCTCGACCCGAACTCCTCGCTGCTCCGCAGCTATCTCGGCAAAGCCTTCTTCGACAACAAGCGCAGCCTCCAGGCCGGGCGTCAGTTCGACGCGGCGCGCGCGCTCGACCCCCTGGACCCGACGCCCTGGTTCTACGATGCCATCCTCAAGGAGACGCTGAACCGGCCCGTGCAGGCGCTCGAAGCGTTGCAGCGCTCGCTCGAACTGAACGACAACCGCGCTGTCCACCGCTCGCGGCTGCTCCTCGACGAAGACCTCGCCGCGCGCAGTTCCGGGCTGGGCCGGATCTATCGAGATCTCGGCTTCGGTCATCTGGCGCTCGCCGAGGGGTGGCGCTCCCTGGCCTTCGACCCCGCCGACTTCACCGCCCACCGCCTCCTTGCCGACACCTACGGCGCCCTGCCGCGCCACGAGACCACCCGCTTGAGCGAGCTGCTCCAGTCGCAACTCCTCTCCCCGGAGAGCGTCACGCCGGTGCAGCCCCGGCTGGCCGAGGGGGATCTCGCCGTCCTCGAAGGGACCGGGCCGTCCGGGATCGGCGCGAGCGAGTTCAATCCCCTTTTCAACGGGGACCGCATCGCCCTGCAGCTCAGCGGGGTGGCGGGGGGCAACGACACCGCCGGCGCCGAGGCGGTCCTCGGTGGCCTGCGGGGGGATCTCTCCTTCAGCGGCGGCGCGTACCGCCACCGCACCGATGGTTATCGCGAGAACAACGACATCGACGAGAGCATCGGCAACCTGTTCCTGCAGTATCGACTCACCCCGGACACGAGCGTGCAAGCGGAGGGGCGGATCTTCACGACGGAGAAGGGGGACCGGCCTTTGCGCTTCAACCAGGGGGATTACGCCCCGGAGCTTCGGCAGCAGACGCGAAGCGAGACGCTGCGTTTCGGGCTTCACCATGCCGCGTCGCCCCGGAACGACACGGTGGTCTCGCTCGTGCTGCGCCGCGAGCGCGATGAGATCTCCTTCTCTCCCGCACCCGCCGACTCGGCCGACTCGGCGATGGACGGCTACCTCGTCGAGGTCCAGCAGATCTTCCGCGCCCCCGCGCTGAACCTCGTCGCAGGGGCGGGGTACGCGGGCGCGGATCGCGAAGAAGGCTTTGCCGGTGGCGAGCCGACCGCCGACGCGATCAGTCATTTCAACGCCTATCTCTATCCCACGCTCCAGCTGCGCCGGGAGCTCTTCCTGACCGCCGGCCTCGCCCTGGACGCGATCCAGGGCGCGATCGCCGACCGCACCGTCGTCAGCCCGAAGATCGGCCTGGTCTGGAGTCCCGCGCCGGGCACCTCGCTGCGGGCCGCTGCGTTCCGGGTCCTGAACCGGACGCTGCTCTCGAACCAGACGGTCGAACCGACCGGCGTCGCCGGGTTCAGCCAGTTCCGCGACGAGAGCGAAGGCACCGACGCCTGGCGCGTCGGCGTCGGCGCCGACCACCACTTCGGCAGGTCGGTCTTCGTCGGGGCCGAAGGCTCCCGGCGCCAACTGGAGGTCCCCTGGTTCAGTCTTGATGAAACCGGCACCGTCGAGTGGAGCGAGGACTCCGCCCGGGCCTACCTGTACTGGGCGGCGCATCCATGGCTTTCGTTGAGCGCGGAGTGGTTCTTCGAGCGGCTCGAGCGGGGGAGCGAGTTCGTCGGCGAGGAGATGCTGACCGATCTGCGGACGTCCCGGGTGCCTCTCGGCCTCCACCTGGCGCATCCCGGCGGCCCGCGCCTCGGCGTCACCGCGACCTACGTCGATCAGACGGGAAATTTCGGCGACCCGGTGGGCGGCCTCGTCACCGAAGGCGGCGACTCCTTCTGGGTCGTCGACGCGAGCGTCGGTTACCGGCTCCCGCGGCGGTTAGGTTTCGCGTCGGTCGCGGTGAACAATCTATTCGACGCGGGGTTTCGCTACCAGGAGACCGATCCGGGTTCGTCGCACGTCGCGCCGGAGCGGGTGTTCAGCATCAGGCTCACGCTGACGTTCTGACGCAGCGTATCGCCGGGCGGGGAGGTGATGCCGAGGGGAGAACGGACGGCGGCGCGGCGGCCGGCAGTCCTGGGACGCCGGGCCGGGGCAGACGGATGCAATCACGTCACGAGGGGGGAACAGTCATGTCGGTGAAGATTCAGATCCACCTCGAGTATTCCGAAGAAGGTGTCATGAAGGCCGTCGTCAAGGACGGGGAGGGCAAACCGCTTCGTCCCATGGATGCCGCCGGTTTTCCGGCCGCGATCAGCGGCAAGAAAGTTGTCAGCATCGAAAACTGGCTGATCGCCTTCGCCCACGCCAGCCCGGGGTGTATCTACTTTAGAATGGGCGGGAAGTATTATCGGCAGTGCTCCTGATCGCGCCGTGATCGGGCGGCGGCACCTGGATGGCATCTCGCTCTTCCGGGGCAGGCCCGCGCGGTGTCTGGCGGAGATTCGCGAGAAAGCGACGCACTCCAGGCACCCCGCGGGCGCCGTTGTTGACAGTCACGCGACGCTGGTCGAAGATCGCAGGCGGGAGTTGCGACAGTCGACAACCAACGAGGAGGAGGAGCGACATGATACCGAAGCGGGTGCGCGACGAGATGAACGAGCAGATCAAGCATGAACTTGAGTCGTATTACATCTACCTCTCGATGGTCGCCTGGTTCCACACGCACAATCTGGACGGCATGGCCCACTGGATGCGCGCGCAGGCCCACGAGGAGATGATCCACGCGATGAAGTTCTTCGACCACATCATCGAACGCGGCGGAACCGTTGAACTGCTGCCGTTGAAGCAGCTCAAGACGGCGTGGAATTCCCCGCTGGAGGCCTGGAAGGACGCGTACGCCCACGAGCAGTTCGTCTCGGATCGCATCCGGACAATCACGAAAGTGGTGCGCGAGGAGATGGACTACACCGCCGAGCCGCTGTGCGCCTGGTTCAACAACGAGCAGATCGAGGAGGAGTCGAACACCGCGAAGGGGGTCGCCGGCTTGGAAATGGTCGGGGAAAACCGGCAAGGCCTGCTGATGCTCGATCGCGAGATGGGGGCGCGCGTCTTCCCGCCGGGGTCGCCGCTGGACCCGGCCGCCTACAACGTCGCGACCTGAACGCGTCCCGGACGATATCTGAAGGGGCAGCATGCAGGAAGGGTTCGTTCCCGCGCCGGCCGACTCATGGGTGAGCGTAGGGGAGGGGTTCATCCCCGGGTGTGGGCGTAGGGGAGGAGTTCATCCCCAGGTGTGGGCGTAGGGGAGGGTTCATCCCCAGGTGTGAGCGTAGAGGAGGGGTTCATCCTCGGGTGTGAGCGTAGGGGAGGGGTTCATCCCCTCCCGTGCCGCAGATGAGCCCTTTTCAGCGGCCGTCACGAACCCGGCGCAGCAGGGGCGCGAGGCCGAGGAGCGCGGCGACGGCGCCGAGGGCGGTGACCAGTCCGCCGGCGCCGGCGATGCCGCCCAGCAGGCGCACCCCGGCCGCGCCTGCGAACGGGCCGAGCAGGATCCCGAGGCCGATGACCCACTCGTGCAGGCCGCCGCCTTCCCCGGCGCCGCCCTCGCGGTCGAGCGAGGCGTGCAGGGAGGCCGAATAGGCGAGGCCGGACAGTGCGCCGAGCACGACCAGGGCGCCGAAGGCCGCCAGGGGTGATCGGATGAACATGACCGCGGCGAACGCGGCCGGCGGCACGAGGAGCGCCGCGGCGAGCCAGCCGCGGGAGTACTCCCAGCCCTCCCAGCGCCAGAAGAGGATGAAGGAAGCGCTGCGGGCGAGGAGGTAGGCGCTCACGAGCCAGATTGCGAGACGCAGTTCGAGGCCGAGGCGCTCGCCGAGAGTGGGGGCGAGGGCGGCGAAGGCCCCGAAGAGGAAGTAGGAGAGGCCGTTGGCGATCCAGGCCGACTTCAAAAACAATGCCCGGGCCCCCGCTTCGCGCCGCCCCTCCGCCGTCAATGGGTGCGGGACAGGCATCCCCGTCTTCGGTGCAAGACCGAGGTGTGCCGGCCTCGTTGTCCGAAGAGCTTCGCTCCTGACCGCGAACCAGAGGATCTGGATGATGTGGGCCGCCAGCGGCAACCAGAAGACGGCGTCCGGGTCGTTAGCGAAGATCGCGCCCCCCGCCAGAAAACCCGTCGAACCGACGAACGACCAGGTGACGTTGTAGAGTCCGGCGCGGCGCGCGAGGGGGACGCGGCCGGGGGCGCGGGCGATCGCCGCCTCGAGGGCCGGCCAGGTGAGCGCCGTCGATGTGCTGTAGAGGGCGACGGCGGCAAACAGGGGCAAGTCCTGGGTCGATTGCCAGCCGAACACCAGCGCCAGAGACATGCCGGCTAGACCGATCGGGATGGAGCGGTTAGGCCCGACCCGGTCCGCGAAGCGCCCGCCCGCGCGCGCGGCGAGCACATAAGCCCCTCCCTGCGTCGCGGCGAGCAGCAGGTTTGCCGTGTCGCTGAAGCCGTGCTGGAGGCGGGCATGGAAGTAGATGCCGAGGAAGAAGATCGTGGTGCCGAACGCGTTGAGTCCCTCGAGGAAGTAGTAATCGGCCAGGCGAAACTGCCCGGTATCCTGCCGCACGGCGGGTTTCAACAGATTCTGGGGAGCTGTTCCCCGGCGAGCATGTCGAGGATGCGGGTGCCCGCCGCCGCCGTCTGAAGCAGGACCTTCGCGTCCTCCTCGGCGCCGATTTCGCCGACGATTGCCGCGTGCCGGCCCCGCGGGTGAGCGCGCATCGCCGCGAGCAGCCGGCCGGCGTCCGCCGGTGCGGCGACCGCGATCAGCAGTCCTTCATTGGCCACGGAGAGCGGGTCGAGGCCGAGCAGGTCGCACGCGCCGCGCACCCCCGGCAGCACCGGGATGTCGGCCTCGCGCACCAGAATCCGCCGCCCGGATTCCAGCGCGAACTCCTTGAGCGTCGTCGCGAGTCCGCCGCGGGTCGGGTCGCGCATCGCGCGAATCGCCGCCCCCGTTGCGAACATCGCCTCCGTGAGGCCGTTGAGCGCCGCCGTGTCGCTGACAAGCGGCGGTTCGAAGGAGAGACCGTTGCGCTCGGCCATCACCGCCATCCCGTGGCTCCCGGTGTGGCCGCTGACCAGCACGATGTCTCCGGCCCGCAGCGAGCGGGGAGAGAGTTCGCGCCCCTCGGGAACGAGGCCGATGCCGGCCGTGGTGATGAAGCAGCCGTCGCACTTGCCGCGCTCGACCACCTTGGTGTCCCCGGCGACGATCGGGACCCCGGCCGCGCGAGCCGCGGCGGCCATGGAGTCGACGATGCGCCGCAGGTCGGCGAGCGGGAGCCCCTCCTCGAGAATGAACCCGGCGCTCAGGGCCAGGGGCCGCGCCCCGCTCACCGCCAGGTCGTTGACGGTGCCGTTGACGGCCAGTTCGCCGATGGTGCCGCCGGGGAAGAAGATCGGCGAGACTACGTAGCCGTCGGTCGTGAAGGCGAGTCGCCCCGGGCCGGCGGCCGCGAGAATCGCCGAGTCGCCGAAACCGCTGACGGAGAAGGCCGGCGCCATGACCTCGTGAATGAGACGGTGCATCATGCGCCCGCCGCTGCCGTGACCGAGGAGGATCCGCTCTTCCATCGGCCTCAGCCGTTCGCCTCGTACTTGTAGTAGGCGGCGCAGCTGCCTTCGCTGCTGACCATGCAGGCGCCGATCGGCCGCTCGGGGGTGCAGGCCTTCCCGAAGAGTTTGCAGTCGGGCGGGGACTTGATGCCCTTGAGGACGGCGCCGCACTGGCAGGCCGCGGGGTCGGGGACCGCTGGCCGCTCGAGGCCGAACTTGCGCACGGCGTCGCGGTGCGCGAAAGCCGCTCGCAACTCCAGTCCGCTGCCCGGGATCGTGCCGATGCCCCGCCAGTGCGCGTCCGCCGGCTCGAAGAACCGGCCGAGGATTTCGCGCGCCCGCGGGTTCCCCTCCGGTCGCACGACCCTCGTGTACTGGATTTCGACGCGCGGCCGGCCGGCGGCCAGTTGCGCGAGCAGCATCGCGATGCCCGAGAGGATGTCCCCGGCGTCGAAGCCCGTGACGACGGCGGCCTTGCCGAACTGCGCGGGCAGAAAGTCGTAGGGCGCCACTCCGGTCACCGTGCAGACGTGTCCCGGCAGGATGAAGCCGTCCACCTGCACCTCGCCCGAGCCGAGCAGGGCCGAAAGCGCGGGCGGGACGGTCTTGTGGACCGAGAAGATCGAGAAGTTGGCGACGCCGCGGCGTTCGGCCTCCCAGAGCGTGCCCGCGACCAGCGGCGAAGTCGTCTCGAACCCGGTGGCGAAGAAGACGACTTCGCGGGACGGATCCTTCGCTGCGAGCGCCAGCGCGTCCAGCGGCGAGTAGACGATGCGGACATCGGCGCCGTCGGCGCGGGCTTCGGCGAGCGATTCGCTCCTTCCCGGCACGCGCATCATGTCGCCGAAGGTCGCCAGCGTTGCGTTGCCGCCTCTGGCGAGCAGTATCGCGGCCTCGACGTCGGCCGCCGCCGTGACGCAGACCGGGCACCCCGGGCCGGAGAGCAGCCGGATGGTGTCGGGCAGCAGCGCCCGGATGCCGTGGCGGAAGATCGCGACGGTATGAGTGCCGCAGACCTCCATCAGCCGCACGGGGCGGTCGATCGCCCGGGCGAGCGCGGCGATGCCGTGCGAGAGCTCCTCGATGGTCGGATTGGGCATTGGGACCGGATTATAGTACGAAGATCGGCAAAAGCCACACGCCTGTCGAGGAGCTTTGAAATTTATATTGACAGCATTGCTATTGGCTTAATAGATTATAGCCTGCTAGGGTATGGATGACAAAGGAGGCGGCGATGGCAGGTGGCTCTTCGGGGCGGTTCGCAGAGATGATGAGGGTTATCGTGCAGTCCGAGCGCCTCGATGAACTTCCCGAGCCGCCGCTCGATCCCAACCGTGTTTCGTTCTTTTCCAGACTTCTGAAGTCCGAGTGCCTCCCGTATGACGAGTGCCCCGAGCCGCAAGGCGGGCGCACTCCGTTCATCGCCAGACTGTTTTCGCGGGAGACGCTTCCCTTCGACCCCGCTCCGACACCCGGGCGCACCGGCCGCAAGCCCCGGCATTGAACAATGGCAGCTAACACGAACGGTTCCTGCCTCGCGGGCCCGTCGACGAGAGGGCGCGCGACAGGGCGCGCAACAACCACCAGGGGAAGGGACCATGGCCATAGAGCATAAGAAGCACGTCTTCCGGATCTTCCTCCTCCTCGGGGCGGTTATCGTCGCGGCCCTCATCGCCCGCATCTTCGCCGTTCCCGAGACGTTCGGGAGGTACGGCCACTATCGGGCCTCCAACCTGCCTGAACATGCCGCCCGGGAGGTGCGCCACGGCGGCAACGAGTCCTGCGCGAAATGTCACGCCGACAAGAAGACCGAGCATGACGGGGGCGGGCACGTCGCCGTCCCGTGCGAGGACTGCCACGACGCGCTCGCCGCGCACGTCAAGGACGGGAAGAAGACCGCCGACATGCCGCGGGTCAAGAGCGTGACTCGCCTTTGCGGCCGCTGCCATCGCGACCTCATCGCCCGGCGGGACGACTTCCCGAAGATCAACATCGAGAAACATGTGAAGGACCAGGGGGCGGAACTCTCCGACCAGGTCTGCTTCGACTGTCACAACCCGCACAATCCCGCGCCGTAGGAGGGGAGCACGGATGGACAACGTCTCTCGCAGGGAATTCATCAGGAAGGCCGCGCTGGCCTCCGGCGGCTGCGCCGTGTTCTTGTTGCTCGGGCCCGGCGGCAAGGGCAATGCCGCGCAACCGGGCGCCGAAGGCGGATCGCCGCTCGGAGACTACGACTGGGAACAGCACCAGTACGCTTACCTCATCGACACCGTGAAGTGCATCGGGTGCGGGATGTGCGTCAAGGCCTGCAAGGCCGAGAACAACGTCCCGGACGGTTTCTTCCGCACCTGGATCGAGCGCTACGAGATCTCCGAGGACGGGGAGGCCGAGGTGGACTCGCCGAACGGCGGGCTCGACGGCTTCGAGGAGAACGTCAGCCACGTCAAGATCGCGAAGGCCTTCTTCGTCCCGAAGATGTGCAACCACTGCGCCGCCTCCCCCTGCGTGCAGGTCTGCCCCGTCGGCGCCAGCTACCGGACCAAAGACGGCGTCGTCCTCGTCGACCAGGAGCACTGCGTCGGCTGCGGCTACTGCGTCCAGGCCTGCCCCTACGGCTCGCGGTTCATTCCCCACGATGAGAACACGCCGTATGCGCGCACCGCGCACAAGTGCACGCTCTGCTACCACCGCATCACCAAGGGGCTGAAGCCGGCCTGCGTGGCGGCCTGCCCGGTCGGGGCGCGCCAGCTCGCGGACATGAAGGACCAGTTCGACCCGGTGCGCAAGCGCATCATCACCGAGCGCGTCGCGGTGCTGCAGCCCGAGCTGCTCACGGAGCCCTCGTGCTACTACAGCGCGCTCGACAAGGAGGTCCGATGATCCCCGAACTGCAGGGCTTTCTGTTTCCGAACGACATCCACATCCTGTGGTCGCTGATGATCGTGCTCTACCCCTACGTCACCGGCCTGGTCGCGGGGGCCTTCATCGTCTCCTCGCTCTACCACGTCTTCGGTCGCAAGGAGCTCTGGCCGATCGGCCGCTTTTCGCTCGTGGCTTCCTTCGCCTTCATGGCCGTGGCGACGCTGCCGCTGGTCAACCACCTTGGCCACCCCGAGCGGGCCTTCAACATCATGGTCACCCCGAACTCCTCCTCGGCGATGGCCGGCTTCGGCCTGGTCTACAACTGGTACCTGATGATCCTGATCCTCGAGATCTGGTTCGTCTTCCGCAAGGACATCGTCATGACCGCGCGACAGAGCCGGGGCTTCAAGCGGTTCGTCTTCTCGATGCTCGCGCTGCGGACCTACGACATCTCCGAGGCGGCGCTCAAGACCGACCACAAGATCGTCACGGTGCTGACCGCGATCGGCATCCCCTCGGCCTGCTTCCTGCACGGCTATGTCGGCTTCCTCTTCGGCGCGCTCAAGGCCAACCCCTGGTGGTCGACGCCGCTGATGCCGGTCATCTTCCTGTTCTCCGCGGTGGTCTCGGGGATCGCGGCGATGATCCTGATGTACATGGCGGCGATGGCGCTCAAGGGCCTGCCGATCCTGCGCAAGACCGTGGCCACGATGGCCAGCTGGCTCTGGCTTTTCATGATCCTCACCGTGACGCTCGAACTGCTGGAGATCATCACGCTGGCCTACGAGAGCTCGGAGGAGTGGGTGATCATCCGCCAGCTGCTCACGACGCGGCTCTCGTTCAGCTTCATCTCGATGCAGCTGATCATCGGCTCGCTGATCCCGTTCATCCTGCTGCTGATCGTCGTGCTGCTGGGCAGCCAGATGAAGGCGCGCGTGCAGAACATTCTCGCCGGGACGGCATCGTGCATCCTGCTGGTCCAGGTCTTCTCGATGCGCTGGAACGTCGTCATCGGCGGCCAGCTCTTTTCGAAGAGCCTGCGCGGGCTGCGCAGCATGTACGAGCCGGGCTTCTTCGAGAAGGAGGGGATCCTGCCGGCGCTGCTGATCATCTCGCTGCCGTTCGTGATCCTCGTGGTCTTCGAGAAGTTCTTGCCGATGTTCCGGTCGGTCGAGGAAGCCTACGCCGCGGGCGAGATCGCCATGGAGGATGGCGAACCGGCGGAGGCGGACCACTAGATTCGTGCGGTTCTTCAGCAGCCTGGGCGGGGAGGGCGCGCGATGGGGAGCACAATAGGGATCGAGGGACGGATCGCGGAACTGGAGTCGCAACTCGGGGCGTTGCGCCTGAGACTGGAGCGGGTCGAGGGCGCCGCCGGCGGACCGCGGAGTGACCTTCAGCCGGCGGCCGCGGCCGCGGCGGCGGTGAGCGCTGACGCCAAGCTGCCAAGCGGCACCACAACGCCGATCGCGACGCCGCTGCCTGCGCCCGCGCCCGCGCCGGGCGGGGAGGGGGCGATCGCGCGCTGGGCGGGCGCCTCGGCGCTGCTGCCGCGCGTCTCCACGGTGTCGTTCCTGCTGGTGGCAGCGCTTCTGCTGCGCACCCTCACCGACAGCGGCGTCGTCGGTTCGCGGGCCGGCGCCTTCGCGGGGGTGGCTTACGCGGCAGCGCTGATGTTCGCCGGCTGGGTGCTTATTTCCCGGCGCAGCGTTCTGGCCCCCGTGTTCGCCGTCTGCGGTGCGGTTCTGCTCTGCTCGATCGTCGTCGAGACGCACACTCGCTTCGCGTCGCTGAGCACGGCAGCGGCATTCGGGGCGCTGGGGGCGACCTGCCTGTTCATGACGCTGCTCGGCGAACGCAGCAAGATGGCGCTCCCGGGGGTGATCGGGGTGCTCGGCGTCGCGATCGCCGGCGTCGCTCTGACGATCCCGCGGCCGCAATTCGCGCCGCTCGCCGCGCTGCTGCTCGGCGCGAGTTTCCTCGGGATTTTCGTCTCGCGGCGTCTCAAGGGCGACTGGGTCGGCTGGGCGCTCTTCGCGCTCTCGTCCCTGACGTTGTTCATCTGGAGCGTGCGCATCAAGGTCTCGCTGGCGCCGGACTGCCCCCCGGGGGAGATCGCGGGCACCGCCTGGTTCCCTTATCTCGTGAACGGATTCGCGCTGCTCTGGGTCGGCCAGGCTCTCGCCGGACTGCTGCGTCCGCCGCGACTGCGGCCTTCGGTGCTGTCGCTGGTTCTGCCGCTCCTCGGCTGCACGGTTGCCTACGTCGCGACGCTCCAGGTTGCCACGGCGAACGGAACGGTCCGCAGTCTCGGCGTCACGGGGCTGCTCGTGGCCGCCGGGCTCGTCGCGATGGCGGCCTGGTCGGGCCTGCGGGGCGGCGGCGGCGCCTACGCGCTGAACGCCTTCGCCGTCGCCGCCGTGGCGCTCTTCGCGCTCGGGTTCTCGTCGGCCACGGGCTCCCTCCTCGGGGCCCTGCCGCTGCTGTCGTTAACCGCTTTCGGTCTGGCACTGCTTTCGGCGCGCTGGCACAGCGGGGGGACCCGGGCCATCTCCTACCTGCTGCAGGTCGCCGTCGCCGTCGCACTCACGCTGCTGCTGGTGGCGGGAGGGCGGACCGCGGCCAGCCCCGGGATCGCGGCGCTTGCCGCCGGGACGCTCGCCCTCGCAGGTCTGCTGCACTACCGCTGGTGTCGCCGTCACGCCCCGCCGGAGGGTTCGCTGACCTTCGCGTTCATCGGCGTCGGCGATCGCTGCGCTGTGGCGCTGCTGACCGCGTCGCTGGCGGGCGGTTTCTTCCTGGTGCGCACCGGTGCCTTCCTGCTCCTGAGTTCCCGCCTGGCGGATCCCCGCAATGCCTTCGGCGGCGTCCAGTCCGTCGTCATCACCGTCGCCGCCATGGCGCTGTTCGCGCTGGCCTTTTCGCGCCGCAGCACCGAGCTGCGCAGCGTCGCGATCCTGGTGACGCTGGTCGGGGCGGCGAAGGTCTTCTTCTACGATCTGGTGGCGCTCCAGGGAGTCGCCCGCGTCGCCAGCCTCTTCTCCTTCGGGTTGCTCGCGGCGGTGGCCTCCGTGGTCCTCGGTCGCTGGCAGCGCCGGGATCCCCCGTGAGGCGGGGCGCAGCGGCCGCGGCGCTTCTGTCGCTGCTCGGCGTCATCGCGGCGTTGCCGCCGGGGGGCGCTGCAGCCTTCAAGCACGTCGAGCTCGGCCAGCCGCTCCCCGCGTTCGCGTCGAAGGATCTCGATGGCCGCAGCTGGGAGTCCGGCGCGCTGATCGGCGACGTCACGGTGGTGGTGATCTGGGCGACCTGGAGCCCGCGCTCCCGCGAGATCCTCGAGGACCTCGAGAAGCTCCGCTCCGAACTGGCTCCGCAGCGGCTGCAGCTGGTTGCCGTCAATGCCGAGCACCTCGCCATCTCCGCGGCCGACCGGGAGGCGATCCGCGCCATCGTGGCGCAGACGCACTCGACGGCGAAGGTGCTCCTCGACGAGGGCCTCGTCGCCTTCAACGCGCTCGGGACGATGGCCGTCCCCTCGAGCCTGGTGCTCGATGCGGCCGGCCGCGTCGTCTTCACGCTGGCGGGCTATCCGACGACGATGCGTTCGGATCTCGCCGACGCGGTCCGCAAGGCGCTCGGGCTGCCCACCTCCGAGGAGTTGCGCCCGGTTCGCGAGTACGTTCCGAAGAATCACGGGTTGATGTACTACAATTTCGGCCGCCTGCTCCTCGAGAAGGGGCAGGAGGAAAAGGCGGTCGCACAGTTCCTGATGGCCGTCGAGCGCGACCCCGCCTTCAAGAAGCCGCACCGGGAACTCGGGCTGCATCACCTGCGCAACGGCCGGGTCGAGGAGGCGCGGGCGGCGTTCATGAAGGTGCGCGAGATCGACCCCCACGATGCCGAGGCAACGTACCAGGCCGCGGCCGCCAGCCTTCGCGCGGACCGCCTCGCGGAAGCGGCGGCTCTCTTCGGCGAGCTTGCGGCCGAGTTCCCCGACCACGGGGGGTACGCGCTCGCGCTCGCGCTGACGCAGAAGTTCCTCGGCCGGGAGGAGGAATACCGCGCGAGCGAGGCCAGTGCCGCGGGGCTGCGCCCCGCCGAGCCGCGGCTGCTCTACGACCTCGGGGCCGTCGCGGAGCGCCGCGGCGCACTGCCAATCGCCGCCGATCTCTACCGGCGGGCTCTGGAGGCGTCGCTGCGCTGAGGCGATCCGGCGGCTCGCTGCGATGCACTCGCCGCCGGGGGTGGCCGTGTTCCGTCGGTAATCCTTCAGTGAAGCGCGGAAACTCTTTCCGATCGTGGTGAGCCGTGAGCTTGACGAACGGTCGAACCATGAACGGAAATTTGCCCTATCCACAAGCGCCCTTCGACAGACTCAGGGCGAACGGTACTGATTTTGCTACCCCTCACTGAAGGGTTACTTCCGTCGGCCTCGCGATACTTGACAGGGATTCCCGGTGAAAGTATGCTTCCGGATTCGTACGAGTCGGACACGGGATTGAGCATCGCGAGTGGGGCAGGGGGGACGGCATGGACGCGGAGCAATTGAAATCGTTGGATATGCGGGGGCGTTTCTTCAACTACGCCAACAACACGATCACCATCGCGGGCGCGGTGCTCGCGGTTCTCTCGGCGGTGCTGCTGATCACCGTGGTCTCCATCAACATGATGGGCGGCCACCTCGGCCCGTACTCGGGGATCATGGCCTTCATGATCCTGCCCGGCGTTTTCGTCGGCGGCCTGATCACCATGCCCGTCGGCATCTGGCTGCGCCGCCGCAAGCTGCTCGCCGCGCACGTCAGCGACGAGGAGATGAACCGTTTCCCGAAGCTGGATTTCAACGACGCGCACCTGCGCAAGGGGGTGCTGATCTTCCTCGGCCTGACCTTCGCGAACGCGGTCATTTTCGCGACGGTCACCTACCTCGGCGTCGAGTTCATGGAGTCGCCCCGCTTCTGCGGCACCGTCTGCCACACCGTAATGTCACCCGAATACACGGCGTACCAGGGCTCGCCGCACTCGCGCGTCATGTGCGTGCAGTGCCACATCGGCCCGGGCGCCTCCTGGTTCGTGAAGGCCAAGGTCGACGGGCTGCGCCAGGTCATATCGACGACATTGAACACCTTCAGCCGCCCGATCCATTCCCCGATCGCCCACCTGCGTCCGGCGCGGGAGACCTGCGAGCAGTGCCACTGGCCCTCCAAACACATCGGCGACAAACTCCACGCGTTCGTGCGCTACGCCGACGACGAGCCGAACACCGCAAGCTACAACGCGATGCTCATCAAGACCGGCGGCGGCGATCTCGACAGCGGGCGCCACGGCGGCATCCACTGGTGGCACATCTACTCCGACAACAAGATCCGGTACATCGAGAGCGACCCGCGGCGGCTCGGGATCTCCTGGGTGGAGTTGACGACATCGAGCGGCGAGGTGCGCACGTACACGCGCAAGGGCGACAAGGTTCTCACCGCCGCCGAGCTGGCGCAGGCCCGGACGATGGACTGCATCGACTGCCACAACCGGCCGACGCACCTCTTCCAGTTCCCGAACCGGGCCGTCGACGAGGCCATCGAGAGCCACCCGGACCTCGCGAAGCTCCCCTTCTTCAAGCGCGAGGCGATGAAGGCCGTCCAGGCCAAGTACCCGACCCACGATGGCGGCATGCAGGAAGTCAAGAAGTCGGTCCAGTCCTTCTACGCTGCCGGCTACCCGGCCGCGCCGAAAGATCTCGTCGAGCGGGGCGCCCAGGCGGCCGCTGACATTTACGGACGCATCGTCTTCCCGGAGATGAACACGAACTGGGAGACCCATCCGAACCACATCGGGCATCCCGACCCGAGCACCGACGAGGGCTTCGCCGGCTGCTGGCGCTGCCACGACGACAAGCTGACTACCGCCGACGGGAAGTACACGATTCCGCAGGACTGCGATAACTGTCACACGTTCCTGGTCGAGGACAGCCCGACCCCGCCGGAGTTCGCAAGCAAGTAGCAGTTACGGCCGCTGAAAACGGCCCATCTGCCGCGTTGGGCTCCATCCGGCTCCCTGCGGCGGGCACCAGCCCGCCTCAGTCGCCGGATTGGAGCCCGCCTTGCATCTGGACACTTTTGATCAGCCTCTCCGCGATCGTTACGGCCGCTGAAAACGGCCCATCTGCGATGCGGGAGGGGGTGTGAACCCCTCCCCTACACCAGCAATGGTTCGCCGTAGGGGCGGGGTTGACCCCCGCCCGAACGCGACATACCCGACATCACGATGCCCTTGTCAACCGAGCACGTGCTGCCCGAGTCGGCAGGGAGCGGATTTTTGCGTCCCGGCAAGGCAGCGGGGACGGGTGCGCGGAGGTGTGCTCGTGCACACCGCACAAGCAGCCCGACCCGCAACGCCGCCGGGGCGGAAAAAGCCCTCGCTGCCGACCCGGGCTAACGGAGACGCTCGCGCAGCAGGAAGGCCTGGCCGAGGCTGATGCCGCCGTCGTTGGCGGGGACACGGGAGTTGGCGTGCACGCGCAGCCCCAACGTCTGGACGCCGCGTGTGATCGCCCCGAGCAGCAGACGGTTCTGGAACACGCCGCCGCTGAGCGCCACGTCACACAGGCCGGTCGCGCGGTGCAGGCGATCGACCTGCTCGACGACGGCGGCGGCGACCGTCGCGTGGAATCGCCCGGCGATGAGCCGGACGTCGGTGCCACGCTCCAGGTCATCGAGGAGCGCGAGAAACGCCGGCGAGAAGTCGATTCGCGGCAGGCCGTCATCAGTCAACGTGAATTCGTACGGCTCCCCGATCTGTCCGCCCGCCGCGGCCTCGAACCGCATCGCCGCCTCGCCCTCGAAGCTGTTGTGGTCGCAGAGGCCGGCGAGGGCGGCAGCGGCCTCGAACAGCCGGCCCGCGCCGGAGCTGAGCGGCGAGAGGGACCTGTTGGAGAGGACCCGGAGCACATTCTCGGCGTCGGACTCGCCGACCCGGGCGCGAAGCATCCGCACCGCGGCCCGATCGGGGATGACCCCCCCCCCAGCCGCCGCGAGATAGCTCAGCGCCATGCGCCAGGGGTGCCGGATCGCCCCCTCGCCCCCGGGCAGCGGGACGGGCTTGAACGAGGCGGCGCGCTCGAAGGAGCGCCCGTCCGCGATCAGGAACTCTCCGCCCCAGACCGTGCCGTCGGGCCCGTAGCCGGAACCATCGAGGGCGACGCCGATGACGGGGCCGGCGAGCCCCGTTTCCGCGAGCACCGAGGCGACGTGGGCCCAGTGGTGTTGCACACCCCAGAGCTCGACGCCCGGCTGCTCGAGCGCCCAGCGGGTCGAGAAGTAGCCCGGATGCAGGTCGTGCGCGATCGCGACGAGGGAGACGCGGTAGACGGACTTCAGGTTCTCCAGCGTCTCCAGAAAGAATTGAAGCGTCTCGTGGTTTTCCAGGTCGCCGATGTGCTGGCTGACGACGGCCGCGCCCGGGGTGGTCAGCGTGAAGGTGTTCTTGACCTCGGCGCCGCACCCGAGCACGGGCGGACCGGACCCGGGCAGCGGGATCGCCGCGGGAACGTAGCCGCGCGCCCGGCGGATGAACTGCGTCCGCCCGTCGCGGCGGCGCACGACGGAGTCGTCAACGCGCATGAAGATCCCGCGGTCGTGGTCGAGAAAACCTTCGGCGAACGGAGCCAGCACGCGGTGGGCCGCCTCGGCGTCCTTGACGATCGGCTCGTCGGCGACGTTGCCGCTGGTCATCACCAGCGCTGAGAAGTTCGAGCCGCCCCGGGAGCGGCGGCGGCCAGAGGCTCGGAGTCTGTCCCGGTCGGCAGGCTGCGCCGGGAGGCGCGTGTGGAAGAGCAGCCAGTGCAGCGGCGTGTTCGGGAGCATGAACCCGAGCTCGGCTGCGGCGGGCGCAACCGCATCGGGGATGCCGATCCCGAACCTGCGCGTGAGAAGGACAATCGGCCGTTCGGGCGACACGAGCAGCGCCTCCTCCTCCGCGGAGAGCTCGGCGAAGGTGCGCACGGCGTCGAGGTCCGGCGCCATCAGCGCGAACGCCTTGTTGCTGCGGCGCTTGCGCTCGCGCAGCTTCTCCACCGCAGCCGCGTCGAGGGCATCGCAGGCCAGCTGGTAGCCGCCCAGGCCCTTGAGGGCGAGGATGCCCCCGCCGCGCAACAACTCGACCGCAACGCGGACGGCATCGGCGCCCCGAAGGGTCCCGGCGTTTCCGCCGTCGCTGAACGTGACCGCAGGCCCGCAGTCCGCGCAGGCGTTCGGCTGCGCGTGGAAGCGCCGGTCGCGCGGGTCGTGGTACTCGCGCGCGCACGCCGGGCAGAGCGCGAACGGCGCCATCGTCGTGTTCGGGCGGTCGTACGGCACCCCCCGGGTGATCGAGTAGCGCGGCCCGCAATTGGTGCAGTTCGTGAAAGGGTAGCCGAAGCGCCGGTCCGCCGGGTCGGCCAACTCGCGCAGGCAATCGCCGCAGGTGGCGATGTCGGGCGAGAGCTCGGTCGACGCGCCCGCCTCGCGGCTCGGCAGGATCACGAAGCCGGCGGCGCCTTGCTCGGGGACCTCACGTTTTTCGATGCTGGTGATCCGGGCGAGGGGAGGGGGAGCCGCCCGCAGCGCCTCTTCGAACTCCCCCGCGCGATCCCCTTCGACTTCGATCTCGACGCCGGCCGACGAGTTGCGCACGAAGCCGGTGACGCCCAGTTCGCGGGCCAGTCGCCAGACGGTCGGCCGGAACCCGACGCCCTGCACGACCCCGGTCACCTCAATGCGCCAACGAATGTTGCAGTTTCCCTTCCAACCACGCGTACCAGGTCTCCAGCCCCTGTCCGCTGCGCGCCGACACCTCGAACACCCGCAGTGCAGGATTCAGGCCGAGCGCATCGGCGCTGATCTTCTCGAGGCTCACCTCAAGGTGCGCCGCCAGATCGACCTTG
Source organism: Candidatus Rokuibacteriota bacterium (assembly GCA_031406795.1). Lineage (GTDB taxonomy): Bacteria > JAUVQV01 > JAUVQV01 > JAUVQV01 > DATDCY01 > DATDCY01. The sequence goes on from JANOHV010000053.1 coordinate 43,552, forward strand.
TTCACGAGCAGCGCCTCGCATTCGCGGAACATCCGCGGGTACTTCAGCGGCTTGTCGTCGCCCTCCGTGATCGAAAGCAGCATCACCTTGGCGTCCTCGCCGAGGTCGAACTCCGCCGGGCAGACGAGATTGCCGACGTTTTCGATGACCAGCAGGTCGATCGCCTCCAGCGGCAACTCCGGCAGCACCGACTGCACCATGTTCGCGTCGAGGTGGCACCCGCCCGCGGTGTTGATCTGGATGACCGGCACGCCGAGCGCCGCGATCACCTCGGCGTCGTGCGTCCCTTGAATGTCCCCCTCGATGACGCCGAAGCGGATCTTCGCGCCCAGGTCGCGGATCGTGCGCGCCAGCAGCGTCGTCTTGCCGGCGCCGGGCGAGGACATCAGGTTGATGGTGGTGATCCCGCGTTCGCGCAGCATCCGCCGGTTCTCCTCGGCGATGCGGGTGTTGGCCTTGAGGATGTTCGTGACGACCTTGACCTTCATGGTATTCCTCCGAAACATTTGCTCTATCCGCGAGAAGGTTTTGCCTTCCGCGATAGACGGCCCTGTTGTCTAGTTGACAATAATTCCTCGGTGTCATCAGGCAGAAGCCTCCATAGTCTTGCGGGCAAAAAGCCCGCGCTATGGCTCCCCCTCCAGATCCAGCACGTGGAGTTCGTCCCCGGCGGTGACCCGGAAGGACGTCCCGCCGCAGAGCGGGCAGGCGAGAACGTACGGCTCCGGGGTGGTGAAATCCCGATCGCAGACGGCACAGTGGCCGCCGACGGGGACCTCGTCGATTTCGAGCACCGCCGCTGCGGCGGGAGTGTCGACCTTGGAGCAGTCGAATGCGAAGCGCAGCGAGTCGGGCTGCACGCCGCTGGCGCGGCCGACGCGCAGGCGCACCACGGTGACGCTGGCGAGGCCCGATTCGGCGGCGGCGGTGCGCACGATGTCGAGAACGGAAAGTGCGATCGAAAGCTCGTGCACGAGGAATCGGGGTAGGCGGCGCTCTAGCCGGTCGGCTTCGCGGGGTCGTCGCCCCAGGCGATGTCGCCCTTCGCGAACAGTTCGCGGAATTCCTCGGGGACTTCGTCGGCGCTCTCGCCGGAAGCTTCGGCGGCGGCGACGAGGCTGCGGAAGAACTTCAACGACTCCTCCGCGGTGTCGCGGTCGACCACCTGCATCGCGAAGCCGGCGTGCACGAGCACGAAGTCGCCGGGGGCGACCTCCTCCGGCATCAGCATCAGATTGGCCTCGCGGCGCGCGCCGCAGACGTCGACGACGGCGGTGAAACCGTCGGTGGAGACGATCCGCGAGGGGATGGCGAGGCACATGATGGAATTATAAACGATGAAGACGCGGATGCCTAGGTTTCGAACCGCCAGCAGGTTTCGAACCGCCAACCAGTCGTCGTGCGCGAGTCGGCGGGTACTTCCCTTCGGTCGTGCGTCTACGCCGCCGGCCCGGGCTTCTCGGCGGCTCCGCGCATCTTCCCTCAGTGAAGTGCCCGCCGCCTCGCGGATGTCCATGATGATCAAGGGAGCAATGCAATCCTTCAGTGAAGCGCGGAAACGCTTTCCGTTCGTGGTGAGCCGTGAGCTTGACGAACGGTCGAACCATGAACGGAACTTTGCCCTATCCACAAGCGCCCTTCGACCGTTCGACAAGCTCACGGCTCAGGGCGAACGGTACCAATTGTGCTACCCCTCACTGAAGGATTACGGAGCAATCGTTACGGACCGGGATTCCATTCGAGCTGGCGAGGAGCCGGATCCGGGCGCTGCTCGACGCGGTGGCCGAGACGGCGCAGTTCGTCGGCGATCGAATCGACGAGCTTGCCGAGGCTCGCCTCGGCGGTCGCCGTCAGCGCCAGGCCCATGGTCATCGTCTCCGGTTCCATGCCGAAAAGCACCATCTCGCCGGGGAGCGTGTCCGAAATCAAGGCCGTGGCGAGCACGTCGGAGAGGCCGATCTGGTGCGGGCTGATGCGGATGTGGAACATCCGGGGCACATCCTCCCCCTCGACGCGGAATACGGTGCCGGGGGGGTGACCGGCGGCCACGGCGTCGACGATGAGGATGCGATCCTTGCCGTCGAGATACCTCAGCAACTCGATGCCGGCGGTCCCGCCGTCGAGGAATTCGACATCGTCGTCGAAGGTGAAACGCCGCTGCAGCTCCCCGAGGGCGTGAATACCGACCCCCTCGTCCTGAAGCAGGACATTTCCTATTCCCAACACGAGCGTCTTCATGAAACCTCCGTTGTTACCCAAATCGGGCGGGGATCAACCCCGCCCCTGCGAACGACGATGCAATCCACATGGTTTGTCATGAGAAAGAAAAAGCCCGGGAGGACGATTGTCCCCCCGGGCTGTTCACGCCGCTGCTACAGGACCTTGACCTTGATCGTCTTGTCCTTGTCCTTGTCCGTCAGGTGGATCGCGCAGGCCAGGCAGGGGTCGAAGGAGTGGATTGTCCGGATGATCTCCAGGGGTTTTTCCGTGTCGGCCACCGAAATCCCGATCAGCGCCTCCTCGTACGGGCCGCGCACGTCCTGGGAGTTGCGCGGGCAGGCGTTCCAGGTCGAGGGCACGACCGCCTGGTAGTTCTTGATCTTGCCGTCCTGGATCACGATCCAGTGCGAGAGAATCCCGCGCGGCGCCTCGTGGAACCCGAAGCCGCGCTGCTCGCCCTTCGGGAACGTCGGCGGGTTGAACGTGGTGGTGTCGCCCTTGACGATGTTCGCCATCAGGGCCGCAAATTGTTCCTGCAGAGTGTCGTTCAAGACCGCGCAGCGGATCGAGCGCGCGGCCACGCGGCCGAGCGTCGAGTGCAGCGCGCCGAGACCGACTTGGGTCTTCGCGACGTCACTCGCCATCTGGAGCACCGCCGTCGCGTACTTCTTGGTGGGCTCGTGCCCGGCGGCGAACATGCACAGCACGTTCGCGAGCGGGCCGACCTGCGCGGGCTTGCCCTGAAAGGTCGGGGACTTGACCCAGCTGTACTTGCTCCCCTCGGTGACGGTCTCCTTCCAGTCGGTGTACTTCGGGTCGGTCGACTCGTCCCAGGGGTGTTTGCTCCAGTCGCCGTCGTACCAGGAGTGCTTGATGCTCTCCTGGACGTTCTCCTTGAAGAACTGGGACCCGAACTCCTTGATCGGCGCGTACTTGGAAATGTCCCCGCCGGGAATGTAGCCGCCGGGCAGCATGAACTGCGTCCCCTTGGTGTCCATCGGCATGTCGGGCGCGCAGAGGTAGTTCATGTGGCTCTTGCCGACGGTGGCGATGTCGCCGGCATAGAGCGCGCCGACGGCCGCCGTGTCGGGGACCAGCACCTGCTTGACGAAATCGTTGGCCTCGTCGAGCAGCGTCTTGACGTAGTAGAGGCGCTCCATGTTCAGGACGTCGGGGGCGTTCGGGTTGATCGGGTTGGTCACGCCGCCGACGGTGATCGTCTGCACGTGCGGAGTCTTGCTGCCGAGGATGCTGACCACCATATTGATCCGGCGCTGGTAGTGCAGCGCCTGCAGGTAGTGGTGCGCGGCCAGCAGGTTGACGTCCGGCGGCAGCTTCATCGCCGGGTGGCCCCAGTAGCCGTTGCCGTAGATGCCCAGCTGCCCCGAGCCGACAAAGGCCTTGAGCCGGTCCTGCGAGGCCTTGATCTCGGCGACGGTGTTGTGCGCCCACGGCGAGAGCTTCGCGCCGATCGCTGCGGCGCCCTTCGGGTCGCCCTTGGTGATCGCCGAGACCAGGTCGACGTAGTCCAGCGCGGTCAGGTGGTAGAAGTGCACGATGTGGTCGTGCACCGCGTGCGCGCCCATCATCAGGTTGCGGATGTACTGCGCATTGAGCGGGATCTCGAGCCCAAGGGCGTTTTCGACCGAACGCACTGAAGCCAGTGCGTGGACGGTCGTTCAGACGCCGCAGAAGCGCTGCGTGAACGCCCAGGCGTCGCGCGGGTCCCTCCCCTGCAGGATGGTCTCGACGCCGCGCCACATCTGGCCCGACGACCAGGCGTTGGTGACCTTTCCGCCCTCCACCTCGCACTCGATGCGCAGGTGGCCCTCAATCCGGGTGACCGGGTCGATGACGACTCTCTTGGCCATAGTGTGTCTCTCCTTCTGCTCTCGGTTAGGTGTGCTCGGGTGCGGCGAGCACCGGCAGTTTCTTCACAAAGATCAGGTAGGCCATGATTTCGACCGCGACGATCGCGAGTGTGACCATGATCTCGGGGACCGAGGGGAAGTAGCGCCACCCCGGGGCCGGCTGGAAGCCGACGATGTACATGTTGAACTTCAGGACCGCGCAGCCGAGCAACAGCACGAAGGAGGCCCGGCAGAGGCTCTTCGCGCTCGTGCGCCTGGCCGCCGGCATCAGCATCGCCAGCGCGGCAACGAAGAGCAGGTTCTCGATCCAGAACATCAGGCCGGCCGTCCCGGCGAACGCGCTCCCGAGCGCGCCGCGCAGCAGCAGGTCGGCCCAGCGCACCACCAGGTAGACGATCAGCAGCCCGGGGATCACACCCGCGACCTTCGACAGAAGCGGGGTCTCGAACGGGCGCTTAAAGGCCACCGCCGAGAGGTAGGACTCGAAGATCACGATCCCGAAACCCATCAGGATCGCCGTGGTCACGTTGTAGAACGGCAGCAGGCCGGACTGCCAGAGCGGCGAGAGCTTGTCCCCGCTGATCACCATCAGCGTCCCGAGCGAGGACTGGTGCATCGTCGGCAGCAGCACGCCGATCGCGACGAGGATGAACATGATCTTGTTGTACCCCTTTGCCGCCCCCGGCCCGCCCCTGGCCTCGATGAAGGTCGGGAAGAACTCGAGAAAGAGGATGCCGACGTACGCCGCGATGCACAGCGCGACTTCGAGCAGCACCGAGTTGAAGTTCATCAGCGAGGGTTTGAAGATGTTGAACATGTTCCAGTAGCGGCCGATGTCGACGAAGATCGACGCCGCGGCGAGGGCGTAGCCGAAGAGGCTCGTCATCACCGCGGAGCGCACGAGGGGGTGATACTCCCCCTTGTTGAAAATGTAGACCAGCAGCGCCATCGCGTACCCGCCGCAGCCGATGGCGGTGCCGACGAGCACGTCGTAGGTGATCCAGATGCCCCAGGGATAGCCGTCGCTCATGTTCGAGACCGCCCCGAGGCCGTACATGAAGCGCTGGGTGAGGAACCAGGCCCCGATGCCGGCGACGACCAGCGCGATGGCGAACACCCTCGTGAACAGAGGCCCGCCGACGGGCGTGTGTACGTGGCTCATGGCTTGTCCTCCCCCTCGTGGCCCCGGCCGCTCCTGTAGGCGGCAAAGAGCAGCCCCGCCAGGAGCACGCCCGGCGCGATCATCCCCTTGTAGAGGGTGTGCTGGATGGTTTCGGACTTCGCGGTGAACGATCTCTCGGGCAGCTTCGGCAGCCCGAGCTTGTCGGGGGACACCCCCGAGAGCATGAGGTACTGCGTGCCGCCGACTTCGTTCACCCCGTAAATATGCTTCTGGTACCGCGCGACCTTGCTGGACACGGTCTTGAACGAGTCGACGCGTTGCTGGGGGTAGTCGTAGAAGTCGCCCGGCGTCTGGGCGAGGCGCCGCTCGGCTTCCGCCCGCAGATCGGTCACCTTCCCGTAGATCGAGGCCCCGACGGGGCAGAACTCGCAGCAGGCCGCGTATTTCCCCTCTTTGAGACGATGGTTGCAGAGCTGGCACTTGCGGATCTGGGGGTAGGCCTGGTCCCACTCGAACTTCGGGATGTTGAAGGGACAAGCGACCTGGCAGTACCGGCAGCCGATACAGGCGTCCTTGTCGTAGGTAACGATCCCCGTCTTCTTGTCCTTCGTCATCGCCGAGACCGGGCAGGCCGAGACGCACGCCGGCTCTGCGCAGTGCATGCAGTGCCGTTTCACGAACGTGTAGCCGTCGATCTCGGCGTTCTTCGTATTACCCGTCCCGTTGCGGTAGGTCAGGATGATGTTCAGGGTCCGGGAGGTGAGATCCGTCGCCATGTCCCAGTTCCTGAGTCCGGGGTTGTATTCGAAGGGGGGCCTGGTCATGCCCTCGGTCCAGAGGGCGCCCCCCGGCACGCTGTTCTCCCTCTTGCAGGCCACCATGCAGACCTTACACCCGATGCAGAGCGTGGCGTCGAACAGGATTCCGACGGCATCGGGCGACGGCCCCTTCGCTTCCGACGCGCGGGAGACGCCCGCGTCGGTGGCGAGGAGCAGCCCGCTCGCCGCGGTCAGCTTGAGAAATTCCCGCCTCTTCATCGCGCGTCTCCTTACTTCCTGACTTCCTCGGCCTGGCCCACCTTCTTGGAGGTTGCGAGGCCGGCGCCGACCACGGCGCCCACCACGCCCGCAGCGATTGCGGCCGCGGCGGTGGTCACCCCCTTGCCCCCCCCGCCGTCGACGCCGGGGAAGAGGGCGGGCGGCGTGACGTCCAGGTTGTCGAGGCGCGCCGGGGAGTGCAGCGCCTCGGTGAAGCCCACGTTCTGCTCGGAGCAGCCGAAACAGGGTGCTCCCATGCCGACCGGCCAGGCGCTGGCGCCGACATCGCCGAAACCGAGCGTCGAGCAGTTGTTGTAGGTCTCCGGCCCCTTGCAGCCGAGCTTGTAGAGGCACCAGCCCTGCTTGTGCCCGTCATCGCCGAATTGCTCCGCGAAATTACCGGCGTCGAAGCTCGGCCGGCGCTCGCAGTTCTCGTGGATCAGGCGTCCGTAGGCGAACTTCGGGCGGCCCTTGCCGTCAAGCTCCGGCAGCTTGCCGAATGTCACGAAATAAAGCACCGCCGAGAGGAAGTTGTAGGGGCTCGGCGGACAGCCGGGGATGTTCATGACAGGGACCTTCACGCCCTTCGCCTGCAAAACGGCACTGGCGCTGCTGGCTCCGGTCGGGTTCGGGGAGGCGCTGGGCATCCCGCCCCACGACGAGCAGGAGCCGATCGCGATGACTGCAGCGGCAGAAGAAGCCGCCTGCGCCAGGTGGTGGACTGCGGTCAGACCGCCGATCCTGCAGTAGATGCCGTCGTCCTTGGTCGGGAAGGATCCTTCCGCGACGCAGATGTATTGCCCTTTGTACAAGGTGATCGCATTTTCGCGGGCTTCATTGGCCTGCTGGCCGCAGCCGGCCTGGAGGGTCTCGTGATACTCGAGCGATATCAACTCGAGGATCAGGTGCTCGAGGGTCGGGTGGGTCGCGCGCAGCAGGGACTCGGTACACCCGGTGCATTCCTGTCCGGAGATCCAGATGACCGGCAGGCGCTTGGCCGCCGTCGCCGCCTCGGCGATCTGCGCGCCGACGCTCGCATCGAGACCCATATAGACCGCTGCCGCGGTGCAGACTTTCATGAAGTCGCGGCGCGACAAACCGCTTCCGAGCGTCCCCCCCGTGTCAACTTCCCGGCATGTCGTGCACTTCATCTGCGCTCCCTCCCTTGTGGAGTTGGTTGTGGCCAAACACGTCATTTCTACTCCAATCCTGACGTTAGTCAAGCGATTATTCGCGGATGTATACCTGAGCAATTAGTCGGGATAGTGCCGCATAATGCATTTCTATTTCAGTGAGTTATACGAATGCTTATATTTTATCGGAGTGGTCGTGAATTGAGGGCACGGAGAATGAGAAAGAAGGAACAAGCCCGGGGGTCAGCTGCGGAGAAACGCGACGAGAGAACTCAGATCGAACCCCCTGATGCGCGGGAAAGGCGGCATGCTCGTCGCCGGGTTATGAGCTGCGGGATTGCCGATCTGGACGCCCAGCCAGGTGGCATCGCGCCGGGCGCCGACATCCGACAAGTCGGGCGCGCCCCCGCCGCCGAGTTCGCGGAAGCGATGGCAGTTGCCGCAGCCTTCGCGCAGGAATACCTCCCTGCCTCGACTCGCGCAGGCGCCGGAGGCGACGATGGCGCCGGCAACCAGGCAGATGCCCACCTTCCGTTTCACGGAAACCGACTATACGCAGGCGCACGCCGTTGGGAAAGGGGCGACTGACGACGGTTCGTCATTCTTACTCTGCCGACCGTTGGCCGGAGAATCGGGGCCTGGCGTGTTTTGTCACGCCTGGGTGGCGCTCGGGCGGAGGACGCGCGGCGGCGCGAAGGCGCAGAGGGCATGCCTACGACTGACCCGGTGATCGTCGGCTTCCTGTGCAGCTGGTCTGGGCGGCCGCGTCCGAAGGCGCGGTGCTGGCGGCGGCAATCGACCGCATGACCGATCAGCTGCGGACGCTCGGGCCGCTGCAGTGGTGTTGGCGACACGCCATTGACAACCCGCGCACCCGACCCGACAATCAACGCTTGGCGGCCGTTGTTCAACGCCCACGGTGAGCGGTTCGGAAAGGGCCAGCATGACCGACAGCCCACGGCCAGCAGCCCGGGAAGGGGCTGGCGAATCCCTCGCCGGGCGTCTGCGTCGGCCCGGCTCCTTCACCGTCTGTCTCGCGCTTCGTCCCCATTACGAACTCGAGCCCGCCCCGACGGAAGCGTTGCGGCTGCGGGTCGCCGGGTGCGCAGCCGGGGGCCTGGTCCAGGGATTCTTCGTCTCCGACGGCCTCCCCGCCGCCGCGGGACTCTCTGCGGAGGCGATCGCGGGATTGGTCCTCGAGCACGGCGGCCACCCGGTCATTTCCCTCTCGCTGGCCATGCGTGGCCGTGCGGAGGGCCTGGCGCGTGCGCGGGCCTGGGGCGCAATGGGCGTGAACAACCTCCTGGTGGTGAGCGGCGATTATCCCGCGGCAGCCCGCGAACACGACTGGTTCGACATCGACAGCGTGCAGGCCCTGATGCTGCTGCAGGCAGCCGCGGCTCGCCGTGACGGGTTTCCCGCGGACCTGAACACCGGGTGCGTGGTCACACCCTTCAAGCGTCTCGAGTCGGAGCTGATGTGGCAGTACGCCAGATTACGCCGGAAGGTCGAACTCGGCGCCGCTTTCATCGTGGCGCAGGCCGGCTTCGACCCGCGCGCGTGGGATGAATTGGCGCGCTTCTGCCGGCTGGAGCGTCTGGAGCGGCCGGTGATCGGCACTGTGCTCGTTCCCGGGGCGGAACTGGCCCGTCGCATCGGCGCCGGCGGGCTGCCGGGCGTTTCGATCCCGCCCCGGCTGCTCGAGAAGTTCGCCTCGCCGGATGGCGGTGCGGGGCTTCGCCTCGCCGGCGCGGCCGTGGCAGTGCTCCGGGGCCTGGGGTACCAGGGTGTGCTGCTCGGCGGGCGTGCGTTGGCCCCCGATGAGGTCCGCCTGATCCTCGAGGAGGCCGAGCGGCTCGCCCCGCGGTGGGAGGAGTCGCTCGGCGAGTTCAGTGAACCTCTCCCGCGCTTCGCCTATTTCCAAAGAGACGGGAAGACCGGCCTCAACGAGGACCGCCTCGCCGAGGTGCCGGGACGCACCTGGCACCGGCCGATGTACGGGTTCAGCTACGCGATCGACCTCGTGCTGTTCGGCCCGGTTGAGCCGATCTTCCGCCTGCTCACCCGCACCTGCAGCTTCTGCGACCGGCGCCCCTTCTGGAATCGGGCGCTCTTCCTGCTGGAGTGGCTCTCGAAGGCCCCGCTGTACCGCTGCCGGATGTGCGGCGACTGCACCTTGTACGCGTGCGGCTTCTACTGCAGCGAATCAGGATGTCCCAAGCGGATGGTGAACGGGCCGTGCGGGGGCAGTCTCGACGGCAACTGCGAAGTGCCCGGCGCGGGGACCTGCCTGTGGGTCAAGGTCTACGATCGGCTCAAATCGCGGGTCGAGCGTCCGACATTCACGTCGCCCCCGATCCCGCCGAAGGATCGGCGCTTGGCGGGATCCTGCTCCTGGATAAATTTCTGCCTCGGCCGCGATCACCGGAAATTGCCGGGCACCCGGGAGGCACTCCGCCCCGGCCCAGACCCGCGCGTGCGCGCGAATCCAGCAGCGGAGGAGGCATTTCAGCCGCCGAAAAAGCAGGATTTCTTGTAGGAAGCACGGAAGCCTGACGCTCCTGATCCGCGCGTAACGCGCGGATTGGGGGCCGGCGGCACACGTTGACAGGTGCGACAGGAGGTCTACACTGAATACCGGCGCGTTTTCGCAGCGCGCTGATGGAGCGGGGAGGGGGAAGAGCATGGACGTGCTGGCACGGACGAGGGAATTACTGAACAGCCTGGCGGATGTCACCGAATCCGGATCGATGATCGCGCGATACAAGATCGAGGTCGCGAACATCGATCGCAAAGTCGGCGTGTTGTTGCGCCGGGTCGGGGAGCGGGCCTGGCAGATTCAGACCGAGAGCCGCACCGAAGTCCTGGGCGACCCCGACGTCCAGGCCGCCTTCGACGAGGTCCGCCGGCTGCGCGCGCGCTTGGAGGTCATCCGGCAGGACGTCGAGCGCAATCGTTCGCGCGCGGTCGATGAGGCGCGCAAGGCGGCCAAGATCGTCAAAGCCGGGGCCGGGCGCGCCTCCGCGGTCCTCCGCGAGGAGGGGGGGCGGGCGGTGGCCGCCGCCAAGCAGGCGGTCGCAACGAAATCCGCGGCGCGGAAGAAATCCCGGAAGGAAACAGCCGACCTGCAGCCTTAGAACCGGCCGGCGCGTTCGAGATTCCTGTGGAACATGCGCGCGAAGTCGCGCACCGCGGGCGCGCTTTCGAGTTCCTCGACAGTCCAGGGCATCCGCCACACCCAATTGGGCCGCTCGGTCACGGTCCCCGGCACGTTCTGCTGGTCGATCACCTTGAAGAGGTCTTCCTGCGCGAGCACGAAAAAGCGGCTCGGCGTGGCGCAGAGCAGGGCCACGACAGCATTGTGCAGCTCGCCATCGGGATCGGCGGGCTCGTCAGAGGAGCCGAGGCGCTCCGGGCCGAGGAGCCCCTGGGAGACGAGCAATTCGAGCAGGCGGCGACGCTCCCGCCGCCGGTTCGCGAGCGCCAGCTCGAACGCCTGTTCGTCCGGGAAGAGCCCGATCGCGCGGCGCGTCAGCAGGTCGTGGCCGGTCCAAAACCCGGTGAACGTGGCCAGGTCATGGGTGGTGATCGAGACCATCGCGTCGCGGGGGTAATCCGCGGGCGCCCGGCAGGAGGAGCTACTCGGGATCCTCGCGCTCGAGAGCGTGCGCAACCGCACGGTGATCGTCGGCGAGGACCTCGGCGTCGTCCCCGACGGCTTTCGCGAAACCATGGCCGCCGAGGGCCTCTGTTCCTGCCGCCTGCTCTGGTTCGAGCGCCACGACGACGGCTCCTGCCGGGCGCCCGCGGATTACCCCCGCGACGCGATGGTCTCGATCACCACCCATGACCTGGCCACGGTCACCGGGTTTTGGACCGGCCACGACCTGCTGACGCGCCGCGCGATCGGGCTCTTCCCGGACGAACAGGC
>JANOHV010000163.1:0-12968 GCA_031406795.1 Candidatus Rokuibacteriota bacterium
GCCTCGCGGATCGCCGCCTCCTTCGCGCCCTCCGCCATCAGGATCGCCGCGGACTTCTTCCCCTCGGCCTCCGTGATCGCGGCGCGGCGGGTGCGCTCGGCCGCGGCCTGCTGCTCCATCGCCATCTGCATCGTCGGCGAGGGCTTGATGTCCTGAATCTCGACGGTCTTGACGACGATCCCCCAGGCCGCCACGTCATCGGAGATCGCGCCCTTGAGCTTGGCCTTGATCACATCCCGCGAACTGAGCGCGTCGTCGAGGTCCATCTCGCCGACGATGCTCCTGAGCGAGGTCTGGATCAGGTTCACGATCGCGAAGCGGTAGTCGTCGATGCCGTAGACCGCCTTCTGCGGGTCGATGACATTGATGAACGCGAGGGCGTTGGTCATGATGACCGCGTTGTCCCGGGTGATGACCTCCTGCGTCGGGATGTCCATCGAGATGTCCTTGGTGATCACCTTGTAGGCGATGGCGTCGATGTACGGAATCACGAAGTTGAGGCCCGGGTTCAGCGTGCTGTGGTACTTGCCGAGCCGCTGCACGACGTGCTTGTACCCCTGGGGCACGATGCGCACGCCCACGAAGATCGTGAGCAGCACAACGAAGGCGAGAATCCCGATGACGATCAGGCTGCCGGGCATGGCGCGTCTCCTTCTCCTAGCGCGGGCGCCTCGCCCGCAAGACTATAGAGGCTTGTAGATGGCTACCCTTTCCACGATGTGCGATCAATGCTCTTTCTTTCTAAGGAGACCGCGAGGGGTTCTTCTCGACGTTCAGCACGTGGCCTTCGATGCCGGTCACGCGGGCGTAGTCACCGGCGCGCAGCGCGTCGCGCGAGATGCAGTCCCACTCCTCGGCGCCGAGCACGGGCACCGCAAAACGGATGCGGCCGCGATCGAGCTGCGAGGCGACGCCCACCAGCATCATCCCCGTCTGGCCGACGATCGCCTCGCGGGACATGCCCGAGGTCGTGCGATCGTGCATCATCGGCTTGAAAAAGCGAAACCAGAAGAAGGTGCAGGCGGCCGACGCTGCGGTCCAGATGAAGATCTGCAACCCGAGCGGCAGCGACGGCGCGGCCAGCAGCAGCCCGCCAACGAGGCAGGCGGCGAGCCCGAACCAGACGATGGAGAACGACGGGACGACCAGCTCGGCGCCGATGAGCACCAGCCCGAAAGCCACCCAGTACCACCAGAGAACCGTTGGTTGAGCACCCATGCGTCGATTATACACACAAGTCGCGTCTGCCGGCGCGCGCGTCGCGTGCCGAGGCTGCGTACGCGCGGATCGAGGCGCGCGCAAACGTCCTTGTAAAAAGCTCGAGCGCACGCTACTATTTCGACCGAATTTGGCGGGTATCTCTCAAGGAGGCGATGATGGCGAAGACTTACAAGATTGCAGTCCTCGGCGGCGACGGCACGGGCCCCGAGGTGGTGCGTGAAGGCGTCAAAGTCCTGAAGGCCGTGGCGGCCGTCGAGCGCTTCAAGCTCGACCTGGTCGATTACGACTGGGGCGGGGACCGTTACCTGAAGACCGGCGAGATCCTGCCGCCGAACGCGATCGCCGAGATGAAGAAGCACGACGCGATCCTCCTCGGTGCGATCGGCCACCCCGACGTCAAGCCCGGGATCCTCGAGAAGGGGATACTGCTCGAGCTGCGCTTCAAGCTCGACCAGTACATCAACCTGCGGCCGGTCAAGCTCTTTCCCGGCGTCGAGACGCCGCTCAAGGACAAGGGCCCGGCGGACATCGACTACGTCGTCGTGCGCGAGAACTCCGGCGACGCCTACACCGGCGCCGGCGGCGTGATGATGAAGGGGACGCCGCACGAGGTCGCGACGCAGACCGCGGTCTACAGCCGCTTCCAGGTGGACCGCTGCCTGAAGTACGCATTCGAGCTGACGAAGAAGCGCAAGAAGAAGAACACCCTCGCGCTGTGCGGCAAGACGAACGTGCTGACCTTTCTCTACGACCTGTGGGAGCGCGCCTTCCACGAGATGGGGCAGGCTTCGTTCCCGAAGATCAAGCGCGAGTACTACCACGTCGACGCGACGTGCATGTGGATGGTGAAGAACCCGGAGTGGTTCGACGTGATCGTCACCGGCAACATGTTCGGGGACATCATCACCGACCTCGGCGCCATCACGCAGGGGGGCATGGGCATCGCCGCCGGCGGCAACATCAATCCCGAGGGCGTGTCGATGTTCGAGCCGATCGGCGGTTCGGCGCCGAAGTACACGGGTCAGAACATCATCAACCCGCTCGCGGCGATCTGCGCCGGCCAGATGCTGCTCGAGACCCTCGGCGAGGAGAAGGCCGCGGCGCGCATCGAGAAAGCGGTCATGAAGGTCGTCGCGAAGGACCTCAAGTCGCTCGGCGCCGGGAAGATGGGCAAGAGCACGAGCGAAGTCGGCGACCTCGTCGCGAAATACGCCGTGTAGCCCGGGTCATTCGGGAGGCCCTGATCCGCCCCGGCGGCGTTGAGGGTCGGGCAGCTTGTGCGGCGTACGGGAGTACGCCTCCGCGCACCCATTCCCGCTGCCTTGCCGGGACGATAAAATCCGCTCCTGACTGACTCGGGCAGCGGGTTCCCAGAGAGAACGATTTAAATTAAAGTCGCGAGCAGCGCGGCGACGGTCGCGGCGAGTTCCGCCAGCGGTGCCTCTGACTTCTCCCCCGTGCGGCGGACGCGCAATTCGCCGACCCCGCGGGCATAGGACTTGCCGCCGAGCGTCACGCGCAGCGGCATGCCGAGCAGGTCGGCGTCCTTGAATTTCACGCCCGGGCGCTCCTCGCGGTCGTCCCAGAGGACCTCGATCCCGCGCCGCTCCAGGTCGGCGACGAACCGCTCGGCCTCCGCGCGGACGGCGGCGTCCGTTTCGCTCAACGTCACGAGGTGCACCGGGAACGGTGCAAGCGGCAGCGGCCAGACGATGCCGTCCGCGTCGTTGTTCTGCTCGATCGAGGCCGCCACCGTGCGGCCGGTGCCGATCCCGTAGCAGCCCATGACGCTGACCTGCTCCTTGCCTTCCTCGTCGAGATAGGTCGCTTTCATCGCCTGGGTGTACTTCGTCCCCAGCTTGAAGACGTGCCCGACTTCGATGCCGCGCACAATCTCCAGCGGCTGGCCGCACTTCGCGCACGGGTCGCCGGGCTCGGCGCTCTTGAGGTCCGCCCAGGTCGTCACGGTGAAATCCCGTCCGTGACAGACGTCGACGAAATGCGCGTCGGCGGCGTTGGCCCCGACAACGAAATTCGCGAGCGACTCGACGTGACGGTCCGCGATCACGCGAACGCCCTCGAGGCCGACCGGGCCGGCGAAACCCACCGGCGCCCCGGTGGCCTTCTCGATCTGTGCGGGCGTCGCGGGCGCGACCTCGCGGCCGCCGAGCAGATTCTTGAGCTTGGTCTCGTTCACCTGGTGGTCGCCGCGCACCAGGACCGCCACGACCTCCCCGCCAGCGTCGAAGAGCAGGGTCTTGACGAGCCGATTCGCCGGGAGGCCGAGAAAGGCCGCGACCTCCTCGATCGTGCGCGCCGCCGGCGTCGCCACGCGCGTGCAGGCCCGTGCTGCCGCCGACGAGGTTTCGCGTGCGGGCGCCGCAACCTGGGCCTTCTCCAGATTGGCGCCGTAGCCGCAGGACGTGCAGGTCACGACCGCGTCCTCGCCCGTGTCGGCGAGCACCATGAACTCGTGCGAGAAGGAGCCGCCGATCTGCCCGGAGTCGGCCTCCACGGCCTTGAACCGCAGGCCGCAGCGCTCGAAGATCCGGGTGTAGGCGGCGAACATCGCGCGATAGCTCTCCTCGGCCCCCGCCTCGTCGCGATCGAAACTGTAGGCGTCCTTCATGCCGAACTCGCGCCCGCGCATCAGCCCGAAGCGCGGCCGGATCTCGTCGCGGAATTTCGTCTGGATCTGATAGAGGTTCACCGGGAACTGCCGCCAGGAGCGGACGTCGCGCCGCACCAGATCGGTGATGACCTCCTCGTGCGTCGGGCCGAGGCAGAAATCGCGGTCGTGACGGTCACGGATGCGCATCAGTTCCCTGCCGTAGACTTCCCAGCGGCCGGTCTCGCGCCAGAGTTCCGACGGCGAGAGCACGGGGAGGAAGACCTCCTGGGCCCCGGCGCGATCCATTTCGCCACGGACGATCCCTTCGACCTTCCGCAGCGCGCGCAGTCCGATCGGCAGATAGGAGTAGATGCCGGCGGCGGTGCGACGGATCATGCCGGCCCGCAGCATCAGGCGGTGGCTGACGATCTCCGCCTCCGCGGGGTCTTCGCGCAAAGTCGGGACCAGATACTTGCTGAGGCGCATCGGGCTTCCTTTCGGTCTAGAAGAGTGACTGCTGCTGTTGCAGCTGGCCGATCTCCTCGGTGGAGAGCAGCTGGTCGATGCTCAGGATGCTGATCAGCGTTTCGCCGACGCGGGCCATCCCGCTGATGAATTTCCCGGCGCGATCGAAGGTCAGCGACGGCGCCGGACCGATCGCCTTCGCCGGCAGGGACACGACCTCGGTGACGGCGTTGACGACGAAGCCGACGCTCTGGCCGCGCAGGCTGGCGATGATGATGCGGGTCTGCCGGTCGGGGACGATGGCCGCCAGTCCGAAGCGCCGGGACAGATCGATGATCGGGATGATCGCCCCGCGCAGGTGGATGACCCCTTCGACGAACGAAAGCGCCTGCGGCACCCTGGTCACCGTCTGGACGCGGTCGATCTCCTGCACGCCGGCGATGTCGAGGCCGTACATGGCGTCGCCGACCCGGAAGGCGACCACCTGGAGCGTCTCGTGTTCCTGCCGCGCCACCGCGCGCCGCTCGCTCCTGCGCTTGAGCATGACCCGTTACCCCCGCTCCGTTCCCGGTTCCCGGCGCCCGGACTGTTCCCGCACCACCGCCACCAGTTCGTCGATCATGCGCGATTCGGGAACCGTTTTCAATATCTTCCCGCGACTGAAGATCACGGCTTTCCCCTTGCCGCCGGCCAGCCCGAAATCCGCGGCCTTCGCTTCGCCGGGTCCGTTGACCGGACAGCCCATGACGGCCACGGTCAGCGGCGTCGCGATGTCCGCGAGACCGCGCCGCACCGCCCGCGCAGTGCGCTGCAGGTCGATGCCGCAGCGGCCGCAGGTGGGGCAGGAGATGATCTCGACCCCCTCGCGCCGCAGTCCGACGGCGGCGAGGATCTCCCGGGCGACGCGCACCTCCTCCACGGGGGTGTCGGTCAAGGAAACGCGCAGCGTGTCGCCGATTCCGTCCGCGAGCAGCGCGCCCATGCCGATCGACGACTTGACGATGCCGGCGAGCCCCCAGCCGGCCTCGGTCACCCCGAGGTGCAGCGGGTAACGCAGCGCCCGCGCGGCGAGCCGGTAGGCGGCGATCGTGTGCAGCACGCTCGAGGCCTTGAGCGAGACGACGATTGCGCGAAACCCGACCGCCTCGAGGTCGCGCACCGCGCGCACGGCGCTCTCGACGAGCGCGGCCGGTGTCGCCCCGCCGTGCCTGGCCTGCAGTTCCTTCTCCAGCGACCCCGCGTTCACGCCGACACGGATCGCGCAGCCGCGCTCCCCGGCCCGCCGGGCGACTTCCTGGAGGCGCTGCGTACCGCCGATGTTGCCCGGATTAAGCCGGACCTTGTCGGCGCCGGCGTCGATGCAGGCGATGGCCAGCCGGTAGTCGAAATGGATGTCGGCGACCAGCGGCAGCGCGACGCGCTCGCGAATCCTGCCGAAGGCCGCCACCGCGTCGTGGCCGGGGACGGCCACCCGGACGATCTCGCACCCCGCGCGCTCGAGCGCCCGCACCTGGCGCACCGTGGCGCCGACGTTGCCGGTGTCGGTTTTGGTCATCGACTGGATCCGCACCGGCGCGCCCGCGCCGAGGGTCAACGCTCCGACCCGAACCGCGCGCGTGCGTCGTCTCACTGGTTCCACTGAACCATCACTTTTCGCAAGGACAACGACGCGGTGCTTCGAAAGCAACAAGCGCTGCGCGGGGGCGACTCATGACGAGACGGTTTGGGCGTACACTAGTTCCCCCAGTTCCCGCTGACCACGCGCATGATGTCGTTGTAGAACGCGAAGAGCATCAGCAGCAGCAGCAGGCCCAACCCCACCTGTTGGGTGATCTCCTTGACGCGGCGGCTCAATGGCCGGCCGCGCAGGGCCTCGACCACCAGGAACCAGATCTGCCCGCCGTCGAGAACCGGGATCGGGAAGAGGTTGAACAGCCCGAGGGAAATCGAGAGGAAGGCGCTGAAGAAGATCAGGTTCATCGCGCCCGCCTGCGCCTGCTGTCCGGCCATCTGCACGATCATGATCGGCCCGCCGATCGTGTTCGCGGGCACGATCCGCTGGAAGATCTTCGCGATCCCGACGAGCGTCATGCGCATGATCTCCCCGGTGCGACTGAGGCTGAGCCCGGCCGCTTCGAGCGGGCCATACCGCCTGGTGGTGAACCGCTCTGCGGGGGTGATGCCCACGAGTCCGACGGTCGTCGGCTCGCCGAAGACCGTCCGCGAAGGCGACGCCTTGGGCGTGATGCGTTTGGTCAGAGTCTCGGCGCCGCGGCGGATCGTGAACACCCGTTCGACCCCCCCGCTGCCGTGGACGACGGCCGTAAGTTCTTCCCAGGTGCCGATCGCCTTGGCGTCGATCGCCGTGACCACGTCTCCCGGGAGCAGCCCGGCGTCCGCCGCCGGGTAATTCGGCTGGACGGTGCCGATCTCGGAAAGAAGCAGCGGCACCCCGGCCATGAAGACGAGCCAGAACACCAGGACGGCGAACGCGACATTGGCGAACGGGCCGGCGACGATGATGATCATCCGGGCCCAGACCGGCTTGTTCTCGAACGACAAGGCGGGATCCGGCGGCGGCGCGGGGGGCGCCGTGTCGGCTCCTTCGGCGGGAACCGCCTCCTCATCATGCTCGCCGACCATCTTGACGAAGCCGCCGAGCGGGAACGCGGAGAAGACGTACTCGGTCCCGCCGCGCGCGAAGCCCCAGACGCGCGGCCCGAAGCCGATTGAGAACTTGATGACGCCGACGCCGAGTCTTCGCGCGGCGGCGAAGTGTCCGAGTTCGTGTACGAGCACGAGCAACGAGAGCACGAGAATCGCCGTGAGTATGCTGACCATCTAGCCCCTCCGTGGTGCCTGTCTGCCGCGGACCAACTCCGCGGCAGCTTCGCGGGCCGCGGCATCCGCGGCCATGATCATGTCGATGTCGGGCAATCCCGGAACCGCGACGGGGCCTGCGAGCACCTCGGCGACGACTTCCACGATCGCGGTGAAACCGAGCCGGCGTTCGAGGAACGCCTGCACGGCGACTTCGTTCGCCGCGTTGAGGACGGCGGGAGCCGTGCCGCCGCGGGCGAATGCCGCGTAGGCCAGCCCGAGCGCCGGGAACCGGGCGTGATCGGGCGCGGAGAACTCCAGGCGTCCGAGGGCCGCCAGGTCGAGCCGCCGCCAGGGAAGTGCGACGCGCTCCGGGTGATACAACGCGGCGGCGATCGGGATGCGCATGTCCGGGGGCGAAAGATGCGCGAGCAGCGCGCCGTCGATCATCTCGAGCGCCCCGTGGACGACGCTCTGCGGGTGAATCACGACCGCGATGCGCTCCAGCGGCAGATTGAAGAGCCAGTGCGCCTCGATGACTTCGAGCCCCTTGTTCATCAGCGTCGCCGAGTCGATGCTGACCTTGGCGCCCATGCTCCAGCTCGGGTGGCGCAGCGCGTCCTCGGGCGTGACCTCGGCGAGGCTCCCGTTCCGGCGCAGGAACGGCCCCCCCGAAGCGGTCAGCACGAGCCGGCTCACCTCCGCGGCGTCGCGGCCGGCCAGGAGCTGAAAGAGCGCATTGTGCTCGCTGTCGACCGGCAGCAGGACCCCGCCGGCCTCTCGCGCCGCGGCCGTGATCACCGACCCTGCGGCGACCAGCGATTCCTTGTTCGCGAGAGCGATCGTCTTGCCGGCGCGCGCGGCGGCGAGCGTCGGCAGGATCCCGGCGGCGCCGACGATCGCCGAGAGCACGACATCGGCGGCGGTGTGCGTGGCCGCCCGCTCCAGGCCCTCGTCGCCGCCGGCGACGGCGATACCGCTGCCGGCGAGCGCTCGTCCCAGCTCGTGCGCCGCAGCATCGTCGGCCGCGGTCACGAGCAGCGGGCGAAACTCGCGAGCCTGCGCCTCGAGCTTTCGCCAATTGGATCCGGCCGCGAGCGCCGCGACGCCGAGCCGGCCACCCGAAGCGCGGACGACGTCGAGCGCGCTCTCCCCGATCGACCCCGTCGCGCCGAGGATGGATACCCGTCGCACCGGCCTCACGCTCCCCAGGTGCGCACGATGTGGTAGCCGGCCGGGATGCCGAGCAGCAGGCTGTCGATCCGATCGAGGATGCCCCCGTGGCCGGGGATGAGGTTGCCGGAGTCCTTGACGCCCTTGGCGCGTTTCCAGAGCGACTCGAACAGATCGCCGAGCTGGCCGGTCAGACCGACGGCGAGACTGGTCGACGCGACAAACCCGGCGGGCACGTCGCCGGCAAAGAGCGGCAGCGACAGCAATCCACCGGCCAGCGAGCCCGCGAGTCCGCCGACGGCGCCGGCCCAGGTCTTGTTCGGGCTCAGGTTCGGGCAGAGCCGCCGCCGGCCAAAACGCGACCCGACGAAGTAGGCCGCGCTGTCTCCGGCCCAGGTCGCGCCGAGCACGAGAAAGAGCCAGGCCGCGCCGTGAGCGGTCTCCATCCGCAGCAGCCAGAGGCACCCCAGGCCGTAGCCGATGTACGCCAGGCCAAGGACCCCCTCCGCGAGACCGCGAAACCGGCGCGCCGGATCCTCGACCCGCCAGAGCGACAGCAGCGCCAGCGCCAGCAGGGAGGCCGCACCGACACCGGGGGCGCCGCCCGCGGGAACGGCGATCAACACCGGCACCGCGCAACCCAGCACCGCCGCCGCGAGCAGCGGCTCGACGGCGCACAGCCGCAGGTACTCGTGCAGCGCCAGCAGCGCCAGCGCCAGTACGATCGCCCCGAACAGCAGCGGGCCGGCGAGAAACACGGCCGCGAGCACGGGAGGGATGCCGACCAGCGCGGCAATGATCCGCGTCTTCACGCGGCGCCGCCCTCCCCGGCGCGTCCGGCCCGCTCCGCGGCCAGAACGGCCGAGAACCGCCGTGCGCTGAAATCGGGCCAGAGGTCGTCGACGAACGCCAGCCGGGTGTGCGCCGACTCCCAGAGCAGAAAATTCGAAAGACGCTTTTCGCCGCTGGTGCGGATCATCAGGTCCGGCGGCGGGACGTCAGGGGCATAGAGGTGAGCTGCCAGATCGGCCTCGGTGAACGGCAGCGGCGGCATCACACCCGCGGTCCCCCCGGCGCCAACCGCGTTGATCGCGTCGACGATCTCGGCGCGGCCGCCGTAGCTCAGGGCGAGGCAGAGATTCAGCCGCTCGTTTGCCGCCGTGGCCGCGGTCATTTCCGCGACTTTTTCGCGGACCTTCACCGGCAGCATGTCGAGTCGCCCGAGGGCCCGAAACCGGATGCCGTTCTCGTTCATCCGTTTCGCCTCCCGACTGAGATACCGGTGGAGCAGGCGCATCAGGTCCTCGACTTCGGCCTGCGGGCGCTGCCAGTTCTCGAGCGAAAACGTGTAGAGCGTCAGGTACGCGATGCCCTGATCGCGGCAGACCTCCATCGCGGCGCGGGCGGACTTGACGCCGGCGCGATGCCCCTGGATGCGAGGCAGGCCCCGGCGCCGGGCCCAGCGCCCGTTGCCGTCCATGATGACGGCGACGTGGCGCGGCCAGGGTTCGGCGGGCGAATTCACCATCAAGGAGCGTCCGGAGCTGTCCGGGGCCCGGGCGGGCTCACCGGCTCAGATCTCCATGATCTCCTTTTCCTTCTTCTCGATCGTCTGGTTGACGGTCGCGGTGAAGTCGTCGGTGAGCTTCTGCACCCGCTCGTGCGAGCTGTGCATCTCGTCTTGCGAGACCTTGCCGTCCTTCTCGAGCTTCTTGACCTGCTCGTTGACGTCGCGGCGCACGTTGCGCAGCGAAACGCGCCCCTCCTCGGCGTACTTCCGGGCGACCTTGACGAGGTCCTTGCGGCGCTCTTCGGTGAGCGCCGGGATCGAAATCCGGATGACCTTGCCGTCGTTCGTGGGCGTCAGACCGAGATTGGCGCGCAGGATGGCCTTTTCGATCTCACCCATGATTGTCGGATCCCAGGGCTGGATCACGATCGAACGGCTCTCCGGGATCGAGACCGAGGCGACCTGCGTCACCGGCGTCGGCGCCCCGAAATACTCGACGTTGACCCCGTCGAGCAGTGCCGGGGTTGCGCGGCCGGTGCGGATGGTCCCGAGTTCCTTCTTGAGCACCTCGAGCGAATGCTGCATTTTCTCCTGGGCGGTGTGTTCCACGTCTTTGAGCATGATCGGGGCTCTAGCCTCCCTGCACGAGGGTTCCGACCCGCTCGCCCTTGATGAGGCGCAGGAGGTTCCCCGGCTTGTTCAAGTTGAAGACCACGATCGGCAGGTTATTGTCCATGCACAGCGAGATCGCGGTCGTGTCCATGACCTGGAGACGCCGCTTGAGCACCTCGAGGTACGTCAGCTCGGTGAAACGCTTCGCCCGCGGGTCCTTGACGGGGTCGGCGGTGTAGACCCCGTCGACCTTGGTGGCCTTGACGAGCACATCGGCGCCGATCTCCATCGCCCGCAGCGCCGCGGCGGTGTCGGTCGTGAAGTAGGGGTTGCCGGTGCCCGCGGCGAAGATCACCGTGCGCCCCTTCTCGAGGTGGCGCACGGCGCGGCGACGGATGTACGACTCCGCCACCTGGTGCATCTCGATGGCGCTCATCACCCGGGTGAAGGTGCCCAGGTGCTCGAGCGCGTTCTGGAGCGCGAGGGCGTTGATGACCGTGGCGAGCATGCCCATGTGGTCCGCCGTGGAGCGGTCGACGCCCTCGCGGCGGGCCTCGATCGCCCCGCGCATGATGTTGCCGCCGCCGATGACCAGGGCGATCTCGACGCCGAGTTTCTTGGCCGCGATGACCTGACGGCAGATCCCGTTGAGCACCTTGTGGTCGATGCCCCACTCGCCATTGCCCAGCAGCGCCTCGCCGCTGAGCTTGAGCAGCACCCGCTTGTAGCCCGGACGCTTCGCGGCCGGCCTGGCCTTCCCCTTCGCCCTTGCCACCTTCGCGCTACTTTCCCAGCTGGAAACGCGCGAAACGCCGCACCCGGATGTTCTCGCCGAGTTTGGCGATGGCGTCGTTGATGATTTCCCGCACGCAGCGGTCCTGCTCCTTGACGAATTTCTGCTCGAGCAGGCAGACTTCTTCGAAGTACTTCTGGACCCGCCCCTCGACCATCTTCTCGATGATCTTCTCGGGCTTGCCGCTGGCCTTGGCCTGCTCGGTGAGGATCTCCCGCTCCTTGGCGACGAGCTCGGCGGGCACCTCCTCGGAGCTCACGGAGATCGGGCAGGCCGCGGCGATCTGCATCGCCAGATCGCGCACGAGCGTCTTGAAGGTCTCGGTCCGCGCCACGAAGTCGGTTTCGCAGTTGACCTCGATCAGGACGCCGACTTTGCCGCCCGGGTGGATGTAGGACTCGACGAGCCCCTCGCCGGTGTTGCGGTGCGACTTCTTCGCCGCCGAGGAGACGCCCTTCTTGCGCAGAAAATCGGCGGCGGCCTGGAGGTCCCCGTTCGTGGCCACCAGGGCGGCCTTGCAGTCCATGAAGCCGCAGCCGGAGATCTCCCGCAGTTCTTTCACCTGGCTGGCGTTGACGTCCACGCTCCTAGACCTCCTCGCCGGCCGTCACGACGCCGGCGTCCACGGTTTCATCGCCAAAAGCCGCCGCGAGCGGCTCTTCAACGGCCTTTTTCGCCGCGCGGCGGGCCTTCGGCTTGCCCTCCTCGCCGGCCTGCTCGGCAGCCTCCTCCGCGTCCTCCTGCGCCTTCTGCGTGGCCGCGGACTGCTTCTCCTGCCAGATCGCCCGGCCCTCGATCACGGCATCGGCGATCGTTCCGGTGATCAGCTTCACCGAGCGGATGGCGTCGTCGTTGCCCGGAATGACGAAGTCGATGCCGTCGGGGTCGCAGTTGGTGTCGACCGTCGCGATCACCGGAATGCCGAGGCGGTTGGCTTCGTGCACCGCGAGGCGCTCCTTCTTGGTGTCGATGATGAAGACCGCCCCGGGCAGCTTGTCCATGTCGCGGATGCCGCTCATGTTCTTCTGCAGTCTGCCGAGTTCGTTCTCGATGACCGCCACTTCGCGCTTGTTGAGCCCGACATAGCCCGCGGCCTTCTGCTCCTCGAACTTGCGCATGCGCTCGATGCCCTTGTGGACGGTCATGAAGTTCGTGAGCGTCCCGCCGAGCCAGCGCTGGTTCATGTAATAGCCGCCGCAGCGCACGGCCTCCTCGGCCACCGTGTCCTGGGCCTGCTTCTTCGTGCCGACGAACATCACCGTCTGCCCCTCGGCCGCGATCTTGCGCGTGAAATCCGCGGCGTCCTTGAAGAGCTTGATCGTCTTCTGCAGATCGATGATGTAGATGCCGTTGCGCGCGTCGAAGATGTACTTCTTCATCTTCGGGTTCCAGCGCTTGGTCTGGTGGCCGAAGTGGACTCCGGCCTCGAGCAGTTGCTTCATGGTGACTACCGACATGCTGACGTACCTCCTGCGAGCGTTGGGTTTGCCGCCTCCGCGCCGTCCGTACGCGCCGGGGACCTCCCCTCAGGGGAACCCTGTCCGCCGGCAGACGCCGCGTGTGAATTTAAAATCGTCGCAGTATACGTCGGATGCCGCGTCGGTGCAAGCGGCATTCCACCTCCCAAATCCGCGCGTAACGCGCGGATCAGGAGAGTCAGGCTTGTCACCTGGTCCGGTTTATCCCGGTCGTTGCCCATATCTGATCGCAATGCATGCTTCAAGCGAAACTTGACCTCTGCCACCCCATGCTTCCTGCAAGAA
>JANOHV010000221.1:0-11710 GCA_031406795.1 Candidatus Rokuibacteriota bacterium
AACGCCTATGTCACCGGATGGACCGGCAGTACCTGGGGCGCCCCGATCCGTCCGTGGTCGGGAAATCACGACGCCTTCGCGGCAAAGCTCGACGGCAACGGGGTGTTGATCTGGAACACCTTTCTTGGCGGGGGAGGCAACGATTATGGCACCGGGATCGCAGTCGATGCGAGTGGACAGGTCTCCATCACCGGAAGGAGCAACGCGACCTGGGGCGCCCCGATCCGGGCGTTCACGGAAGGGGTGAGCAGCTTGGGCCAAGCCACCGATGATGTGTTGGTGGCCAAGCTCGACGCCAGCGGCGCTCTGCTCTGGAACACCTTCCTCGGAGAGGGAGCGACTGACGATCGCGGCTCCGGCATCGCGACCGATGCGAGCGCGAACGTCTATGTCACGGGTGACGCCTTCGCGGCCAAATTCGACCCCAACGGCGTCTTGGTGTGGGATACCTTGCTCTGGGTTGGGGCCAACATTGGTAGTTGCGAGAGCATCGCAGTCGACGCGAGCGGTAACGTCGTTGTCACTGGCCTGAGCATCGTCACGTGGGGCGCTCCGGTCCGGGGATTTTCGGAGAGCAGTGGTATCTTCAAGAGAACAGATGCCTTCGTTGCCAGGCTCGATGGCAACGGCATCTTGCTTTGGAATACCTTCCTCGGCGGGGGGGCTGGGGACGATTCTGGTTTCGACATCGCGACCGATGCGAGCGGTAATGTCTATGTCACCGGAGAGAGCCGCAGCACGTGGGGCGCCCCGATCCTCCTGTCGTCGGCTGCGAATCCCGCCGACACGACCTTTGTGGTGAGGCTCGACAGCAACGGCGCCCTGCTGTGGAACTCTTTTCTCGGGGGGACGAGAAATAATCTGGGCGTCGGCGGCATCGCCGTCGATGCGAACGGTACCGTCTATCTCACCGGGAATACTCGCGGCAGCGCGTGGGGCAACCCGATCCGGGCGTTTTCGGGAGGGCTCGACGCCTTTGTGGCCAAGCTCATCAATACCGCACCGGTTGCTGCCGATCGGATGGTGAGCACGCCGATCGACACCGCAAAGTCGATCACTCTGTCGGCGAAGGACGCCGACGGTGACCCGATGATCTTCGCGGTCGCCACCTTCCCGGCGCATGGGGTGCTCAGCGGCACGGCTCCCAACCTGACCTATCTTCCGGCGTTGGGTTTCCGCGGCACCGACAGCTTCACCTTCACGGCGAGCGATGGGTTTGGCCATACAGTCGCGGTAACGATGACGATCGCCGTGCACAACGTGACGGTGACGAACGACTTCGATGGCGATCGCCGCTCGGACATCGGCGCCTACTTTCCGCCGGGAGGCAACTGGTACGGGTTCAACAGCGGGAATGGCTTCTGGCAGACGCAGTTCGGCTACGCCGGGACGATCCCGGTCACCGGGGATTTCGACGGCGATGGCAAGAGCGACTTCGGCGTCTACTTCCCCGACACCGGCAGCTGGAACATCTTCAGGAGCACCGAAGGTTCCTGGCAGACGCAATTCGGCTACGCCGGCACGATTCCGGTCGTCGGGGATTTCGACAGCGACGGCCGCGACGACATCGGCTGTTACTATCCGCCGGGCGGCAACTGGTACGTTTTCAGGAGCACGGAAGGGTTCTGGCAGACGAACTTCGGGTACGCCGGGACGATCCCGTTCGTCGGGGATTTCGACTGCGACGGCCGGGACGACATCGCCTGCTACTTCCCGCCGGGCGGCAACTGGTACGTCTTCAGGAGTTCGGATGGCTTCTGGCAGTCGCAGTTCGGCTACGCAGGGACGATCCCGGTGGTCGGGGACTTTGACGGCGACGGCCTGAGCGACATCGGGGTGTACGATCCGCCGGCCGGTGCCTGGTATCTTTTCAAGAGCACGGAGGGGTTCCTGCAGACCAGCTTCGGCTACGCCGGCACCGAGCCGGTGGTCGGCGATTTCGACGGCGACGGCAGGAGCGATCTTGGCGCCTACTACCCGCCGGGGGGCAACTGGTACGTCTTCAGGAGTACGGAAGGCTTCTGGCAGACGCAGTTCGGCTATGAGGGGACAATCCCGTTGGGAGGCACGCTGCGCTGACGCAAGGCGGGGGGGGCTGTCTTGCCGAGTTCAGGCTGGCGGCGGCTGGGGTTCGGACCTTTTCCGGCTGCTACGTTCTCAGTGGCCTGGAATAGCACGGTTCCGGTTTCCCACAGCCATCATTTGACACCGGCTGTTCCGCCGGTGTAGGTTCGAACGTATCCGAGACCGTGGGTGATTGTGCTCATCCACGGCGGCCGGGCGGCGGACAGGATGATCGGTGCGAGGTTCCGGGACATGAAGCTTGATCTGGTCGTGACCGGAACATTCATCAGACGGGTTCTGCTGTTCGTGATCCTCGGCTGTTGGTGCCTGCCCGGAACCGCCCAGGCGCAGACTTGGCCGGGAATCAGTCTCGCGCCGCGTCTCGCCTCCCTGCAAGCCCCGGTGGTCGTCACGCACGCCGGGGATGGCAGCGGGCGCCTGTTCGTCGTTGAACAGGCCGGAGTCATCAAGATCGCTCAGCAGGGCGCGATCCTCCCCGCGCCGTTTCTGAACATCTCCCCGAAGGTGCTCTTCGGCGGCGAGCAGGGCCTGCTCGGGCTGGCCTTCCCGCCGGATTTCGCCGTCAGGAGGCACTTCTACGTCTACTACACCGCGCCGAGCGGCGACAATGTGCTGGCGCGCTATGCCCTGTCCGCGGATCCGAATGTCGCGGATCCCAACAGCGAGCAGATTCTGCTGACGCTGGCCCATCCCACGTTCGGCAACCACAACGGCGGGCAGCTGGCCTTCAGTCCCCGGGACGGCTATCTCTATCTCGGCACGGGTGACGGTGGCGGAGGCGGCGATCCGTTCAACAACGCGCAGAACCCTCAATCCCTGCTGGGCAAGCTCTTGCGCATCGACGTGGAATCTCCGCCGGCGCCGGGCATTGCGTACGCGATTCCCCCCACGAACCCCTTTGTCGGGCGCGCGGAGTTCCGCCCGGAAATCTGGGCTCTCGGCCTGCGTAACCCCTTTCGCTTCTCATTCGACCGGCTCACCAGCGATCTCTTTGTCGGCGACGTCGGCCAGAACGTCTTCGAGGAGGTTGATTTTCAGCCGGCCAACAGCGCGGGCGGGGAGAACTACGGTTGGGATGTTTTCGAGGGCCCGGCCTGCTTCAACCCCCCGAATTGCGCGCCGCCGGCCGGCTCTGTGCCGCCGGTGACGTTTTACGACCACAGCGAGGGAGTCGCCATTATCGGGGGATTTGTCTACCGGGGGACCAAGTCCCCGCCGCTGGCGGGCATCTATTTCTTCGGCGATCTCACGGGAAAAATCTGGGGCCTGCAGCGGGTGGGGGTGGATTGGCAACGGCAGATCCTGCTGGCACCCGCTTTTTCCATCAGCACCTTCGGCGAAGATGAGGCGGGGAACCTGTACGTCGCCGACTATTCGTCGGGGGCGATCTACGAGGTTCTGCCCTGGACGAGCGTGGCCGGCGTGGCCAACGATTTCGACGGCGACGGCCGCTCGGACATCGGCTGCTACTTTCCGCCCGGCGGCGCCTGGAACGGCTTCAACAGCGCGGCCGGGTTCTGGCAGGCGCAGTTCGGGTATGCCGGGACGCTGCCGTTCACCGGCGATTTCGACGGTGACGGCAGGGGCGACATCGGCGTCTACGATCCGGAGATCGGCAACTGGTACCGGTTCAACAGTGGGAATGGGTTCTGGCTGACGCAGTTCGGGCAGGCCGGGACGCTGCCGGTCGTCGGGGATTTCGACGGTGACGGCCGGGATGACTTCGGCTATTACCAGCCGGACGGGGGGATCTGGAACATCCTGACGAGCCGGGAGGGTTTCCGGCGGGCGCAATTCGGGTTTGCCGGGACGCTTCCGGTCGTCGGGGATTTCGACGGCGACGGCACCAGCGACTTGGGCGTCTACTATGCACCGGCAGGCAGCTGGTTCATCTTCAAGAGCACGGAAGGTTTCCTGCAGACCCAATTCGGCTTCGCGGGGACGATCCCGGTGGTCGGGGACTTCGACGGGGACGGCAGGAGCGACATCGGGGTGTACGATCCGCCGGCCGGCGCCTGGTATCTCTTCAAGAGCACGGAGGGGTTCCAGCAGACCAGATCGGCTACGCCGGCACCGAGCCTGTGGTGGGCGATTACGACGGGGACGGCAGGAGCGACATCGGCGTCTACTTCGCTCCGGGTGGCAACTGGTACGTCTTCAAGAGCACGGAAGGTTTCCGTCAGACGGAATTCGGGTTCGCGGGGACGATCCCCTTCGGAGGCGGCGCGCGCTAGCCGGAATATCGGATGTCTCTTGACAAAAACTTGCGAATTCATATACTTGCTCTGAAGTGGCGCTATCGTCTAGGGGTTAGGACGGATGGTTCTCAGCCATCAAGCCGGGGTTCGAATCCCCGTAGCGCTACCAAATTAAACCTATGAAGAAGATCTACGTCATCGACACCAATGTCCTGGTTCACGATCCCGAAGCGCTGCTGCATTTCGAGGATAACGAGGTCGTATTGCCGATCGCGGTGATCGAGGAGCTCGATGGCCTCAAGCGCGGCACCGGCGAAATCCCCGCCTCCGTGCGGCAGGCGCTGCGGCTGATCGACTCGTTCCGCGAGCAAGGCAATTTGTCGCGCGGCGTTCCGCTGCCGCAGGGGGGCAGCCTGCGGGTCGAGACCACCGGCGATCCCCCCACCCGGGAGCGTCTTTCGGCCGACAACAGCATCATCAACACGGCGGTCACGCTCGGCGCTCACAGCCGCCAGCCGGTCGTCCTCGTCTCCAAGGACCTGGCGGTCCGGATCAAGGCCGAGGCGCTCGGGGTCGCAGCCCAGGACTACCGCAACGACAAGAGCACGATCTTTCAGCGGTGCGGGCGCCTGCTTGACACGGGAGTGGCGTGCGACGTGCGCTCGGTCCTCTACCGGCGCGAGGGCGAACAACTCGTGCGGCTGCGCGGCGGGCGCGGACCCGAGCCGGTGCGCCGCCGCCGCTCGCTGCTCGGGATCAGCGCGATGAACGTCGAACAGGAATGCGCCATCGACGCCCTCGTGACCACCGACATCGACGTCGTTGCGCTGACGGGGAAGGCCGGCACCGGCAAGACGCTGCTGGCGCTCGCTGCCGGGATCGACCAGACGCCGGAATTTCGCGGCCCGCGGGCACCCACCGACAAGTCGGGCTACGAACAGGTGATGGTCGCGCGCCCGATCGTCCCGCTCGGGCAGGATCTGGGCTTTCTGCCCGGCCAGGTCGAGGAGAAGCTCGGCCCCTGGATGCAGCCGATACACGACAACCTCGACGTGATCGTCTCCACGCCGCGCGACCAGCGCAAGGACGGACGCGGCCCCGCGGCGCGGTACAAGAGTTCGGACTACCTCATCCAGTCGGGGGTCGTGAAGATCGAGCCGCTGACCTACATCCGCGGCCGCAGCCTGCCGCGGCGCTTCATGATCATCGACGAGGCCCAGAACCTGCGCCCCCTCGACGTCAAGACGATCATCACCCGCTGCGGCGAGGGGACGAAGATCGTGTTCACCGGGGACCTCGAGCAGATCGACCAGCCCTACCTCGACGCGACCTCGAACGGGCTCTCCTACCTGATCAGCCGGTTCATCGACCAGGAGAACTTCTGCTACGTGCAGCTGGTCGGCAGCGCCCGCTCCGCCCTCGCCGAACAGGCCGCGATCCTGTTGTAGCAGGCCGCCGATAAGGGCCCATCTGCGGCGTTGCACTCCTCGCGGCTGCCTGCGGCGGGCACGAGCCCGCCTCAGCATCCACTTCGTCGCGCGCCTTGCACCTGGGCCTTTTTGAGCGGTCGGCTTGTCTCATTACAGTTACTGGAGAACCTTCCGAATCATCGAGGGCATCACCGTGAAACAGGCTTTCCTTCTTTCTCGCGATTCCGACTATGTTTGCGGCCACCGGCTATGATCTGATCAAGAATTTGGACGTGCTTTCGGCCTGCTCGGCCTGCTCGCCGCAACGAATCAGGCCTGAACTCAGAACTCCAGGGCGAGGCGAGCGGTGACGAAAGATTCGTCGTCTCCGTCCCTGTGCGCGGCGCGAAGGTATTCCGCGGAGAGGCTGACCTGCTCCCGTGGACTCCAGGAGGCCGCAACGCCGTAACGGCGTTCGGCCGCCGCGGAGATGTCGCGGCTTCCTTCGACCCGCGCCGCCAGTTCCACCTTCTCCGTCGGAGCGAATGCCAGCTCGAGGTTCCAAGCCAGCGGCTTGCCGCCGCCGTCGGCTGCGGCGAAACTTTCGGCGGCACCGAGCACCTCGCCGGAGAGCTCAACCATGCCCTGGTTCAAGACTGCGAAGGCGCTCCAGCCGGCCACGCGTTTCTCATAGACGTTGTCGACGTCGGCAAATAGCTCGGCATTGCTGTCGGCGAGATCGGACAGATAGCTTGCGCCGATTTCCAGTCCGTGCAGGGGAGCGACGGTTACGCCGGCGCCCCAGTCGCGGATGCGGTCCTTCTCTCCGGCTTGTTTCTCGTCGCCGTTGAAGACGAAGGCGGAGAGCCCGAATAGGTCGGTCTGGAATCTTCCCAGAACGGCCGTCTTCCGGGTCTCGCCCAGTTCGAGAATCAGCGGGTCGCTGATGAAATGGGTGTTGAAGTGCCCGAAGGGGAGGTACTGCAGGCCGAGCCGGGCGGACCAGCAGTTTTCCCAAAGATCAATTGTCGCCTCGTCGATCGCCGGAACGCCGCCGTCTTCCGAGAGCAGGATCAGATTGCCGCTGTTCCGCCCGCCGGCTGCTATGGCGAGACCCAGCTGGGCCGTGGCAAGCGTGAGATCGCTTCCCGGGCCGGAGAATCTTGCCTCCAGTTCGATCAGCCCCGAAATGGTGATTTGTTCCGTGATGTTCCTTCCCAACCCGGCAGTCTTCTTTTCCGCAGGGGTGTGGTAGATTTCCGCCGTGGAGGCCAGAGCCACCAGGATTTCGTCGCTGCCGTCCGCGGCCAGCGTCGTGCTGGCCGGAGCGAGCAGGCAGCCGAGGAGCACAGCCGGGGCGCCGAGGCTCATCTTGGAGCACCCGGCGTTGTCGCATCCCTGGCAGCACCCTTTTTTCTTCCAGACCGAGCGGTAGAGCAGATACCCGGCGCCGCCCAGGATCAGCGCCATCCAGACGACATCCGCGATTCCCACCTCAACCCCCGAATCCCAGGAGTCTTCCCCCCTGGTAGATCACGAGGGCGACGCTCCAGGCGAGCGCCGACTGGTAGGCCAAGGCCACTCCGAACCACTTCCAGGTGCCGAACTCCTGGCGCATCGCGATGGCGACCACCATGCACGGCATGTAGAGCAGCACGAAGACCATGAACGCGTAGGCGGACAGGGGCGTGAAGGCATTGCCGACAGCCGCCTTGAGGGGGGTGGCTCCGGATTCGTCCTCCGTGCTGAGGCTGCTGACCCCGAAGGTCGAGACGACGTTGGCGGCGGCCGCTTTGAAGGCGCCGCCGAGGGAAACGCCGATCTCCCTGAGGTCCTCGCCCAGGGTCGGCGGCGGCTCCAGGGCTTTCGCCTCAATGTGTTCCGGGGAGGCGTAGATCTCGCCCATGGTCCCGACGACGATCTCCTTGGCGATGATGCCGGTGATCAGCGAGGCGGACGCCTCCCAGGTGCCGAAACCGAGGGGTGCGAAGATCGGCGCGATGGCGGCGCCCGTCCTGCCGAGGTAGGAGTCGCGCTTGTTTTCAACACCCCAGGGGAGGTTGAGCAGGAACCAGACGAGGACCGCGACGGCCAGGATGTACGTTCCGGCCTTGATCAGGAAGTGCTTCCCCTTCTCCCAGGTGTGAATCAGCAGGCTCTTCAGGGTCGGCATCCGGTAGGGTGGGAGTTCCATGATGAACATCGGCGCTTCGCCGCGGAAGAGCGTCTTTTTGAAGATCACTCCCATCAGGATGGCCAGCAGAATTCCCAGCAGATAGAGCGACCAGATGACCGTCCCCGAGCTGTCGGCGAAGAAGATCCCGGCGAAGAGGACGTAGACCGGCAGCCGCGCTCCGCACGACATCAGCGGCAGCAGCAGGGCGGTCAGCGCCTTGTCCCGCGGATTTTCCAGCGTGCGGGTGGCATAAATGCCGGGAACGTTGCAGCCGAAGCCAAGGAGCATCGGGATGAAGCTCTTGCCGTGCAGCCCGATGGCGTGCATCGCCCGATCCATGACGAAGGCGGCCCGCGCCATGTAGCCGCTGCCCTCGAGGAAGGTGATGAAGAACATCATCATGAAGATCACCGGGACGAAGACCAGCACGAAGCCGACGCCGGAGATCACGCCGTCGAGGGCCAGCGACACGGTCCAGTCCGGGGCGCCGATCAGCCCCAGCCCGGCCTCGACCCAGCGCCGGATGGGACCGGAGATCATGCCGTCGAACCAGTCGCCGAAGGGTGAGGAGAGATCGAACGTCAGTTTGAAGACCAGCCACATTGCGGCCAGGAAGATCGGTATGCCGAGGAAACGATTGAGGACGACGCGGTCGATCTTCTCGGTGATCTCCCGCTTGCGCAGTTCCGGCTTCCGGAGCACCTCGCGGGTGAGTCCCGAGGCGAGAGCATAGCGGGCTTCGGCCATCAGCGCCTCGAGGTCTGCGCCATGGGCGCGGCGCAGGTGGCCGAGCGCCTCGCCATCCAGGTCATCAAGTCCGACGTTCGCCTCCCGGGCCACCGCTGCGTCCCCCTCCATCAGCTTGCAGGCGAGCCAGCGCAGGGGGTACGTGTTTGCCAGGACCGGGTGTCGCTCCTGGATGAACGCGACGATGCCGTCGATTGCGTGCTCGATATCCGCGTCGTATCTCGACGGCTTCGCCGTCTGGGCGGCGGTGGTCTGGGCGATCCGCAGCGCCGCTTCGAGGAGTTCCTTGGTCCCCCGGTCTTTGGTCGCCGCCGTCGGGACTACAGCGATTCCGAGCAGCCGCTCGATGCCGGTGACGTCGATGCGGTAGCCCTTGGCCTCGGCCTCGTCGGACATGTTGAGGGCCATCACCACCGGCAGGCCAAGCTCCAGCAGCTGCATGGTGAGGTAGAGGTTGCGCTCCAGGTTGGTGGCGTCGACCACGTTGATCACCAGGTCGGGCCGCTCGTGCACCAGGTAGTCGCGGGCGATGATCTCCTCCTGGGTGTAAGGGGAGAGCGAGTAGGTGCCGGGCAGGTCCACCAGGCGGATCGTGCTGCCTTCGAACTCGAACTGCGCTTCCTTCTTCTCCACCGTCACCCCCGGCCAGTTGCCGACGTGCAGCCGGCTGCCGGCGATGGCGTTGATCAGGGTCGACTTGCCGGCGTTGGGATTTCCGGCGACCGCCACGGTGATGACACGCTTTCCGGTGCGGCTCTGATTGGTCCGGCCGGCAGTCGATCCGGTGCCGGCGACAGGCTCGGTCGCTACGCTCATTTGAGCTCCTCGACGACGATCCCTTCCGCTTCCTTCTTGCGGAGAGAGAGTTGATAACTCTTGATCGTCACCTCGATGGGGTCGCCGAGCGGGGCGACCTTCACGACCGTGATGCTTTCCCCCACCAGTACCCCCATGTCCATCAAGCGGCGGCGCAGCGGGCCGATCGTCCCGATGGCGGTGATCCTTCCCTGTTCTCCGGGTCGCATCGTTGCCAGATTCATTGCTGTCTCCTTACCAGGATCTTCATGGCCACCCTGCGGTCGATGGCGAGCCTCGATTCGTCCACCTTGAGGAGGAGGGGACCGCCCCCGCCGTTGGTGAGCATCTCCACGGTCTTGCCGACGCGCAGGCCCATGTCCTCCGCCCGGCAGTCGCAGGCACTCTCCGGGTTGGCCCTGATGGACGTGATTTCCGCCTGCTCGCCGGCACAGAGAAGTCCGAGCGGGAAGTTCACCGGTGCCATCCTTTCTGTGGTAGTGAGAATCATTATCATATACCTGTGAAAAAAAATCAGCCGCCACCGCCGCGGCACGCGCCGCAAACGCCAAAAAGTTCCAGCCGGTGGTCGGTCACGACGAACCCGTGCCGCTCGGCAACCCGCTGTTGCAGCTCTTCGATCTGGTCGTTCTCGAACTCGACGATCCGGCCGCAGTGCCGGCAGACGAGGTGATCGTGATGAGACCTCCGGAAGGGCGACTCGTAGCGCGCGAGTCCGTCCCCGGTGTTCATCCCCGTTGCCAGGCCGGCTTCCCGGAGCAGTTTCAGTG
This sequence comes from Candidatus Rokuibacteriota bacterium, assembly GCA_031406795.1. GTDB lineage: Bacteria > JAUVQV01 > JAUVQV01 > JAUVQV01 > DATDCY01 > DATDCY01. The sequence continues at coordinate 10,202 of JANOHV010000221.1, forward strand.
TCCGGTAGACCGTGGCCTGGCCGATCCCCGGATGCGCCTCCCGGACCCTGCGCGCGATCTCCTCGGCGCTGTGGTGTCCCTCGAATCGGAAGAAGAGGTCGCCGATGATGCGCCGCTGGCCGGTCAGCCTCAGCCCACGCTCGGAGAGGAAGTGCGTGAATCGAGCTGTCGCGCTCGACGCTACGTTTTGAACATTCGCCTTCTTCATACGGTGAACAGTAACGATATTGATAATAATTGTCAATAGCGAAATACAGAGTCCCCGACGCACGTCGGTAAAACGCCGCTGGTCATCACGGCAGGTAACGGGCGATCTGGTCGGTTCCCTGTTTCTTTGGGCCTTTCGCAGGCGCCGCGCCGTAGCCGACCGGTATCACCGCCATGAACTCGCCCCGGGGCTCCCCGAGAAGCTTCAGCACTTCATCCTTCATCAGATAGAGAATCCCGAGCCAGACCGACCCGAGTCCGAGTGCCGTGGCGGCCAGCAGCAGGTTCTGCGCCGCCGCGGCGCTCCCCTGGATCTCCATCGTGCGGAAGAAGTCCCGGTTCTGCTCGCCGGCGATCGGGAAGAGTTCCGCGCCGTGGCGCATCAGCTCCCCGGTGTTGGCGACCGCGATCACCGCCGGGGCGCTGGCGATGGTGCGCGCCGCCATGCGCAGCAGCACGTTGGTCGGCCGCGGAAACTCCAGCGAGCGCGCCGAAACCAGCGCCGCGAGTTCGCGCTTCTTCTCGGGTCCCAGCACGAGAAAGCGCCAGGACTGGCTGTTGTGGGCCGAGGGGGCCTGGTTGGCGGCTTCGATCAGCGCGCCGATGAGCGCCGCCGCCACCGGGCGGCCGTCGAAGACCCGGACGCTGCGACGCCGGGCGATCGTGGCGAGGGTCTCGTTGCCGATTGCCGGTTCATCCATCGTCAGCACTTCTCCGCCGGGGCTCTGATCTTTCTGACCAGCGCCGTCGTCGAGCGGTTTTTCACGAACGGGATCGCGACCACCGAGCCGCCGCGAGCCTCCACGACTTCGCGTCCGACGATGGCGTTGACGGCCCAGTCGCCGCCCTTGACGAGGACGTCGGGCCCGAGCGCGCGGATGAGCTGCAGCGGCGTCGCCGCGCCGAAGACGGTCACGTAATCCACGCAAGCGAGCGCCGCCAGGATCTCGGCGCGATCCCGCGCGGGAGTCAGCGGGCGCCCCGGCCCTTTGAGGCGCCGCACCGACGCGTCGGAGTTGACGCCGACGACGAGCGCGTCGCCGAGCTCGCGCGCCTCCTGAAGATAGCGGACATGCCCGACGTGCAGCAGGTCGAAGCAGCCGTTGGTAAAGACGACCTTCTTGCCGGCGCGCTGCAGGCTGCGGACGGCATCGGCCAGGGCGTCCCGCCCGAGGATCTTCCAGCGCAGGTGCGGCGTCGCCAGCGCGCGGGCGCAGGGCGTCGCGGCGCCGCACCCCGCCGGCCGCCCCGGAAGGCTCACGGTTTGCCCAACCCCTCGCGCACCGCGGTGAAGAGCAGCGG
>JANOHV010000231.1:0-3338 GCA_031406795.1 Candidatus Rokuibacteriota bacterium
GATTCCGGCGCGCTGCGTGGCCTCGACGACTTCGTCGACGTCCTTGTAGGCGCCCCCGGCCTCCTCGGCGAGCCCCGCGTAGGAGGCCGTGCGCACGTAAATCCCCCGCTCGCTCATCTGCCGCTCGAGGACGCGGCCCGAGAATTGCCGCTTCGCCTGGTGGCGGCTCATGACCCGCCCGCTGCCATGGGCGGTCGTGAAGAAGCTCGGGCCGCCGGTCGCGACACCCGCGAGAAGGTAGGAGCCGGTTTCCATGCTGCCGCCGATGATGACCGGCTGGCCGGAGGCCCGATAGATCTCGGGCAACTCCTCCCGCCCGGGACCGAAGGCGCGCGTCGCGCCCTTGCGGTGGACGAGCAGCTCCCGGACGCGGCCGTCGACCTCATGTTTCTCGAGCTTTGCGGTGTTGTGGGCGACATCGTAGACCTGGTGCATGCCGAGGTCGCGGGGGTCTCTCCCGAAGACCTCGCCGAAGACCTCGCGGATGCGGTGCAGGATCACCTGGCGATTGGCGAACGACATGTTCAGCGCGCACTTCATCGCGGCGAAATAATCCTGCCCCTCGGGCGAGTGGAACGGGGCGCAGGCCAGCTCGCGGTCGCGCACCGCAATGCCGTAGGTGCTCTGCATCACCTCGAGGAACCGCAGCACGTAGTCCGTCGCCACCTGGTGACCGAAGCCGCGGCTGCCGCAATGGAACATGATCACCACCTGGTCGGGAAGGGTGATGCCGAAGGCCTCCGCGAGCCCGGCGTCGAAGATGTCCCCGGGCTTCGCCACCTGGATCTCCAGGTAGTGGTTCCCGGAGCCGAGGGTGCCGATCTGGCGATAGCCCCGCTCGACAGCCTTCGCGCTCACCTTCGTGGCATCGGCCCCCGCGATGCAGCCGCCCTCCTCGGTGCGCTCGAGATCCTCCTTCCAGCCGAAACCTTCCTTGACGCACCAGGGCGCACCCTGCTCCACGACATGGCGGAAGCGCTCCTGCGAGAGCTTGATGAAGCCGGTGCTGCCCACGCCTGCGGGAACGCGCTGGTACAGCTCGTCCACGAGCCGCTTCAGGTGCGGCTTCACCTCCTCGTAGGTGAGGTTGGTGCGCACGAGGCGCATCCCGCAGTTGATGTCGAAACCGATGCCGCCCGGCGAGATCACCCCGGTGGCCGGGTCCATGGCAGCCACGCCGCCGATCGGAAAGCCGTAGCCCCAGTGGCCATCGGGCATGCACAGCACGTAGCGGACGATCCCGGGCAGGGCGGCCACGTTGGCGATCTGCTCGAAGACCCCGGCGTCCATCCCGCGCACGAGTTTCTCCGTGCCGTAGATGCGCGCCGGCACGAGCATCCCCTCGGCCGCGCGGGCCGGGATCTCCCACACGGTATCGGAGATCTTGCGCAGATCCTTCGGCGCTGCGGCGGCGATTGATTTTCCGGTGCCCATCTCGTACGCCCTCCCGTTGTCGGGCTGAAGCGTTCGGCTGAAATTCTTGCGGTACCGGGGCGCAAAGTCAAGGGGCGTCGGAATGCGCCGCTGGGACGCACGCGGGCGAAGCCATGACGCCCCGGCTCCGGCTCCAGGCAGCTGCTACCGCGCGCGGTCCCTGCCGGGTTTCAGCGAGGGGCGCGAGGACGGCGGGCGGTCGCCTTCTCGATGCACGTCTCGACCGTCCCGGCGAGCTCCGGATCACCGCTGACGCACAGGCTGCCGACGCCTTCCCGGCACGGCACGGCCCCGCCCTGTTCGATCCGCAGTCGCGCGGGCGACCAGGCGAACTCCTCGCGGCCCGGGAAGACGATGGCCTGGCGGTGGAACAGAGGCGTCTGCGGCCCGGACGATGCGATCGGGAAGTCCCTCGGCAACCGCGCCGCCAGACAACCGGCCAGCGCGGCCTCGGCGGGGGTGAGCTGTCCGCGGCGGAATGCGCGGGCATCGAGCAGCGACACCGGGTTGGCGCGGGCGGCGTCGTAACCCGACAGCAGCAGCGCGACGGCCTGAACGACCCAGAGCAGGCCGCCGAGGGCGAGCCGGGTTCCCACGCGCGCCGGAGCGCTCTGGGCCCGCTCCTCGGCGCAGACGGCGATCAACGTTGCGAGCACCGGGGCCATGAAGGTGGCGAGCCGTGGCGGCCAGATGAGCAGACCGAATCCATAGATGCCGGCCGAGACCACGAGCACCGGCAGCACGAGAAGCAGCGATGGGCCGAGGAGCAGGACGTAGCGCCCCGCGCGCCTTCCGGCGAGCGCCCCGCACGACAGGCCAAGGCCCGCCAGCAGCGCGAGGCCGCGCCAGAGCCGCCACGTCCACTCCGGCCTCCCGGTGCCGAGCACGGCGGCGGAGGTCACCGATAGCGCCTCCTGGAGACGGCCATACGCCACGACCTGCCCCGGTCGCACCGCGGGCCGTTGCAGGTGCAGCAGCAGCAGACCGGCGGCGAAGACGAGTGCGCAAACGCACAGCATGGCGAGCAGCCGGCGGGCTGCCCGGGCCCGGGCCAGGGGCTCGTCCCAGGCGCGCCACAAGCGGGAGAGGAACAGCGGGAGCAGCACCGCGGCGACCACGATCGCGCCGTCCTCCTTCGTTGCCGCCAAAACGAGGGCCGTGACCACCGCCAACCGAACCCGGCCCGCGAGGGTCAGAAGCGCCAGCAGCACGGCGAGCGGCTGATAGGTGAGCTCCGGGTGGAACCCCCACTGGGGATTGTCGAAGATGAAATATCCCACCGGCGATAAGAGGGCCGCGAGGACGGCGATCCGCCCGGCCGGGGCGAGCAGCGGCGTGCGGGCGACCGCCAGGCCGGCCGCAAGATACACCGCCGCGAGGGCGAGGATGAGGCCGTAGCCGCCGAACGGATAGGTGAGCGGGAAGAGAGCCGGCAACGTGTAGAAGTTGTGGATGGCGGCGTGGTTGCCGTAGGCGTTCTCGAAGAGCAGGCGGCCGGTGTAACGGAAGCTTTTGGACATCTGCAGGAACGAGAAGAAGTCCGAGCCGAAGTACTCGAGCTGGTGGAAGAGCAGCACCTTGCAGGCCAGCCACCAGCCCAGAACGGCGATGACGCCGGCCGTGAGCGCCGCCGTCGCCCGACGCGGCTCGGAGGCCGGGCCGGGCGGACACCGCTTGCCCCCGACCTGACCGCACGGAAGTCCCGTTCGCATTTCCCCCCGCAACGCCAGCCGATCCCCCGGACCGCGCGAGTCTCCTGTGCCCGGCGGGGGATGTCAAGCTTTGGCGAGGTGGGCCTTGAGGCGTGGCGCCGGCCCCGTTGAGGAACCCGCCCCCCCGTGGGACGAGCAAACCGGAGGGGGTTTAACCCACCCCAACCAAACACGAAACCACCGCGATTTTTT
>JANOHV010000233.1:0-2080 GCA_031406795.1 Candidatus Rokuibacteriota bacterium
GGCGTGACAGTCGGCGCCGACAACGTGGCCACGGTCAACGCCGGGGTCACCACCGCCAATTCGCCCGACGCCACCGTGGCGCGCGATTCCTGGAACTCGCTTTACCAGAGCCTGCAGAACATCACCGTCGATTACCAGAAGGTCGCCCGGCTCACCGAGGTCACCGGCAATCTCTTCACCGACTACACCATCCAGTCCGGGACGTTGAAGAACCTCCGGCTCGGCGTGGGCGTGAACTACCGCGGTCGCGAGGTCATCGGCTTCCGCGGCGCGGACACCATCCAGAATCCCTCGAACGCGACCGCCGCGATCGACGATCCCTCCGTGGACGCCTTCACCCCGGTCTACCGTCCGAGCTACTACACGGCGACCCTGATGTTCGGCTACAACACCAAGATCTTTGAGCGTCAGGTCCGTTTCGATCTCCGGGTTGAAAACGCGTTGGATGAGGACAAGCCGCTCTACTACAGCACCGTCATGCGCCCGCCGGGCGGCAACCTCTCCACCCCGGCGCGGGTCGCGACTCCCGATCTCTTCTCCTACATCACGCCGCGCAACTACATGCTGACGATGTCCGTGGCCTTCTGAGTGTGGTTCACTCACCGGAAGGGCGGCGCCGGCACGGATCGGGCCGCCCTTTCATTTTCCGGTAGCGGGTCAGTTTGGTGTAGGTCGGGCTTTATGCCCGACAACCAACCTCCGCCTGTCGGGGATAAACCCCGACCTACAAACAATCCCCGCCGAACGACAGACCAAACTGGCCCACTACCCATTTTTCGGCTGCCTTGCCGTTCGACCGTCCCATAGTCCGGTTCGCCTTCCCGGCTTAGCACCCCTGACGTGACCACCCTCCCCGCACTTGCCCCGATCGCCCCGCCGCTGGCCCTGGTGTCGTCGAGTGTCTCGGGCTACGATCTCGGCATCATCGGCGCGTATCTGCTCTTCCTCGCATCGATGGGCTGGATCTTCCGGCGCTTCAACAAGGGCAGCACCGACTACTTCGCCGGCGGCTGCCGGCAGACCTGGTGGCTGCTGGGCGCCAGTTCCTTTATCTCCAACTTCAGTTGCTGGACCTTCACCGGCGCCGCCGGCATCGCCTACACCTACGGGTTTCTGATCTTCAGCGTGTATGTGACCGACGTGATCGGCTTCGTGTTCGCCTACGGCTGGTTTGCCCAACGGTTCCGCCAGCTCCGGATGGTGACCGCGATGGACGCGGTGCGGCTGCGCTTCGGGCGGTTCAGCGAACAGTTTTTCACCTGGTGCGGGTTCATCCGCTCGCTCGGGGTCGCGGCGGTCTGGCTGGTCGGCCTGTCGATCATCCTGTCCTCGGCCTTCGGATTCCCGCAGGGGCCCGTGATCTGCGTCACGGGGATCGTGGTCATTCTCATCGCCCTGCTCGGCGGCAACTGGGCGGTCGCGGCCAGCGACTTCATCCAGCTGCTCGTGCTGATGAGCATCACGATCGTGGTCGGCGTGCTGACCCTGGTGAAGATCGGGGGCATCGGCGCTTTTCTCGAACAGATCCCCGCCGACCGCTGGGACGTCTTCCGTCCGGCGGGCTCCATCCCCTACGACTGGCTTTATCTGGTCACGTTCTTCTTCAGCGCCATATACGACCGCAACGACATCCAGCGCGCGGCGAAATACATCCCGGCCAAGGATTCGCGGCACGCGCAGCGGTCCACGCTCATTCCGCTCTTCGGCTACCTGGTCATGCCGCTGTTCTGGTTCATTCCTCCGCTGGCGGCCTTCACCCTCGCGCCGGATCTGATGAGCCAGAAGCTGATGAACAACCCGGCCGAGGCCTCCTACATCGCGGTCTGCCTGGTCGTGCTGCCGCAGGGCATGATCGGCCTGATGATCGCGGCGATGTTCTCCGCCACCATCGCCAGCATGGACGTCGCGCTGAACAAGAACGCCGGGTTCTTCGTGAAGAACTTCTACCAGCCGGTCCTGCGCCAGCGGGCCGGCGACCGGGAGCTGCTCCTCGCCGGGGAGGTTTCCACGGTGGTCTTCGGCCTCCTGATCGTCGGCCTGGCCGCGTCCGTCGTCGTGGGTTCGAAGATCTCCCTCTTCG
>JANOHV010000243.1:0-26747 GCA_031406795.1 Candidatus Rokuibacteriota bacterium
CTGACCGCGGCCGCCGCCTTGGCCTGCTCGGCGGCGCCGGTGCGCACCCGCCGGGCGATGTCGTCCAGGGCCGAGGCCGCCCCCGCGGCCCGCGAAACCGCCGCGCCGTGCCTGCCGACGGCTTCCCCGATCGTCTGCACCCGCTCCCCGATCCTGGCCACGGCGGCGGTGATCGCGCGACTGCCCGCGGACTGCTCGGCGACGGCCGAGGCGATGACGGCGACGTTCTCCCGGGCCCGCGCCGCGCTCTCGCGGATCAGCTCCAAAGCCCGCCCGGCCTCGCTCGCGCGCACCACCTCGGCGTCGACGCGCCGGCGACCGGCCTCGATGGTCAGCACCGCCTCCCGCGTCGCGCTCTGGACCCCCGCGACGATCCCGACGATCTCCTTGGTCGAGGCCGCAGTGCGCTCGGAGAGGCGCCGCATCTGCTGAGCCACGACGGCGAAGCCGTGGCCGCGCTCGCCGGCCTGCGCGGCGATGATCGCGGCGTTGAGCGCCAGCAGCTGCGTCTGGTCGAGGATCTCCTCGATCACGACGACGAGCCGCCCGATCTGCTCCGAGCGGCCGCCGAGGTCGCCAATCACGTCCCGGGTGTGATGCACCACCGCGCCGAGCTCCTTGATCCCGGCCAGGGCGGCGGCGACGGCCTGGCCCCCCTGCGCCGCGTCGAGTTCGGCCTGTCGGGCGTGGCGGTCCGTCGTCCTCCCCTTCTCCTCGACGGCTGCGATGGCCTGTTCGAGTTGGGCGATGGCAGCGCTGCCTTCCTGCGCCGCAGCGGACAGCTGCTGCAGCGCGGCGTCGACCACGCCGACCGAGGTCCCGGCCCCCTCGATGGCCGCACCGACATCGCGGGCGACCGCGGAGAAGGATTGCATCTGCTCGTCGATCCCGCGGGAGGCGGCGGCAACCTCCTGCGCCGCGACGGCGCTCTCCTCGGCGGTGTCGGAGAGTGAGCGGGCGTTCCTGGCGATGGCGGTGCTGCTGTCGGCGATGCCCCGGACTCCGGCCTGGGCGGTGAGAATCGCGCGGGATTGGGACTTCGAACCGGCCCGCACCCGGTCGGCCGCCGTGCGGATGTCGCCCGTGACCCCGCCCAGATCCACGGAAACCTGACGGATGCGGCACACCATCTCGGCAAGCCGGCCGACGAAGCGGTTGAAGCCGGTGGACAGGTCGCCCAGCTCGTCGTTCGAATGGATCGGCAGGCGCCGGGTGAGGTCACCCTGCCCCTCCCCGATGCTCCGCAGACTGCCGACGACCTCGCCGAGCGGCAAAGTGACCGTGCGGGCGACGAAGAGCCCGCCGGCCACCGCGAGCAGGATCGCCAGAGCGGCCAGGCCGAAGTTCAGCCGCTCGAGCGCCGCAATCCTTCCGCTGACGCCGCGCCCCCCCTCGAGCGCGAGGGAGGCGGCGAGATCGGCGTCCGTGCGCACTCCCTGGACGCCGGCGACCACCTGCTTCTCGATGGCGCCGAGACTCTCGCCCGTGCGCCGGCTCGCATCCCGCATCCGGCCGTTGAGGATCTCGAGCGCCCGCTCCTGGTCGCGCAGAATCTTCTCCTCGCGGACGATCTGCGCGTCGATGTCCACGTTGATCGAGGTGAGCTGGGGCGGGACCAGGTCGCGGTAGGCGCGCCGGACCTCCTCCCACTTGGAGGCCATCGCCAGTCCGTTCATGCGCCGCGCGCCATCGAGAAGCCGGACGTTCGCCGCCCGCACCCGCGCCGCGGCGGCCGCGAACTCCGGCAGCGCCGTGCCGTGCCGGGTGAACACCGGCCCGGCCAGGAACTGTTCTACGGGCGTGTCGCGGACGTCGTCGTAGATCAGCTCCACCAGCGAGCTCTGGACGAAGATCATGTTGGCGATCTTCAGGCACCAGGTGGTCACGCCGCGCTTGAGCTCGCCGAGCGCCTGTTCGAGGCCCTCGTGGCGCGCCTGCCAGATCCCGCCGATCTCGCTCTCCGCGGCGCGCAACTCCCGGTGCGCCTCCCGCAGGCCGGCGAGCGCCTCCTTCACGCCGGGGACGCTCTCTTCGAGCTCGCGCGCGGTGGCGCCCGCGAGAAACGCCTCGACCGGGTCGGCCGCCCCGGCGCGAAAGAGCGAGACCTGCGGCTGGTTGGCGATCATCGACTCCGCATAGCCGCGCAGCGCCTGATCGAGGGCGAACCGGGTCGCCCGTAGTTCGTCGAGCCGGGAGTTGACCTGCAGGAAGCGCTTCTGGGTTTCCACGGCCCGGGCCAGGACATCCGTCGAGCTGGTGCTCTCGCGCCTGATGACGCGGGTGGTCCACCGCGAAAGCCCCGCCATGGCGGCGACGATCGCCGCGAAGAAGAATATGCCGAGCCCGAGCCGGGCCCTGATGGTCAAGCGCATCTGCCGCCCCCGATCGTTGTTGGCTGCCCATGGTCGCGTTCGCGTGAAGCCAGGTCGGCGATGCCGTCATCCAGGAGTCCGCGCACTTCCGCAACGATTCTGGACAGGCTGCACGGCTTCTGCAGGAACTTGGCGCAACCGGCCGCAAGCGCGGCCGTGGCGTAAATCTCCGCGGGCAGCGCGGACAGCGCGATGACCGGCAGGTGGAGGAACCGGGCCTGGGCCTTGATTCTGCGGCAGAGGGCGATCCCGCCTTCATCGGGTACCGAGAGATCCAGCAGGACGGCGTCGACGCGGTGCGCAGACAGCATGATTTCCGCCGCGCGCGTGCTGGTCGCGCTGATCAGGCGCAGGTCCGGCTCCCTGCCGAAAGCCACCTCATACGCCAGCAGGTGATCCTCCTCATCGTCCACGGCCAGAACGAGGCGGCTTCGTCTTGCGCAACTCCGTGCCTTCTCCATCGCTGTTCCCCTTTCACCACGCTCCGGGAGCAAGGATCGCCGCACCGGGTGAGCATGGCGTGAGGACGGCACGAAATTCCCGCTTTCGCACTCCCCCCGTGGGAATCTCGGGTCGCGAACCCGGGGAACAGCTGGGTGCAGGCGGTTTGTCAGGCGACCTGCGCGATGTCGGCCGCGTCGGCAGCCGCGTGATGGGCCCGGAAGGCCGTCAGCCCGTCCCGGCCGAGGTAGCGCCCCAGCAGCGCGTCCGGCGCGCGCAGCAGATCGACGTCCAGCAGGCAGTCCCAGACCCCGGAGAACTGCGGATCGCGGTTGAACGCCGCCACCCGGCCGGCGAGTCTCAGATACTGCTTGAGCATGATCGGCACCCCCTTGCGGTCGGGCTCCAGATCGGCGACGAGCGCCCCGAGCTCATCGAGACCGCCGCAGACGGCGTTCGCCAGCCGGTTGTCCCAGTGCCTGCGCCGGGTGAACGTGATCGGCGTGCGGGGCCGCACCAGCCGTTCGAGCTCGGGGGCCCGGTGAGCCGCCTGCAGGAAGCCCACCATCAGTTCGCGCGAGATCGGCTGGTAGCTGTCGCTGATGCTCACCGGGCCGAAAAGGTGGCGATACCGCGGATTGGCGACGATGAAGCGGCCGATGCCCCGCCAGAGCAGCAGCAGCGCCCCGAAGGATTTCTGATAGTCGGGCGCCACGAACGAGCGACCGAGCTCGAGCGCCGGACCGAGCTGGCGGAAGAACGCGGGATCGTAGGCGAACAGCGTGTTCGTGTAGAGCCCGCCCGGGCCGGAAGCGGCCAGCAGCCGGTCGACCTCGCCGAGGCGATACGCGCCGGCGACGGCCCCCGCGCCGCGGTCCCAGAGGATCAGGTGGCGATAGGTGGCGTCGAACCGGTCGAGATCCAGCGCGCGGCCGGTCCCCTCGCCGGCGAGGCGGAAGGTGATCTCCCGCAGCCGCCCGATCTCGCGGAGCAATTCGGGGATCTGCCGGGCCTCGGCGCACCAGACTTCATTCGCCCCGCTGCTGACCAGCAGTCGGTCGGCGGGCAGCGCGGCCAGTTCGGCCGCGAGCAGATTCCGTGGGGCCGCCGGCGCAACGGGGAGCAGCCGCCTCGTGTCCGGGCGGCTGCCGGGGGCTCCCGCCCCGAGCGCCGGCCGGCTGCGGTCGGCGAGCGCGTAGGTGCGCAGCCGCAGGGAGGCGACGATCCGCTCGTCGTCCCCCAGCTGCTCGAGCGCGGCGGCCTCCACCGGCGGCCCGACGCGCATCTCGATTTCGCGGCCGCGCTTGTTCAGCAGTTCGCGCGGCAACAACGCGGTGCGCAGTCCCGGGTGCATGAGCCCGGCCCCCTGGAAAAGCGTGCCGTTCGACCCCGGAAAGTAGACCGGAATCACCGCTGCCCCGCTGCCGCGCACGAGGCGCGCCACGCCGCGCTGCCAGGGCGGGTCGGTCACCAGCCAGCGCTCGGCCCGCAGGTGAGCGACCTCGCCGGCGGGGAAGAGCGCGACAACGCCGCCGCCGGCGAGCCAGAGCCGCGCCTGCCGGGAGGAGGCCGCGTTCGTGCGGGCGGCGGCGACGCCGCCGAAGACATCCACGGGGAGGATCAGCTCCTTCAGTTCCGGGACGCGCCGCAGCAGGTGGTTCGCGAGGATTCTCAGATCGCCGCGACGTTTCCCGATCGCGGCGGCAAGCACGATGCCCTCGACGGCGCCGAAGGGATGGTTGCAGACCACGATCGCGGGGCCCGTGGCGGGGACGCGCTCGAGATCCTCGGCCGACGCGCGCCAGCGGATGCCGAGGCGATCGAGCGCGCGGGACGCGAAGGCCGCGCCCACGGCGGTTCCCTGAACCTCGCGGTAGCGGGCGCCGAGTTCGGTCAGCGCCATCAGCCGCTCGAGCGTGCCGGCGACGATCGGGTGGAACGAGCGGCCCGGCGGCGGCTGCGGGCCGCGGCCGAGGCTGAAGATCGGGTCTGCGTCGTTCGGTCGCATGATCGCCTCCTAAGCGGTTCTGGTCCTGAGAAACGCCGGGAGCCGCGGCCTGAGCCACTCGCCGGTGGACCCCGGGGCGACAACGCGGGTGTCCGGGCCGACGTGCAGCCGGTGGCCGCGCCAGGCGACGCGCATCGACACGAGAGGTACGAACCAGAGCGCGCCGATGACGAGATCCTTGACCGGCGCCAGCAGGCACAGCGGCAGCGGCATCCGCGCGTCGAGCAGGCGGCTCTTCCACGCCGCGCACAGAGCGGCGGCGCCGGCGGCGGCGCCCAGCAGCGCCAGCGAGCGCGACCCGGGTCGCGCGGCCGCCGCGCAGGCGGCGACGAAGACCGGATTGCCGATCAGTTCGGCGAGGTAGCGCGGGCCGCCGAGCCGCCGCCGCAATTTGCCCCAGCGGCTGTGGCGGCTGAGGAACCGCTTCGTCCCGCCGTAGATGTTCACGTTCGTGACCGGGTGCGGCGCCAGGACCACGCGCTGCCCCGCACGGTGAAACTCGCGGCCGATGACGTAGTCCTCGGCCAGAACGTCGCGGAACGCCCGCAGCCCGCCGATCTGCTCGAGGCCGCTCTTGCGGAAGAGCATCGACTTGCCGACCACGCACGGCAGCCGCAGGATGCCGAACAGAAAGGCCGTCCCCCCGGCCACGAAGGTGTTCAGGTGCAGGTTCTCGAGCACCGAGCCGACGCTCCTGCCGCCGCAGCCGCGGATCGGGTTCGTGACGAGGCCGACGCCGGGGGCGAGCAGGGGCCGCACCGTCGCCTTGAGGTAAGCCGGGTCCACGACCACGTTGCTGTCGCTCACGAGCAGGATGTCGTGGCGCGCGGCGCTGTACCCGGCGCGCATGTTCCTGACCTTCGGGTTTTTCCCCTCCGACGAGCGTGAGACCAGGATGGAGACCGGTGTCCGCGGGTTGCGGTCGCGGACCTTGCGGGCCACCGCGAGCGCGGGGTCGTTCGGGCTCTCGAGGCAGAAGATAATCTCGTACGCGGGATAGTCCAGGCGGCAGAAACTCTCCAGATTGCCGAAGAGATTGTCGTCGAGCCCGGAGAGCGGTTTGAGGATGCTCACGGGGGGCCAGGCCTGCTCCTCCACCGGGTCGTCGCCCCGGCGGCGCAAAGCGGCGCGCAGCGCCACCGCCTGCAAGAGGAGTCCGGCGATCCCGAGACCGACGACTGGGACCACGATCATCACGCTCAGATCCACGGCTCCCCTCCTTTGGTTGTCAGTTCCGAAACAGGGTGATGGCCACGCCTCTGTTCTCGCGCAGACAGCGCTTGATCTCGCCGACGTTGCGCCCGCACGACAGCAGGGTCTTCCACGAGTACAGGTGGCGCGGCCGGTGGAAGTCGCTGCTGGCGACGTAGGGGTACTTCTTCAGGCCGACCGCGCCGAACACGTCGTCGCGGTTGGCGATCTCCCAGGCGTCGATGTGGGGCGCGAAGTGCTGGCGGTTGTTCCAGAAGTACAGGGTGTTGCGGTCGGTGCGGGCCGACATGTGGTGCGGGTGGCAGGCGATCACCAGGGCGTCCTGGGCGCGGGCGGCCTCGAAGATCCGCTCGTAGCCCCAGGAGGCGCAGACGTACTCCTGGATGTCGATCAGCAGCAGGTGCGCGGAGAGATCGGCGTTGAGATAGTCCTTGGTGATCTCCACGCCGGGGATCACGAGCATGCCGTACGTCTCCAGCGCGCGGCGCGCTTCCTCCCGCACGGCGGCGAGGTAGGTGTCGAACGTCCGCTCGGTGACCGAGAGCCGCAGCCCGCGGGCGACCCAGCCGATCGCCGTCTCGCGGGTCGCCACGTGGTCGGTGATGCTGATCGCGTCGAAACCGGCCTGGCCGAAGAGATCCACCACCGCGGCGAGTTCGAGCTGCCCGTCCGAGAAGCGCGTGTGGATGTGGAAGTCGCAGAGCAGCGGCGCCGCGGCGGACGATCGTTCGGTATTCATGGCGGGAGGATGCCCCCCGCCCGTTGCGGTACGATGCGGTGACGGTTAAATACCGGTGAGGGGGAGGCTGCGGTCGGGGATGCGCAGCGGGCTGCAGCCGCGCTCGCGCACCAGCTGCGCGTAGACCCGGGCGGCGGCGGTCGGCGTGCGCTCGAGCGTCTCCCAGTCGACCCGGTAGAGGCCGAAGCGTTTGGCGAAGCCGTACAGCCACTCGTACGTGTCGGTGAGACTCCAGTAGAAATAGCCGCGGACGTCGATGCCCGCGCGACGGCAGGAGTCGAGCTCGACGACGTGGCGGCCGATGAATGCGGCTTTCCGGGCGCCGTCCTCCGTGGCGACGCCGTTCTCGGTGACCAGCAGCGGCAAACCGAAGACCGCGGCCTCCTTCAGCACGACGGACAGCCCCGACGGATGCTCCTCCCAACCCATGTCGGTCAGGCCGCGGCGGCCCCGGTCGCGATGGCAGACTTCGAGGCAGAGCAGCCGGTCGCGTCCGAGGCGAAAGCGGGTGTGGAGCCGCTGGTAGTAGTTCACGCCGACGAAGTCCAGCGTATCCCTGGTCGGTGCCTCGATCGGCACCGAGCGCGAGAAGGGCAGCGCCAGCCGACTGCGGCCCGTCGTCAGCGCCTCGAGCAGGGAGCGGTTGAAACCCTGTCGGCCGAGGTGGGTAAGCAGGCGATCGAGCGGATGCCAGGGCCGATCGGGCGCAAAGACCGCCATGTTGTGGGCGACCCCGACGCGGGCGTCGGGGACGCGCGCGTGAATGATCGCGTAGGCCCGCGCGTGGGCGGCAAGCAGCGTGCGCAGCGCGGCCAGCAGCGCCGCGGGACTGCGCAGTCCCGGGGGGGTGCAGCCGACCAGGTAGCCGCCGAGCAGCATGACCATCGGCTCGTTGAAGGTCATCCAGTACCGCACCGCGGGGAGCGCGTTCGCGGCGCGCCGCGCGAACTCCGCGAAATGCTCGACGGCGGCCGGACTCGTCCACGGGGCGGCGGCGTGCAGCCAGGCCGGGCTCGAGAAGTGGTGCAGCGTGACGACCGGCTCGATGCCGGCCGCGAGCAGCTCGTCCGTGAGCGCGCGGTAGTGCTCCAGCGCCCGCTCGTCCCAGCGATCCTCCCGGGGCTGAATCCGGCTCCACTCCAGCGAGAAACGGTAGGCGTTCAAGCCGAGCTCCCCGAGGAGACCGACATCCTCGCGGAACCGCTCGTAGTGGCCGGTCATCTGCGGCCGCTCCCGGGCGAGCGGGTCCCAGGTGGCCCAGTCGGCGTCGGGGGCGCCCTCGACCTGAAAGGCCGAGGTGGCGGCGCCCCACAGGAACGGCTTGGCGGGCGTGGGGGCGGACATGGCGGGTCACGATGCCCGCCGGGCGCGTTGATCGTGTGAGCCCGACGTCAGGATTTTGCGAGCGTGCCGCTGCGAATCTTGACAACCCCACGACGCTGCCTGAGGAACCCGACGCAGAGACCGCGAGGCTCGCCCAGCGGCGGTCCATTCCCGCATCCGCATGCAGCCGGGCGACCGGGGCGTCGCGGCCGTTCATCTCTTCCGCTTCGAGAGCGGCAGGATCGTGGAGTTGCGGGACGTCGGGGAGGCGATCCCCGAGGTCTCCGTCAACACCGCGGGTATGTTCTGACCAGCCGCTGAAAACAGGTCGACCGAGGCCCGGGACGGCGCGCCGGAACATATTCTGCCGCTCCCCTGTTGCACCCATTGACACCCGCGCCGCGCGGTGGACAATGACTCCCAGCTGCAGGTCCCGGGTTCCTTCGGCGCCCGCCATTGGCTGCCCGGGAACGTCTCTCGTTGATGCGACAGCGTGAGGAGGCGAACATGGACCGGGATCACCCAGACAATTCCTGCCGTTGCCGCGGCATCAGCCGCCGGCAGTTCCTCCAGGGCGTGGGCGCGGGCGCCGTGGTCGTCTCGGCCGCGGCGCACATCGGCGCCCGGGAGGCGAAAGCCAGCGAGGTCCTCCCGGCCGGGGAGATGGCGAAGGTCACCCTGTCGATCAACGGGCGCCGCCACGTCCTGCTGGTGGAGCCGCGCACCACGCTGCTGACGGTGCTGCGCGAAGGGCTCGGGCTCACGGCCAGCAAGGCCGGCTGCGAGCGCGGGGAATGCGGCGCCTGCACGGTGCTGATGAACGACGCCCCGCGCTACGCCTGCCTGACGCTGGCGGTCGCGGCCCAGGGCTTCGAGATCACAACGCTGGAGGGGCTGATGCGCGGCGAGGAACTCGGCCCCGTCCAGCAGGCCTTCGTCGAGAACGACGCGTTCCAGTGCGGCTATTGCACCCCCGGCCAGATCGTCGCCGTCGAGGGGCTGCTGCGGGCCGTGCCGCAGCCGACCCTCGATCAAATCCGCATGGGGGTCAGCGGGAATCTCTGCCGCTGCGGCGCTTACGTCAACATCTTCGCGGCGGCGAAACAGGCCGCGGCGCTCAAGCAGAAGGGGTGAGGGCGATGGCGGAGAAGGATTATTACACCGAAGGCGTGCCCGTTCCCGAGACGCCGCCGCCGGACGCCGAACCCGCCGCCTGGGGGAAGACCCACGCTATCGGCTCGCGACAGCCCCGCGTCGACGCCTACGAGCGCGTCAGCGGCACCGCGATCTACCCCTCCGACATCTGCCTCCCCGACATGCTCTACGCGGCGATCCTGCGCTCTCCGCACCCCAAGGCGCGCGTAAAGAAGGTCGACGCGACGAAGGCCGCCGGGATGCGCGGCGTGCGCGCCGTGCTCACCGCCGAGGACCCGCTGGCCCGCAACGTGCGGTGGCCATGGTCCAGCAAGCTGAGCGCGGCCCTCTTCGACGCCACGTGCCGGTTCGAGGGCGAGGCGGTCGCCGCGGTCGCGGCCGAGTCGTCGGCGCTCGCGCGCGACGCGCTGCGGGCCATCGAGGTGGAGTACGAGGTGCTGCCGCCGCTGGTCGAGTTCGAGAAGGCCCTCGACGCCGACGCGCCCCACGTCCAGGAGGGAGGCAACACCACGAACACCGTCGCCTATGCGCGCGGCGACGTCGCCAAGGGCTTCGCCGAGGCCGAGGCCGTGGTCGAGGAGACTTTCCGCACCGCCTGCGAGATCCACACACCGCTCGAGCCGCACGGCTGCGTCGCCCGCTGGGACGGCGACTCGCTGGTGCTCTGGGAGTCGACCCAGGGGGTCTACACCATCCAGTCGCGCGTCGCGGAGGTTCTCGGGCTGCCGCTCTCGCGGGTGCGGGTCATCGGCCACTACGTCGGCGGCAGCTTCGGCAGCAAGCTGGCGCTCGGGAAGTACACGATCATCGCGGCGCTGCTGGCGAAAAAGACCGCCCGGCCGGTGAAGCTTTTCCTGACGCGCGAGGAGACGATGCTCTCGGTCGGCAACCGCCCCCCCGCGGTAATGACGCTCAAAGCCGGCGCCAAGAAAGACGGCACCCTGACGGCACTGCAGTTCACGGCGCGCGGCAGCGGCGGCGCCTACCCGGCCGGCGGGGTCAACTCCGTCGACTGGCTGATCAAGGACCTCTACCTCTGCCCGAACGTGAAGTCGGACATGACCGACGTCTTCATCAACGCCGGCCCGGCGCGGCCGTTTCGGGCTCCCGGCCATCCCCAGGGGAGCTGGGCGCTGGAGCAGACGATGGACCTGCTGGCGGAGAAGCTCGGCCTGGACCCGGTTCAGCTGCGGCTGATGAACATCCCGACGGTGAGCCAGGGGCGCGAGGGGGCGCCGCCGTACACCTCGACCGGGCTGCGCGAGTGCATCGTCCGCGGGGCCGAACTGTTCGGGTGGAGCGAGGCGCGGCTGCGGGCCGAGAGGACGCGCTCCGGCCCCGTGCGGCGGGGCGTCGGCATGGCGGCGGCACTCTGGATCGGCGGGGCCGGCGGCCCGCCGTCGACGGTCGTGCTGAAGCTCTTCGCCGACGGCAGCGTGAATCTCAACATGGGGGCGAGCGACATCGGCACCGGGACCAAGACCGTGATGGCGATGGTGGTCGCCGAAGAACTGGGCGTGAAGCCCGAGTTCATACAGATCGAGCACGCTGACACCGGCACCACGCAGTTCGCCACCGGCAGCGGCGGCAGCAAGACCGTCCCCACCGAGTCCCCCGCGGTGCGGGCGGCGGCGGTGGAGGTCAAGCGGCAGGTACTCGCGCTGGCCGCGGAGGAACTCAAGGCGCAGGTCACCGCGCTCGATCTTGTCGGCGGGGAGATCGTCGACGAGCGCGACCCGGGCCGCAAGATCAAGCTCACGGCGCTCGAGAAGCTCAAGAAGCGCGGGGTGATCGTCGGCGTGGGCTACCGCGGGCCGAACCCCGAGGGGAAGGCCGTCAACCCGTTTGCCGCGCAGTTCTGCGAGGTGGAGGCGGACCTGCGCACCGGTGAAGTCCGGATCGTGCGCTTTCTCGGGGCGCACGAAAGCGGCCGGGTCATGAACCGGGCGACCTTCGACAATCAGGTCTACGGCGGGATTACGATGGGCATCGGCTTCGCGCTCACCGAGGAGCGCACGCTCGACGCAGGGCAGACGGGGAAGATCTGCAACCGCAATTGGCATGACTACCAGGTGCCTACGGCGCTGGATGTGCCGCCGACGATCACCTCGGTGGCGATCGACGCGCCGGATGCGCAGGCGAACACCACGGGGGCGAAGGGGCTCGGCGAACCGGTGACGATCCCCACGGCGGGGGCCGTCGCGAACGCGGTCGCTCACGCCATCGGGGCGCGGGTCAAAGAAACGCCGATGACGCCGGGTGCCGTAAACCGCGTCCTCGCGAGCCGGAAGGAGTAAGCGACCATGCTGCCGAACTTCGACTATGTGCAGGCGCGCGATCTGCGGGAGGCGGTGCGTCTTCTCGGCGCGGAGGGCGCCCGGGTCCACGCCGGCGGAACGGACCTGCTCGGCTGTCTGCGGGACGGGGTTTTCGGGGTCCGGACGGTGGTGAGCATCGCCGGGCTCGGCGAGCTCGCGGGCATCAGCGAACTCGCGGGCGGCGCGCTGCGGATCGGGGCGCTCACCAGCGTCGCCGCGGTGGCGTCGAACCCGATGGTGCGCGAGCGCTACCGGGCCCTCGCGCAGGCCGCGGAATCGGTGGGAAGCCCCCAGCTGCGCAACCAGGGGACGATCGGCGGCAACCTCTGCCAGAAGCCGCGCTGCTGGTATTACCGCGGGGAGTTCGACTGCCTGAGAAAGGGCGGGCAGAAGTGTTTCGCGGTGGAGGGGCAGAACGCCGGCCACTGCATCCTCGGCGGGGCCGACTGCTTCATCGTCCACCCCTCCGACATCGCGCCGGCGTTGGTCGTCTTCGGGGCGAGCGTGAAGATCGCGGGGCCGCGGGGCGAACGCTCGCTGCCGGTTGAAGGCTTCCATATGCCGCCGGGGAAGGACGCGCAGCGAGAGACGATGCTCGAGCCGGGAGAGGTCGTGACCGGCTTCGAAATCCCGGCGCCGCCCCCGGGTTGTCGCAGCAGCTATCGCAAGGTCCGCTCGCGCCAGTCGTGGGACTTCGCGCTGGCGGGCGTGGCCCTCGCCCTGCGCGTTGAGAGCGGGAAGGTCACTTGGGCGCGGGTGGCGCTCTCGGGCGCCGCGCCGATCCCCTGGCGGTCGAAGGAGGCCGAGGCGGTCCTCACGGGTGCGACCATCGGCCCGGAGATCGCGAAGAAGGCCGCCGCCGCGGCGATGGCGGGCGCCAGGCCGCTCGCGAAGAACGGCTACAAGGTGCGGCTCTTCGAAGGATTGATCGCGACGGAGATTCTGAAGACCCTGGCCTGAGAAACCCCGTCGCTGCGGGTCAGACGATCTTTCCCGGAGGCGGCTCGCCGGCTGGTCGCCGGTCAGCGGCCGGAGCCTTGGGGATGGCGACCCTGAATGTGGTGCCGCCGGGTTCGGCGCTGGTGAATCCGACCGCCCCCCCGAGGTAGCGCTCGACGAACAACTTGATGCTGTAGGTGCCGATCCCTCTGCCGCTCTCCGCTTTGGTGCTGAAGGAGCGCTGAAAGACCTGAAGCCGAACCTCGCGGGGCATGACGCCGGGGTTGTTCACCTCGAGCGCCACCCGCTCGCCCAGATCGCGGCAGCAGATGCGGACGGCCCCGCCTTCGGCGGTCGCCTCCAGCGCATTCTTCACCAGGTTGCCGAGGACCCGCCGGACGATCACCCCATCGCTCCGGATGGTGCAGGATGTCTCCTCCCCGATCTCGAGATGCCGTCCCCGGGCGACGCGATGGTCCGCGTACGTCTCGCAAACCTCGCGCAGGACATCCGGGACCACGACCGCCTCGATTCGCGGCACGAACAACCCGCGTTCCGCCGCAAGCAAGTCGCGCTGGTGGCTGATCTCCTCGATGAGCCGCTGCGACAGACGGGCCATCCCCTGACGGCAGTCTCTCTCACGTTCCGGAGGCAGGATCCGGTCGGGGTCGGCGAGAATGCCGGCCAGGCCGTGGATCCCACCCACGGTGTTCAGGATGTCGTGGAAGAAGAGGTTCTCCAGGATCGCACGACGCTTCTGGTCGCTGATGTCGCGCAGGATGCAGATCGTCAGCGGGTCGCCGTCCACGATGGCCTGCCTGACGGTCACGAACAGGTCGAGCGCGTCGACCCTCCCCCCGCCGATGAGAATGCGGGCCTCCCGCGAGGGGATCTCGCCCTTGCGCTGGCTCGCCAGGATCGCCTGGAACACCCCGCACAGGCCGCAGCGATCGCCGGTGCCGCACCCGTTCGGCGCTTCCGCGACGCCGACGCAGCCGAGAATCTCCCCCGGACGATGGCCCTTGAGCAGCTCCTCGGGCTTCCCGAGCGTCAGCAGCGCCTGCTGGTTGGCGGCAATCACCTGCCGTTGGTCGTCGAGAATCAACACCATGTCGGGGATGGCCTCGAGGAATTCCGCCAGGAAGGCGTCGAGATGGATCTTGCGGTGCATTATCGCCCTCGCCTTTCTCGCGACCACGACGGCATCGTCGTGGCAGCGGCAGCAGCAGCAGCAGCAGCAGCGGATTATCCGCACCTTGCCGAAGCGTTGTCAACTGCCGGCGTCTGCGCGGCTTCACGGGATTCTCACGATGGACTCACACCGGGCTTGCCGTCCGCGGCGAACCTGCTCGCCAGCGGGAACGACGACAACGGCAACTACGAATGACGGAGGAACCCATGTACAACAGCGGCAACCCGAGGCCGGGCACGATTGACCAGCGGGCGCAACCGCAGTGTCCATTCTTCAACCACGCGGCCGCAATTTGCCAGGCCGCGCTCACCCCCCGCACGCCGCCCCGAAAAACCCGGGCGGCGGCGTGCGGTTGCGGCGACTTCGAGGACTGCACCACGTATCTGGTGCGACTCCTCAATCGGCCGCTCGCCCGTCACCGCTAGCGCCCGGCCCGGCGTTCCTTTACAATCTCTCGCGGGGCAGCAACGCGATTCTCGCGCGCTGCTAACACGGCGCTCACACGCCTGGCCGAGGATTCGGGGCATGAAAAGAACTGAGAAGACCCTGAAGTCACCGTCGAAGCCCCCATCGCGGGAGCGGATCCTGGTCGTCGAGGACGAAGAGGACATCCTCGAGCTGATCCGCTACAACCTCAACCGCGAGGGCTACCGCGTCAGCACCGCGACCTCCGGGGAGGATGGGCTGCGCGCGGCGATGCGCGAGAAGCCCGACCTGGTCGTCCTCGATATCATGCTCCCCGGCATCGACGGGATCGAGGTCTGCCGCCGCCTCAAGGCCGACCCCCAGACCCGGTACATCCCCGTGGTCATGGTCACGGCCAAGGGCGACGAGGCAGATGTGGTCACCGGCCTGGAGCTCGGCGCCGACGACTATCTGACCAAACCCTTCAGCCCCAAGGTCCTTATCGCGCGGCTGCGCGCCGTCATCCGCCGGCGCGAACAGGAGGGCGTCAAGGACGCCAAGGAGCCGATTCAGCGCGGCGAGATCCTCATCCACCCCGGCCGGCGCGAGGTGCTGGTCGGCGGCAGCCGGGTCGCTCTGGACCTGACCTTCACGGAGTTCAACATCCTTCACCTGCTGGCTTCGCGGCCGGGGTGGGTCTTCACCCGCGCGCAGATCGTGGACGCCGTGCGCGGCTACGACTACAACGTCACCGAGCGCTCGGTGGACGTGCACGTCGTCGGCCTGCGGCGCAAGCTCGGAGCGCACGGCGAACTGGTCGAAACCGTGCGCGGCGTCGGCTACCGATTCCGGGAGGCCTGACCGGGCATGACCCGCAAGCGGCTGCTCTGGCACCTGCTGCCCTGGTACCTGCTTGCGGCGGCGGCCTGCCTCGCCGGGCTGATCGCATACTCCAGCCGCGCCTTCACCGCTTTCTACGTCGGCCAGCGCGAGCGCGACCTCTCGGCCCTGGCGCGGGTGGCGGCCTTCGAAATCGAGGACCGCACCCACGGGGGCGTCGAGACTCCGGAGGGCTTCTCCGCCCTGGAGACCCTCTGCCGCGACCTGGGCCGCGCCGCCGAGGCCCGCCTGACGGTCGTCGACCCGGCAGGGCGGGTGCTCTGCGACTCGGAAAAGGAACCCGCCGCTCTCGAGAACCACGGCAGCCGACCCGAAATCCGCGAGGCTCTGGAAGGGCGCGCCGGCACGGCAATGCGGTTCAGCTCCACCCTCGAGGAAAACCTGCTCTACGTCGCCGTGCCCTTCCCCTACGGCGAGCGGCGGGGCGCGGTGCGCTACGCAGTCTCGGTGGCGTCGCTGCGCACTGCCCTCGGCGGCTTGCGCCGCGACCTGGTGCTCGGTGCTTTCGCGGCCCTGGCCCTCGTGATCCTCGTGAGCGCGCTGCTCGCCCGGCGCCTCGCGACACCGCTGCGCGAGTTGCGTCTGGGGGCGGCGCGCTTCGCGCATGGCGAGTTCTCCCGGCCGCTCTCGATACCGGCTTTCGAGGAGTTCGCCGTCGTCGCCGAGGAGATGAATCACATGGCCGCCCAGCTTGACGAGCGCATCCGCGGCGAGATCCGGCAGCGCCAGGAACTCGAGGCGGTGCTCTCGAGCATGGTCGAGGGCGTGCTGGCGTTCGACCGCGAGGCGAACCTGATCAGCCTCAACGGCGCCGCGGCGCGGCTGCTCGGCGTGCGGGCCGAGCAGGTCCGGGGCCGCAGCATCCAGGAGGCCGTCCGCAACCCGGAGCTGCAGGAGTTCGTCGCACTCACCCTCTCCCAGGCCGTGACCCAGGAACGCGAGATCTCCTTCTTCGACGACGCGGGCGAGCGCTTCATCCAGGCGCACGGCACGGGACTCACGGACGCGACGGGCAACCGCATCGGGGCTTTGATCGTGCTCAATGACGTCACCAGCATCCGGCGGCTGGAGCGGATGCGCCGGGACTTCGTCGCGAACGCCTCGCACGAGATCCGCACGCCGGTGACCTCGCTCAAGGGTTTCATCGAGACCCTCCAGGACGGGGCGATCGACGACCCGGAAGCGGCGCGGCGCTTCCTCGCGATCATGAAGAAGAACGCCGACCGGCTCCACGCCATCATCGAGGACCTATTGAACCTCTCGCGGATCGAGCGCGAGGCCGAGCGCGGGGAGGTGCCCCTCGAGCAGGCATCGCTGCGCGGGATCGTGGAGGAGGCGCTCGAAGCTTCCGACGGCGTCCTTCAGGCGAAGGAGATCCGGGTCGAGCTGGACTGCCCGAGCGGCCTGCTGGTGCGCGCGAACCCCTCGCTGCTGGTGCAGGCGATCGTCAACCTCGTCGACAACGCCGCGAAGTACAGCGGAGCCGGCAGCGCGGTGACCATCGTCTGCCGGGAGACCGAGCGGGGGGTGGCGCTCGCGGTCCACGACAGCGGGCCCGGGATTCCCCGCGAGCACCTGCCGCGGCTCTTCGAACGCTTCTACCGGGTCGACAAGGGGCGCAGCCGCAGCCTCGGCGGCACCGGCCTCGGCCTCGCGATCGTCAAACACATCGTGCAGGCGCACCGCGGCGAGATCACGGTCGAGAGCGAGCCCGGCAAGGGGAGCACCTTCACGATCCTGCTGCCCAAGGCGACGGTGAAATAGGGACTGCGGGCTCCGCTCGCTGCCGTCCGTCCTGTTCGATCCGTCGGGACGGCCGGCCCTCGAGTCGTTAGATCAAACGCAGGATGCGCCGGCGAGAAAGGCGCCTGAGGGGTCGGGCTTCGTCCACCGGACATCGAAGTGCTCCAGCGGCGCGGCGGGACGAGTCCGCACCTCGAACGCCTGCGCCACCGCAAGCGGGCGGTCGAGACGCAGACACATCCCGGATCGGCTCCGGTTCACCACCTCGGCGAAGAACTCGTCCCCGCCCAGTTCGACGGTGACGTGCGGGCCGCGCCAGTCTTCGCGCTGCTCCCTGCGCTGCGCCCCCAGCGGCTGGGAGAGGTCCATGCGGATCTCGCACTCCCGAACCCACTCCTCGATCTGCGCGAGGCGGCAGGGTTTCCGGAACCAGGCGCACCCGAGGAGGCGAATGGCCTCGACGGCGGCGGTATCCAGGCTCCCCGACAGGACGGCCTTGTTCAGGACATTGACGGGACACCCCCGCTGCGCCTGGGTCTTGAGCAGCTGGATGCCGTTCATGCCCGGCATGGCGAGATCCGTGATCATGATGTCGGCACAGGGGCGCTCCGCGGGGCAGCGAAGGTTGTCGCGGTAGACGACGCAGGGCACGGGCTCTTGCATCGCGAAGACATCATAGCCGCGCCCCGTGAAGAACAATGAGAGCGCATCGAGGACGAACGGATCGTCGTCGTAGAGAACCACGCGCGGCTGTCTCATGTTCGGCACCTCCTGTTTCCGATTTCCGACGTGTCACCGTCCCGGATGAGCGACTGCAGGGTACGGCAGAAGGCGCCGTCGGGCTATCGGCTTTGCGCTGAACTTCTTGTCGGGCGGATTCCTACAGCGCTCAGACGAGCCGGTTCTCGATCGCGTAGCGCGTGATCTCCGCGTTGCTCTTCAGGCCAGTCTTGGTAAGTATGCGGGCGCGATAGGTACTGATGGTTTTGACGCTCAGGGAGAGCTCCTCCGCAATCTGCGTCTGCGTCCTGCCGGAGGCCATCATGCACATGATCTGGTACTCCCGGTCCGAGAGCTGCTCGTGGATCAGCCCGCCGACCGGCGAAGCGATCGTCGTCGCCAGCCGCTCGCCCATCGTTGCGCTGACGTATTTCCCTCCGGCCGCGACTTTCCGGATGGCTAAGACCAGCTCCTCGGGCGCACTCTCCTTCGTGAGGTACCCGGCGGCCCCGGAGCGCAGCGCCCGCACGGCGTACTGCTCTTCCGGGTACATGCTCAGAATCAGCACGGGCGTCTTCGGGTCGCGCTGCCGCAGCTCCTTGAGGATCTCGAGCCCGCCCCGGCCCGGCATCGAGATGTCCAGCAGGATGACGTCGACGTCCACGCTCCCGGCCTTCCCCAGCGCCTCGGCCCCGCTGCCGGCCTCCGCCACCACCTCGATGTCGGGCATTTCCTGGACCATGTGCCTGATGCCGCTGCGGACAACGGCATGGTCGTCGACCACGAGCAGCCGGATCACGTCGGCCGCCCCTTCCCCAGGGGCAGGCGGACGGTCACCGTCGTCCCGACACCCCGGGCGCCGGAGACCGCGACCGTACCGTCCCATCCGCGAACGCGCTCCTGCATGCCGATGATGCCGAGCGAACCCTGAACGGCGACCTGACCGTCCATCCCCCGCCCGTCGTCCCGGACGCGGAGCAGCAGACCCGCGCCCTCAGTCCTGAGCAGCACTTCCACGGACCGGGCGTTCGCATGTCGGGCGACGTTCGTCAAGGCCTCCTGCAGGATCCGGAACAACGCGGTCGATCGACCCTCGTCGTGAGCGATGTCCACGGGGTCGAGGGACACCTCGCAGGGGATGCCCGTCCGCCGCTCGAATTCTTCCGCCTGCCACTCGATGGCCGCCGACAGGCCGAGGTGATCGAGGATGCCCGGCCGCAGGTCCTGCGCGATCCGCTTCACCGCCTGCGTCGTCTCCTCCACGAGCGCGCCCAGGGACTCCGCCCGCGCGATGTTCTGGCGCTGGTCGGCCGGCAGCCCCCGGCGCAGCAGCGACAGTTCCATTTTCATGGCGGTGAGCGATTGTCCGAGCTCGTCGTGGATCTCCCGCGCGACCCGCGTCCGCTCCTCCTCCCGTGCGCTCTGGAGGTGGCCCGAGAGTTCGTGCAGCCTCCGGTTCGCCGCCTCCAGCGCCCCGGCCGCCCCATCGCGTTCACGCACGGCCCGGACGGCGCGTCGCGAGGCCACCGCCACCGCGGAGGTCAGCCCGGCGGCAATGAACAGCACGATGAAATTGGAGCGGGCGAGCAGCTCCCCGGCCTGCTCCATCTGGCCCGTGACATCGAAGTAGATCTCGAAGGCGCCGGCGAACCGTCCCGACCGCATGATCGGGACGTAGACCTCGACGACATCGACCTTCACGGGGCGTCCATCCAGGGTCTTGCCGTTGCGGGGCACGACGTTGGAATGTGGGCGCCCCCGGGCCACGATTTCCTGGAAGTAGGGGCGGGTGTTCCGCGCGCCCTCCTCCGCGGGGGCTGTGGAGAACACGACCGTGCCGTTCGGGGAGAACGCTTTGAGCCTCTCGAGACCGAAGACGGCGAGGTGTTCCTCGACCGCGGCACGGAAGGCGGGCGTGAGCTCGAGCGGCGCGAGCAGGCCGGCGTCCCCGAAGAACTGCTGGGAGAGGTGGACGGCCACGCGGTCGGCGTCCTTCTGGGCGTTCTCGATGACCAGCCGGGAGTACGCCGGCCCGAGATACAGCGCATTGTACAGGGCGAAGGCCGTCACCGCCGCGAGGGAGACGGCGATCAGGCTGAGCAGGACGTTGCGCTGACGCATGTGGCGGGTTTCCTTTCCCGACCGCGGGAGAAAACCACTCCCGCTCGGTCGTGCCATTCTCCCCGGAACTGCAGACCGGCGCAACCCGGAAACACGCCGGGGTTTAACCGCGGGCTCATGAATTCCTAACACTCCAGCCCCATTCTTGCTGCAATCACAGGACGGCAAAAGGCGACAGCAAGAGGAGAAACGGCATGAAGAGCAGCGGGAAATGGGTTGCAGCGATCGGCGGGGTGCTCCTCGCCGGGACCATCGGCGCAGGCAGCGCCGGGGCGCAGGTTACGGTGGACAAGAACCTGCCGGAGTACAAGCCGGTCCAGGGGATCTCGGGGAGCCTCAAGAGCGTCGGGTCGGACACCCTGAACAACCTGATGACCTTCTGGGCCGAGGGCTTCAGAAAACACTACCCGAATGTGACCATCGAGATCGAGGGGAAGGGCTCCTCGACGGCGCCGCCGGCCCTCATCGCCGGGACGGCGACCTTCGGCCCGATGAGCCGCCCGATGAAGGGCGAGGAGATCGGCAGCTTCGAGAAGCAGTACGGGTACAAACCGACGGCGCTGTCGGCGGCCATCGACATGCTCGCCGTCTATGTCAACAAGGACAACCCGATCGCCGGCCTGACCTTCCAGCAGGTCGACGCGATCTTCTCGAAGAGCCGCAAGCAGGGCGGCGCGGCGGACATCACGACCTGGGGACAGGTCGGACTGAAGGGGAAGTTCGAGAATCTCCCGATCAGCCTCTACGGCCGGAACAGCGCCTCCGGCACGTACGGCTACTTCAAGGAACACACGCTCGCCAAAGGCGACTTCAAGGACAGCGTCAAGGAGCAGCCCGGCAGCTCGGCGGTCGTCCAGGGCGTCGCGTCTGATCTCGGCGGCATCGGCTACAGCGGCATCGGCTACAAGACCGCGGACGTCCGCGCCGTCCCGCTCTCCACGACTACCGGCAAGCCGGTCCCCGCGGAAACGCAGTACGGCTACAGCGGCGAGTACCCGCTCTCCCGCTTCCTCTTCATCTACCTCAACTACAAGCCCGGCAGCGCGCTCGACCCGCTGCAGCGGGAGTTCGTGAAGTACGTCTACAGCCGCGAGGGCCAGGAAGTGGTCGCCAAGGACGGCTTCCTCCCCGTGACGGCGAAGACCTCCGCCGACGCCTTCAAGCTCGTGGGGATCGCACCGTAGCCCCAGCCGGAACCCGCATCGCGAATAACGGGGGGCGGGGAGCAATCCCCGCCCCTTTGCTTCGCGGGCGGGCGCTGGCATCATATCGAGGAGCCAGGAACAGATGAAACGGGCAGGCAGATCAAGAGGTCCCAGATGCGAGGCCATGCAGCACGTGGGCCTTCTTCAGCCGCCTGCCAACCCCTGAGACCGGCGAGGAGCATGGGAAAGCAACGGGCATTTACCGGCCGCGCTCGGCGCAAGGAGACGCGCTGGGGCGTGCGCGCCCTGGACGTGGTCTCCCGCTGGGTGATCACCGTCGGCGGGATCGGCACGGTCGTCGCCGTCTCGACGGTCTTCCTGCTCCTGCTCTGGGTGGTCTTCCCGCTGCTGCTGCCGGCCAGGGCCTCGCGGCCCGGGCGGCTGGCGGCCGAAGGCGTCGCGCGCGCGCTGCGCGTCGGGGTCGACGACTACCGGAGCATCGTCTGGCTCCTGCGCGCCGACGGCACGCTCGCGGCGCGGTCGTTCGACTCCGGCGCGCTGCTCGAACAGCGCCGCCTCTTCCCCGGGCGCACCATCTCCGCGGCCGCCTTCAGCGCCGGCGGGACGGCGGTCGCGCTGGGATTCGCCGACGGGTCGGTCGCGCTCGGCAGCATCGGCTTTCGCACCTCGTTCGTCGACGACGACGCCGCCGCCCCCGCGCTGCGGCGCATTGCCGCCGGCGCGCGCGCGATTGAAGGGGCGGCGGTCGTCCAGCGGATCTCGCCGACCCAGCTGCGCCTGCAGCAGCTCGATGTCGCCTTCGAGGAGCCCGTCGCGGGCGCGTCAACGGCCCCCGTGCTGCTGCTGGACCGCAGCGGGGCGGGCGACGCCGGCAGCTACGCCGAGGTCCATGCCGACGGCGCCTTCCAGATCGTGCGCCTCACCCGGCGCGAGAACATGCTGACCGGCGAGATCGCGACCAGCCGCACCCCGACCGCCCTGCCGAACCCGCTGACGCCCGGGGAGCCGGCGCCCGGCTGGCTGCTGCTCTCGGACAGCGGCGACAGCGCGCTGCTGGCCTGGAAGGACGGCCGCGGCTCGCGGTACCTGCTGCGCGACGCCGCATCGGCGCCGGTCGTCGAAGCGGTCGCCCTGCTCGAGGATCGCGGCCGCGCACTGACCGCCGTCTCCTGGCTCCTGGGGCGGACCACGGTCCTCGCCGGCGACTCCGCCGGGGGCATCGGGGCCTGGTTCCCCTCCCGGCTCACGCCGGATTCCCCGCCGCTCCTGGTGCGGGCGCACTTCTTCGAGGGCGCCGGCAGCCCGGTCACCACGATCGACAGCTCTTCGCGTTCGCGGGTGCTCATCGCCGGCTTCGCCGACGGAACGCTCGACGTGCGGCACGTCACGAGCCACAAGCTTCTGGCACACCTCACGGCCGCCGCGGTGGGGGCCGTGGAGGCGGCCGCGCTCTCCCCGAAGGACGACGGCGTCGTCGCACTCGCCGGCGGGGGGATCGCGCACTGGGCATTCGACCCCGGGCACCCGGAGACCAGCCCGCGCGCACTGTTTCTGCCCATCTGGTACGAGGGAGCGCCCGGCCCGGAGCACGTCTGGCAGTCCTCCGCGGCGACCGACGATTTCGAGCCGAAGCTCGGACTCATCCCGCTGATCTTCGGCACGCTCAAGGCCACCGTCTACTCGCTCGTCTTCGGCGTCCCGATCGCGCTGCTGGCCGCGATCTTCACGAGCGAGTTCCTCAGCCCGCGGCTGCGCGGGAAGATCAAGCCGGTCGTCGAACTCATGGCCAGCCTCCCGAGCGTCGTCCTCGGCTTCCTCGCCGCCCTGGTCATCGCGCCCTTCGTCGCCGCCCGCCTCGCGGACTTCCTCGCGCTCATCATCGTCGGACCGGTCGTGTTCCTCGCCGGCGCCTACCTCTGGCAGCTGATCCCGTATCGCCTGACGCTGCGCTTCGAACGCTGGCGCTTCCCCGCGATGTTCCTCGCGATCCCCGCCGCCCTGCTCGCGGCCCGCACGCTCGGGCCGGTCCTCGAGCGTTTCTGCTTCTCCGGCGACATCATGCACTGGCTCGCCGGCGGCGGCGGCCCGGCCGGCGGCTGGGCCTACCTGCTCGTCGCCCCGGCCGGCCTCGCCGTAATCCTGCTGCTCGCGCGCTTCGTGAACCCCCGGCTGAACGAGGCGTCCCGGCGCTGGACCCGGGCGCGGTGCGCCTGGATCGAGCTCGGCAAGTTCGCCGGCAGCCTGGTCGTCGCCGTCGCCGTCGCGGCCGCCGTCGGCGGGGCGCTCGCCCTGCTGGGCCTCGACCCGCGCGGCCCCCTCCTCGGCACCTACGTCCAGCGCAACTCGCTCGTCGTCGGTTTCGTGATGGGTTTCGCGATCATCCCGATCATCTACACCATCGCCGAGGACGCCCTCGCCGCCGTCCCGGACCACCTGCGCTCGGCCTCGCTGGCGTCGGGGGCCACGCCCTGGCAGACCGCCTGGCGGATCGTAATCCCGACGGCGATGAGCGGCCTGTTCTCCGCGGTGATGATCGGCTTTGGCCGGGCAGTGGGCGAGACGATGATCGTGCTCATGGCCGCCGGGAACACGCCGATCCTCGAATGGAACATCTTCAACGGCTTTCGCACGCTCTCGGCGAACATCGCCGTCGAGCTGCCCGAGGCCGTCCGCAACAGCACCCACTACCGCACGCTCTTCCTCGCCGCGCTCGTGCTCTTCGTGATGACCTTCGTCCTGAACACCTGCGCCGAGATCGTGCGGATCCGTTTCCGCAAGAAAGCGATGGAGCTGTGACCGCGCCCGCGCCCGCCGGCTTCGGACACCGCCGCCGCGAGCGCACCCGCGCCTCGCTGTTCGTGCAGGGCGAGCCGCTGATCTGGATCATGGGCGGCGGGCTGGTGATTGCGATCGCGATGATCGCCGGGCTGCTCGGCCTGATCGCCGACGCGGGCTTTTCCACCTTTGTCCCGCGCCCGGTGGCCCGGATCCGGACCGCCGCGGGCAAGGTCCTGATGGGCGAGATCGAGCGTACCGAGGAGCGGCCCGGGGGCGCCGGCGGCAGGCGGCTGGTGCGCGTCGGCAATTTCGAGCTCACCGGGGAGCACTTCGTCTGGGTGGACGAAGCGCAGATCGTCGCCGAAGACCGGCCGTCCCGGGCGCTCGTCGTCGAACGGCAGGAATGGGGCCGCTTCTACGGCGAGCCCGTCGGGTTCCTGATCGCCGGCGCGCCGGCCGCGGCCGGGCCGGACGAAGCCTGGCGGCTCTACCTCAAGCACCACGGCGAGGTCCGCGACCGCTGGAACGTCCGCCGCCGGATCGAAACGAAGGACGTCGGCGCCGTCAACCGGCGCGTGGAGCGGGCGCGCCTCGTGTTGCGCGATGCGGAGCGCACGGGCGGAACCGGCTCCGCGACGCACGAGGCCGCGAAACTGCGCTTCGCCGCGGTCGAGGCGGGGGTGATGCGGGAATTCGAGCGCCTGCGCTCGGAGATACAGGAGCTGAACAAGGCCAACCGAAAGTACCAGCTCGTGCTGCGGACGGCCGACGGGATCGAGAAGGAGATCGCCCTCGCCGAGATCGTGCGCGCCTATCCCGCGAACGACCTTTCCTTCGCCTCCCGTTCGCGGATCTACCTCGATCGCTGGCGGGAATTCCTCTTCGACGAGCCGCGCGAAGCAAACAGCGAGGGCGGGGTCTTCCCGGCGATCTTCGGCACGGTGATCATGACCCTCGTGATGTCGGTCGTCGTCGTGCCCTTCGGCGTGATGGCCGCCCTGTACCTGCGGGAGTACGCCCGGTCCGGCGCGGTCGTGAGCGCCGTGCGCATCTCGATCAACAACCTCGCCGGGGTCCCGAGCATCGTCTTCGGCGTCTTCGGCCTCGGCTTCTTCTGCTACTTCATGGGCACCTCCATCGACCAGCTGTTCTTCGCGGCGAACCTGCCAAACCCGACCTTCGGCAAGGGCGGCGTGCTCTGGGCCTCGCTGACGCTCTCGCTGCTGACGCTCCCGGTGGTTATCGTCGCGACCGAAGAAGCGCTCTCGGCGGTGCCGAACTCCCTGCGCGAGGGCTCATATGCCTGCGGGGCGAGCAAGTGGCAGACCATCCGGCGCATCGTGCTGCCGCGCGCGATGCCCGGCATCATGACCGGGATGATCCTCGCGATGGCCCGCGGCGCGGGCGAGGTCGCGCCGTTGATGCTGGTCGGCGCCGTCAAGCTCGCCCCCGAGCTGCCCCTCGACACGATCCCGCCCTTCGTCCACGCCCAGCGCAGCTTCATGCACCTCGGCTTCCACATCTACGACCTCGGCTTCCAGAGCCAGAACTCGGAGGCCGCCAAGCCGATGGTTTTCACGACGACGCTGCTGCTGATCGCCGTCGTCTTTCTCCTCAACGTCATCGCGGTGCGCCTGAGAACCCGGCTGCGCCGACGGTTCGAATCCGAAAAGTTCTAGGGAAGGAGCGCACGAGCGGTGAACGCCAAACTGGTCGAACCACCCCCGCCGGAGAAGGGGGGCTCGCGCCTCGAACGCGTCGCCTCAGGCGAGCGATTCGCGGCGGAGACCCACCCCGAGATCGACCGGGAGGAGATCATCGTCGACGTCCGCGACTTCTCGCTCTATTACGGGGCCAAGCAGGCGATCTTCGACATCAACCTCAAGATCCCGAAGGGCAAGGTCACCGCGATCGTCGGCCCCTCCGGGTGCGGCAAGTCGACGCTGCTGCGTTCGGTGAACCGGATCAACGATCTGCTGCCGACAGTCCGGATCACCGGCGACATGCTGCTCAACGGCGACACGATCTACGATCCCGGCGTCGACGTGATCGAGCTGCGCAAGCGCATGGGGATGGTCTTCCAGAAGCCAAACCCCTTCCCGATGAGCATCTTCGAAAACGTCGTCTACCCGCTGCGCATCGACGGGGAGAACCGCCGGGCCGTCCTCGACGAGGTCTGCGAGCGCTCGCTGCGCGGCGCCGCGCTCTGGGACGAGATGAAGGACCGCCTCCAGGACAGCGCCCTCGGCCTCTCCGGCGGACAACAGCAGCGCCTGTGCATCGCGCGGGCGATCGCCGCCGAGCCCGAAGTGCTGCTGATGGACGAACCCTGCTCGGCGCTCGACCCGATCGCCACGAACAAGATCGAGAACCTCATCGCCGAGCTGAAGGGGGAGTACTCGATCCTGATCGTGACGCACAACATGCAGCAGGCGGCGCGGACCAGCGACTTCACCGCCTTCATGTACCTCGGCCATCTCATCGAGTACGGGCCGACCTCGACGATCTTCGTGAAACCGCACCTGCGCGAGACGATGGACTACGTCACCGGGCGCTTCGGCTGATGCCCCAAAGAGAGAGGATGCGATGACACTGCGGCTGCACAAGGAGATCGAACGTCTCAAGAAGGAACTTCTCGCGCTCGGGGCGATCGTCGAAGAGTTGCTGCGCAAGGCGGTGCGGGCCCTCCAGAATCGCGACACGACGCTCGCGCGCGAGGTGATGGACGCCGACGAGGGCGTGGACAACCGCGAGGTGGAGCTCGAGGAGGACGGCCTCAAGATCATCGCGCTGCACCAGCCCGTCGCGATCGACCTGCGCTTCATCGTCTCGGTGCTGCGGATCAACTCCGATCTCGAGCGGATCGGCGATCTCGCCGTCAACATCGCGGAGCGCGCCAGCTACCTCGCGGGGGCCGAGTCCTCCGTCATCCCCATCGACTTCGCCCCGATGGCCGAGAAAGCCCAGGAGATGCTCACGAAGAGCCTCGACGCCTTCGTGAACATGGACACGGTGCTCGCCAAGCAGATCCTCGAGATGGACAACGAGGTCGACGAAATGAACCGGCGGATGTACTGCGCCGTCTACGAACTCGTCCGGAAGAACCCGGAGGACGTGGAAGTGCTGCTGCACCTGCTCTCGGCCAGCCGCCACCTCGAGCGCATCGCGGACCACGCCACCAACATCGCCGAGGACGTGATCTACATGGTCGACGG
>JANOHV010000245.1:0-3116 GCA_031406795.1 Candidatus Rokuibacteriota bacterium
GCATGAAGCCCATCGCGAAGACCACCAGGTCGGCCGGCAGCTCGAATTTGCTGCCGGAGACCTCCTTGAAGGAGCGTCGTCCGGCGGTGTCGACCGCGCCCCACTCGACCCTGACGCAGCGCACCGCGCGCACGCGGCCCTCCTGGTCGCCGAGAACCTCCTGCGTCGAGATTCCCCACATCCGCGCGCACCCCTCGTCGTGGGAGGATCCGGTGCGGAGAATCTGCGGCCAGTGCGGCCACGGGTTGTCGATCGAGCGCTCCCGCGGCGGTTCGGGGAGGATTTCGATTTGGGTGATCGCGGCCGCGCCCTGGCGCCGGGCCGTCCCGACGCAGTCGGCGCCGGTGTCACCGCCGCCGATCACGACCACGGTTCGCCCGGCGGCGGCGACGTCGGTGCCGGGAGCGAGCGAGTCGCCCGCGACGCGGCGGTTCTGGGCGGTGAGATACTCCATCGCCAGGTGAACGCCCTGCAGGTCGCGTCCCGGGAGCCGGACATCGCGCGGGACCCGCGAGCCGGCGGCGACGACGACCGCATCGAACGTGCGCCGCAGGTAGTTCACCGACACGTCGCGTCCGGCGTCGACGCGAGTCTCGAAGACGACGCCCTCCGCCACCAGCTGCGCGATGCGCCGGTCGATGACCCACTTCTCGAGCTTGAAATCCGGGATGCCGTAGCGCAGGATCCCGCCGGGACGATCGGCCTTCTCGTAGACCACGACCGTGTGACCGGCGCGCGCCAGCTGCTGGGCCGCGGCGAGGCCGGCGGGGCCGGAACCGATGACGACGGCCCGTTTGCCCGTGTGACGCGGCGCGGGCTGCGGAAGGATCCACCCCTCGCGCCAGCCGCGTTCGACGATCTGCAGCTCGATCTGGCGGATGCTGACCGGCGGCGCGTTGATGCCGAGCGTGCACGCCGCCTCGCAGGGCGCCGGGCAGATCCTGCCGGTGATCTCGGGGAGATTGTTGGTCGCCTGCAGCAGATCGAGCGCGCGGCGCCACTGGCCGCGCCAGACCATGTCGTTCCAGTCCGGGATGCGGTTGTGCACCGGGCAGCCGAAGCTGTGGCAGTACGGCACGCCGCAGTCCATGCAGCGCGCCGCCTGGCGCTCGAGGCGCTCGGGCGGCAGCAGCAGCTCGATCTCGCGAAAGTCGCGGATCCGCTCGGCGACGGGACGCTTGGGCGCGTCCTCGCGCTGGTACTCCATGAACCCCGTGGTCTTGCCCATCCTTATCCTCGATTGCCGTTCTCTCGGGCGAGGATCAACCCCGCCCCTACAACGTACAACACCTGCCCGGGGCGCCGTAAATCCGCCCGGTCCGTAGGGGAGGGGTTGACCCCCTCCCGCTGGCGTTCTCTCAGGCGCGGGGATCAACCCCGCCCCTACAACAGCTACCAACCAATCCCGAGAATCGCGATCACCTTCGTCCGGGCCGCCCCTACAACGTGCAACAACCTGCCCGGGGCGCCGTAAATCCTCCCGGTCCGTAGGGGAGGGGTTGACCCCCTCCCGCCATCAATTGAAAACCTCCTCGGTCGCCGAGAGCGTCTCGGACTGGATCTCGGCCTCCCGGCGCATCCGCTCGAGCGAGGTGCGGTACTCGATCGGCATGACCTTGACGAAATAGGGCAGGCGGGATTGCCAGTTCTCCAGCAGCATGCGCGCCTGGGGGCTGCCCGTCAGCGCGAGGTGGCGCTCGATCAGGCCGCGCAGCGCCGTCTGATCGGTGGTGGTCCAGACGCCTTCGAGATCGACCATGTCGAGGTTGCAGCGGGTGTCGAAGAGGCCGGTCTCGTCGTAGACGTAGGCGATCCCCCCGCTCATGCCCGCGGCGAAGTTCACCCCGGTGCGTCCGAGCACGACCACCGTGCCGCCCGTCATGTACTCGCAGCCGTGGTCGCCAACCCCCTCGACGACGGCGACGGCGCCGCTGTTGCGCACGCCGAAGCGCTCGCCGGCCCGGCCGTGCAGGAAAACCTCGCCGCCGGTGGCGCCGTAGAGAATGACGTTGCCGGCGATGGTGTTCTGGTGCGGGACGAAGCTCGCGCCCGCTGGCGGGACGACGATCACCCGTCCGCCGGAGAGCCCCTTGGCGACATAGTCGTTCGCGTCGCCCTCGATGCGCAGCGTGATGCCGGGACAGAGGAAGGCGCCGACGCTCTGGCCGACCGACCCGCTCAGGGTGATCTCGATTGTTCCGTCCGGCAGCCCGGCCGCACCAAAGCGCGCGAGCACTTCGCCGGCCAGCAGCGTGCCGACGGTGCGGTGGACGTTGCGCACCGGCAGCGCGATCTTCACCGGTCGCCCGCCCGCAAGCGCGGGGGCGGCGAGCCGGATCAGCTCGTGGTCGAAGTGGCTGGCGACCGCGTGCTCCTGTGCCCGCACGCAGCGGCGCGGCGCGTCCGCGGCCGCGAACGCCCGCGGCCGCAGCATCGCGGTGAAGTCCAGCAGTCTCGCCTTGGGGTGGCCGGGGTCGGGCGCGGCGTCGAGTCGCTCGGTGCGGCCGACCATCTCGTCGACGGTGCGGAAGCCCAGCTCGGCCATCTGTTCGCGCAGGTCGCGCGCGAGAAAGCGGAAGAAGCGTTCGATCTGCTCGGGCGCCCCGCCGAAGCGCTTGCGCAGTTCGGGGTCCTGCGTCGCCACGCCGACCGGGCAGGTGTTGAGGTGGCACTTGCGCATCATGACGCAGCCGAGTGCGACGAGCAGGATCGTGCCGAAGCCGAACTCCTCGGCGCCCAGCAGCGCCGCGATCGCCAGGTCGCGCCCGGTGCGCAGCTGCCCGTCGACCTGGACGCGGATGCGGTCGCGCAGGCCATTGGCAACCAGCGACTGCTGCGCCTCGGCCAGGCCGAGTTCCCAGGGCAGCCCGCAGTGCTTGATCGCGGTCAGCGGCGAGGCGCCGGTGCCGCCGTCGGCGCCGGAGATCAGCACCATGTCGGCCCGGGCTTTCGCGACGCCCGAGGCGATGGTGCCCACGCCGACTTCGGAGACGAGCTTGACCGAGACGCGCGCGGCAGGGTTGGCGATCTTCAGATCGAAGATCAGCTGGGCCAGATCCTCTATCGAGTAGATGTCGTGGTGCGGCGGCGGCGAGATCAGCGTCACGTACGGCGTG
>JANOHV010000263.1:0-6653 GCA_031406795.1 Candidatus Rokuibacteriota bacterium
GATTCCCGAGGAGATGATCTGCCCGATCTGCACCGCGCGCTGCGTGACCACCCCGTCCACCGGCGAGACGACGCGGGTTTCGCTGAGGCGCTGGCGCGCCAGGTCGAGGCTCACCTGGTCGCTGTCGACCTGGGCCTCCGCGATGCGGATCTGCTGGCGGGCCTGCTCCAGCGTGCGCGCCTGGCTCTTCAGCTCCTCGATCGCGGTTTCGGCGTTCTCCGCCTCGGCGGCGGCCTGGGCGGCCGCGGTTTCGGCGGTCTCGGCCTCTTCGAGGCTCGCGAGCTTTTTTCCCTGCAACTCGCGCGTGCGGTCGGCTTTGGCGCGGGCGTCGCGGGCGCGCGCCCGTGACGCGACCAGCGAGGCGTCGGCGCGCTGCCGGTCGGTCTTGAGGCTCTCCCCGGCGAGTGCGAGGCTCTCTTTCGCGTTGATCAGGCGCGCCTGCGACGCGCGGACAGTGGCTTCGGCCTGGCGGACCCGCTGCTGCTCGTCGCGCGGGTCGAGTTCAAGGAGCAGGTCGCCTTTCTTCACGGTCTGGCTGATATCGAAGGGGAGTTTGATGATCTCGCCGCTGGCCTTGCACTTGATCTCGACGTCCAGGTTCGACACGACCTTGCCGGTCGAGGAGACCGACTGACGCACCGGCCCGCGCTCGACCTTCGCCGTGGGGGTCGGGTTCGTGGCGGCCGGCTTCGCGCCGCCGTACTTCCAGTACCACAGGCCGCCGGCAAGCAAACAGACAACGACGATCGCGATGATTTTCTTCACGCCCACCCCTCTTCATGAAATATCTGTATCTTCCCGTTGGACGCCGCTCAAGGGGAATGGTTCCTCCGGGCGGGCTCAGGTCCGAGGCGGCGGCTCCCCGATCCGCGCGCGCTCTTCGGCGATTCCGGAGGGTTGGCGCTTAGCGCACCGCTCCCTTGATCGCGCTCTCGATGCCCGCGGGCGCCCCGGAGATCTTCATGAATGTCCCCATCGTCAAGTCGGGGAAGCTCTGCGCGATGCGGAATTTCCCGTGCAGCATCCGGACTTTGCCGCCGCTGACGAGGAATTCGTACGGCAGGTGGGCGGTGTGCCGCTGCTGCGCCGTGTCCGTCGCTTTCATGACCGTCGCGTCGGCTCCGGGGCCGTCGAGAATCGCCACCGAAAACAGGGTCTGCTCTTTGCCGGGGATGTCGATCCGGCTGATGCGGCGCACCACCTTGGACTTCGCCAAGCCGTTCTCGACCTTCTCGAGAGCCTCGGCGTGGGAAGCGTGCGTTGCGAGGACCTCCTGATCCGTGAAATAGGGCATCATCACCATGTAGTGGTAGGAGCCCAGTTGCTTGGCCGTGAAGCCCTCCTTTGCGCCGAACGGCGTTCCCGCGCCGAGGACGGCGCCGAGGGTCGCGGCGACGTCGGCGAGGTCGGTTCCCATGCGGTAGACATTGGCCATCCAGGCAGGGTTGGTGTACGCGACCTGCACCTTCCCGGCGACAACGGTCACCGACACCCGCACCGCGGCGCCGTACCCGCCGAATTCGGTTGCGGCTGCCGCTTCTTTCAGGGCGTCGCTGGTGACGACGAGGGTGGCCACGCCTTCCATGACCCGGTACTCCCCGGCGACCTCGAATCCGGCGGCGGTCAGCCCTTTTCTGACGGTGTCCACCTTCTCCGCCCAAGGGCCGGCGGACTCCTCGGCCAGAAGGTAGGGCTTGAGCGGAGTGTCGGCCGCGGTAGCCGGTGCCGCGGCCAGGAACGATGCCACCAACAGGCACGCCAGCGTGCGTACGGCTGCGAATCTTGCTTCCATCATTACTTCTCCTTGTGGATGGCTCGCTGCCGCCTGCGGGGCGGATCGCTGCGAGCGCGGGAAATCAGCCCGGGGTGAACGCGAACCCCGCAACGTGTCTAGCAGGAGTGCGCGGTGCGGTCAATGGGGCGGCTTCCCGGCGCAGCCGTCGTTCAGACGCCGGCTCCGCCCGCCGGCCACGGCAAGGGCGCAAAAACGACGACTTCGTGACTCGACGTGACCTCGAGTCCATCGAGTTCTCTTGCGCGCTCGCGCCGCCCGGCCCGGCCGCCGCGGTAGGTGGAAACCAGCAGGTCCTCGAGTTGAACCGCGGAAAAGGCCCGTTGCTCCCGGGCTTCGTGCCGCCCGACGAATGCGAAATGTCCGGCGTGCTCATCGATGAGCTTGGCGACCCGATCCAGCTTTGCGGCGCTGCCGAGAGCCGCTTCGCGCAACTCCGCAAGATCGTCCGGGGCGGGAACCGCGACCACGAGACGCCCGGCGGGGGCGAGCGCGCGTGCGCACTCGGCGGGGCTGCGCCGCGCAGTGATCGAGAGGGCGAGGTCGAGCGAGCCGTCGGCAACGGGGAGGCCGCGGTCGGCGTTGGCGACCAGCCAGAGCACGTCGGGATGGCGTCGTGCCGCCAACCCGACTGCGCGCGCCGACAGATCGACGCCGGCGGCCTCCAGGCCCAGCCGCGCGGCGAGAGCGCCGAGCAGCGAGCCCTCCCCCGAGCCGATGTCCAGCGTGCGCGCCCCCGGCGGGAGGCGGAAGCCGGCGATCGTCGCCGTCAGCGTCTCTTGCAGCGCGGCGCCGATGCCGGCGTCGAACAGCCGCCGGCGCGCCGCGACTGTCTCCGTCGCATCGCCCGGCACCCGCGCGCGGCGATCCTGCGGCTGCAGCAGGTTGATGTAACCGTCGCGGGCGATGTCGAAGCAGTGGCCGCAGGGGCCGCGTAGCACGGCGCCCGCCTGCCGCCGCGCCGCCGCGACGGCGGGCAAGGTGGCACCGCAGCCCCGCACCGTACAGCGGATTTCAAGCATGGCGCGGCGGGCTGCATGCCGGATGCGCTGCGGCGGGATCGCCCGGTGCCCGGCACCCGTCCCAGAAGGACTGCAGGTCCGAGGCGAACGGCGCCTCGAGGTGCATCATCTCCCCCGTGCCCGGATGCGGCAACGCGAGCTTCCAGGCGTGGAGCGCGTGACGCGGCAGCAGCAGCGCCCGGCGGTCGCCGTCGGTCAGCTCTCCCCGGGTGAAGCGGTCGAAGATCATCTCGTCGGACCCGTAGATCTTGTCGCCGACCAGGTGCAGCCCGGCATGGTGGAGGTGGGCGCGGATCTGGTGTTGCCGCCCGGTCCGCGGCCGGCAGGCCAGCAGCGTCAGCGGTTCGCCGCCCGGCGCCAGCCGCCGCTCGAGCACGTCAAAGTCGGTGCGCGCGGGGAGGCCCTCTTCCGAGGCGTGCATCCGGATCTGCACGCCGCTGGCGCGGGTCAGCCGCAGCGGAACCTCCACACTGAAGCTCCCGTCCGCCGGTGCGCCGGCGGCGAGCGCAAGATAGGTCTTCGCCACCCGGCCACGCGCGAAAGCGAGCTTCAGGGCCCGGGTGGCGGACAAGGTGCAGCCGCAGGCGAGCAGGCCCGAGGTCTCGCGGTCGAGGCGGTGGGCCGGATCCACCCGGCGGCCGGGGTACGCGGCACGCACCAGCGCCGTGAGGGTGTGGTCCAGATAGCGGGCGGTGGGGTGTGCCGGGAGCCCGGCCGGCTTGTCGACCACGAGCAGTTCGGCATCTTCGAAGACCACGCCGAACGTCATCGGCGTCTCCGGCTCGGGACCGAGGTCGCTCAGCAGCACGAACCGCATTCCCGCTGCAACCCGGCTCGCCGGCTTGAGCTTCCCCGGGCCGCCGTGCTCGAGCCGGGTCGCGATGAGCCGCTGGATCTGCTCCCGGGAGAGCCGCCGGATCTTCTGGCGGAGGTAGAGGTCGAGACGCCATCCCGCGAACGCGGGCTCGACCTGGACGGGAACCCGCCTGAGCGTCATGTCTCCCGGTCGGCCTTCTCGACCTCGCCCTCGAGTTTTGCCCATTCGTCGTAGCTGTAGGCCAGGTTCGTCGTCAGTTCGCGGTATTCGACCGACAGCGCGCTGACCCGCTCCGGGTTCTGGCAGACCACGGGGTCGCCGAGGCTGGCCTCGATCTGTTTCTTCCGGCCCTCCTGCTCCGCGATCCTCTTCTCGAGCTTCTCCAGCGCCGATTGCAGCGGGCGCAGGCGCTGCGAGCGCTGCTGGCGCCGCTCCGCGTCCCGCCGCTTGCGCTCCTTGTCGGGCGGCGCGGCCGGCGCCCCCCCCGGGGCAGCCCCCGCCGCGGACTTGGGACGGGGCTGCCCCGCCGCCCGCGGTTTGTCGGCGGCAGGCCTGGCCGGCGACACCGGCGTCGCGGCGGGAGCCTTTGCGGGTTTCTTCGCCGCGCTCGCGGCCGCCTCGCGCTCGCGGCGCTGCTTTTCGAGCCAGTCGGTGACGCCCCCGAGGAACATCGAGACGCGGCCGTCCCGGAACTCGGCGACTTTCGTCGCCAGCGGCTCGAGAAAATCGCGGTCGTGCGAGACGATGCAGTAGGCACCGGTGAAGCGACGCAGCGCCTCCTGGAGGACCCCCTTGGACTTGACGTCGAGGTGGTTGGTCGGCTCGTCGAGGACCAGCAGGTTGGCGGGCACCAGCAGCATCTTGGCCAGCGCGAGCCGGCTCTTCTCCCCGCCCGAGAGTACGGCGACGCGCTTGAAGACATCGTCGCCGGTGAACAGGAAGCAGCCGAGCAGGCGGCGCAGTCCCTGCTGCAGCCCGGCCGGCGCGGCGTCCTCGAGCGTCTCGAGCACGGTCTTCTTCGGATCGAGATCGTCGGCCTGGTGCTGCGCGTAATAAGAGACGATGACGTTGTGGCCCGGCGTGCGCGTCCCCGCCTGGATCGGTTCGAGGCCGGCGATGATCCGCGCGAGCGTCGACTTGCCTGCGCCGTTGGAACCGAGAAAGGCGATGCGGTCGCCGCGCTCGATGGTCAGGTCGAGGTTCTTGAAGACCGGCTCCGGCCCGTAAGATTTCGTCACCCCCTCGAGTCTCATCAGGATCCGTCCCGGGGAGGGCGGCGGCGGAAAGTCGAAGGAGATGCTCCCCTGCTCGTCGTCCATCTCGATGCGCTCGATCTTGTCGAGCTGCTTGAGACGGCTCTGCACCTGGCGGGCCTTGGTCGCCTGGTAGCGGAAGCGGTCGACGAAGGCCATCGTCGCGCGGATCGCCTCCTGCTGGTTCTCGTAGGAGGAGCGCAGCATTTCGAGGCGGATTTCGCGCTCCTTGAGATAGTACGAGTAGTTGCCCTTGTACTCGCCCGCCTTGCCGTTGGCGATCTCGATCGTGCGGCGCGTGAGGTTGTCGAGAAACCGCCGGTCGTGCGAGATGACGACCACCGAGCCGTCGTAGCCCTTGAGGTATTCCTCGAGCCAGGTCAGCGACTCGATGTCCAGATGGTTGGTCGGCTCGTCGAGCATCAAGATCGTCGGCTCGCGCAGCAGCAGTTTGGCCAGCGCGATGCGCATCTGCCAGCCGCCGGAGAACTCCGAGGTCTCGCGCGGCATGTCCGCCATCTTGAAGCCCAGACCGAGCAGGATCTCCTCGACCTTCGCGCCGATCGACCAGCCCTCGCGGTGCTCGAGGTGGTGCTGCAGCTTCCCCATCTCGTCGACCAGGTCGAGGACCTCGGAGGAGTTGCCCTTGCCGGCGGCGACGAGCGCGTCGATCTCGACGGCGATCTCCTCGGCGCGCGCGTGCATCGCGAGCAGGTCATCGAAGGCGGTGGCGGTCTCGTCGGCCAGCGTCTTGCCGGCGTGCGCGATGCCGTCCTGCGGCAGGTAGCCGGCGGTGTGCGAGCGCGAACGGATGATTTCGCCGGCGTCGGGGTCGACGAGGCCGAGGATGATCTTCAGCAGCGTGGACTTGCCCGCGCCGTTCGGCCCGACGATGGCGATGCGCTCGTCGTCCCCGATGCGCAGCGAGAGGTCGCGGAAGAGGTACTCCCCGCCGTACTGCTTCTCGAGGTGGCTGATCGTGATCATGCGGGCCCGGCCGACGAAACAGCGCGGCTCAGCGCTTCCACTCGTACGCGTGCTGCTCGGTCGAGCGGAAGAAGTAGGCGATTTCGGTGCGGGCGGTCTCCGGGGCGTCCGAGCCGTGAACGCTGTTGCGCTCGATGCCCTGCGCGAAGTCCTTGCGGATGGTGCCGGCGTCGGCCTTGGCCGGGTCGGTGGCGCCCATGATCGCGCGGTTGGCGCCGATCGCGTTCTCGCCTTCGAGGACCATGACCACCACCGGGCCGCTGGTCATGAAGGCGACCAGATCGCCGAAGAACGGGCGCTCGCGGTGCACGGCGTAAAATCCTTCGGCGACGGCGGTGGAGAGGCGCTCGAGGCGGATCGCGACGGGCTTGAGACCCCCGGTTTCGAAGCGGTTGATGATCGCGCCGATCAGGCCGCGCTCGACCGCGTCGGGCTTGATGATGGACAGGGTGCGCTCGATGGCCATGATCGGTCTCCTTTTCCGTCGTTGATGGCTGGA
This sequence comes from Candidatus Rokuibacteriota bacterium, assembly GCA_031406795.1. Classification (GTDB taxonomy): domain Bacteria; phylum JAUVQV01; class JAUVQV01; order JAUVQV01; family DATDCY01; genus DATDCY01. Next base: position 6,371 of record JANOHV010000263.1, read on the forward strand.
ATGCGGGATTGTACCCGCCTGCCGGCCGGCGTCAAGTTGCGGCGGCCGTCCGGGTGGCGGCGCGAACGCAATCGTCCCTCTCCGCGTCGCTTGAAACGCCGGGCATTCCGAGTATCATGAATGGTAGCCGTCGGCTGGGGAGCGGGTTTCCGGCCAGGCGGATTCGCTGTTGAACCGCAGGTTTGGACGAAAGGAGCTGCAATGAAGACCAGGTCGAAGTTGCTGTTGTCCGGGCTCGGGGTGCTGCTGCTTCTGACCACCCCCGCATTCGGGGAGAGCTCCG
>JANOHV010000027.1:0-34567 GCA_031406795.1 Candidatus Rokuibacteriota bacterium
GTCGCGGCCAGCCCGGGTTCCCGCGCGAAGCGCATCAGGTGGCGCGCCAGCCCGGCGACATCCCCCTCCTCCGCCAGCAGGCCGGTTTCGCCGTCCTTCACCACCATCGCCATGTCCGCGTGGCGCGTGGCCACGCTCGCCATGCCGGAGGCGCCGAGTTCGATGCAGATGACCGGGTAACCGCCCTCGTGGTCGCCGTCGCTCGCGTGCTTGGAGGGGTGCAGAAACACCTGGCAGCGGGCGGCCTGCTCCAGCAACCGGGGCATCGGCAGGCTGCCGAGAAACCGCATGCGCCCGCCGAGCCCGGCCTCGGCGGCGGCCTCCTGGATGCGCCGCTTCTCCCGGCGCCCCTCCGGGTCGTCGGCAGCCGCGCCCACCACGACGAATTCCAGCGGCACTTCCCTCGCGGCCAGTCCGACGGCGCGAATCGCATCGGGCAAGCCCTTTTTTTCGATGAAGCGGGCCGCCGCCAGGATGCGCAACGGCTCGCCCGGCAGCAGCGCGCGTTCCCGGTAGCGGCAGAGTGAAAGATCGGCTCCGATCGGGATCATGCGAACCTTCTGCGGCGGGCAGCCGAGCTTGACCATCTCGCCGGCCATGTAGTCCCCGAGGCAGACCACGGCCGCGGCGACATCGAACAGCTCGGCGTAACGGCGCCGCCACCGCTCCTCCCGCGGCATCATGCTCATGTCGCGGCCGTAAAAGCTGACCACATACGGTTTGCCGGAGCACCGGGCAGCTTCCATGAAGCGCCAGGCATAGTGACCGAAGTGGCCATGCACAATGACGGGATCCACCTCCCGGATGATCTCGGCGGCCAGCGTGCAGACGCGGCGAAGGTCGCGCGGGTCGCGCAGCAGGTTCGCGGCGTAGCGCGCGGGAAAGCGTCGGGAAAGCGAGACGAGGCGCTCAGCGGGGAACCGTTCCCGGGCCCCCGGTAGGAGTCGACGCGCGACCACATGGCTCTCGAACCCCGCCACGCTCAGTTGCGGATGAATCCAGGTCTGGCTGTAACTCAGGTATTCGTTGACGAGGTGCACCACGCGCCCTTCGGCAGACGCAGGGGGGGCCATGTCGCGCTGCACCCTCGTTCAGGCGTTTTCGCGCGCGCCGAGAAAACCCAGGATCTCCCGGCAGACACGCTGGCACTGCTCCTCGCGCAGTTGCGGGTAGAGCGGCAGGCTCAGAATCCGCCGGGCGATCCGCTCGGTCTGCGGGAGGGGGACCACCGGGGGCAGGCGGCCCTGGTACGCCGGCTGCATGTGCACGGGCACCGGATAATGGACGAGCGTGCCGATCCCCGCCTGCCGGAGGCCGGCTCTGAGTTCGTCGCGCCGCGGCAGGCAGACGGCATACTGGTGAAACACGTGCGTGGCGTCGGGTCGCTCCTCGGGCAGGGTCAGGCCCGCGTCGGCAAGATGCGCGGTGTAGGTGCGCGCCAGCGCGCGGCGGCTCTCGTTCTCTCGGTCGAGGTGAGGGAGCTTGACCTTGAGGATCGCGGCCTGCAGCTCGTCCAGCCGGGAATTTCCTCCGGGAATGTCGCTGACGTACCGCTCCCGCCAGCCATACTGCCGGAGCAGGCGCAACCGCTCGGCCAGCCCGGCGTCGTCGGTCACCACCATCCCCCCGTCGCCCATGGCGCCCAGGTTTTTCGTGGGGTAGAAGCTGAAAGCCGCCAGGTCGCCCCAGGTACCGACCATCCGGCCCGAGAGGCTCGCGCCGTGCGCCTGCGCGCAGTCTTCGATCACGGTCAGCCCGCGGCTGCGCGTCAGCTCCAGAATCGCCGGCAGGTCCGCCGGCTGGCCGTAGAGATGAACCGGGATGACCGCTTTGGGAGTGCCGGCCGGCGGATGCGCCAGGGCCCGCATCAGGGATTCGGGATCCATCGTGTAGGTAACGGGGTCGACATCCACCAGCACCGGCGTCGCACCGGCCAGCTCGATCGCCGCGACCGTCGCCACGGCGGTGTGCGAGACCGTGAACACGAGATCCCCCGGCCCCGCGCCGCAGGCCCGCAGCGCCAGCTCCAGCGCATCGGTCCCGTTGCCCGCGCCGATGGCGTGGCGCACCCCGAGATACGCGGCAAACGCCTGTTCGAACGACTCCAGCTCCTGACCCTGAATGTACCAGCCGCTCTCCAGCACCCGGCGGATCGCGGCGTCGATCTCGGCCTGGTGGCTCAGGTACCCCGCCCGGGGGTCGGTTTGGAGCACGGGGGCAGGCTGCTTCCCGCTCACCGGTAGTTCTCCAGGTTGTCGCGATAGTACGCCAGCGTGCGCGCCAGTCCCTCTGCCAGATGCACCCGGGGCTCCCAGCCCAGTTCGGAACGGATGCGGCGGTCGTCGGCGTAATAATCGCCGATGTCGATGCGCTTGCGGTCGGCCGGGAATTCCCGCGCCTGACACGCGCCACTCCCGTTGGCCGCGATCAGCGCGCCGGCCAGCTGCTGCAGGCTGACCACCTCGCAGCCGCCGAGATTGAAGACCTGGCCGTTGGCTTCCTCCCGCACGGCTGCCAGCAGGAACGCCTCCACGGCGTCGTCGACGTAGGTGAAATCCCGCAACTGCCCGCCGCCCCAGACCTCGAAGGGCCGGCCCTCGAGCAGCAGCCTGACCCAAATGCCGAGGAAAGTCTGGCGGGCGTCCTTGACCCGCATGCGCGGGCCGTAGGTATTGGTCAGGCGCAGCGCGCAGGCCCGGATCCCGTGGACGTTGTTGTAGAGGATGTGGTACCACTCCCCCGCCATCTTGTTGATCCCGTTGACGTCGGTCGGGCGCAGCAGGTGCTTTTCGTCGACCGGCAGATAATCCGGCTTCCCGTAGATCTGGCGGGTGCTGGCGAAGACGATCTTGATCTGCGGGTTGTACTGCCGGCAGGCTTCCAGGATGGCCAGCTGCGCCCGGCAGTTGATCTCCAGATCTTCCTCCGGGGCCTGCATCGAGTCCATGTGGCTCGTCTGTCCGGCCAGGTTGAAGAGATAGTCCTGTCCCTGAATCAGGTATTTCATGCTGTGCGGGTCGCGCACGTCCGAGATGTTCACCCGCACCTTCTCCTCGATGCCGGCGATGTTGAACAGGTTGCCCCCGTATTCGGGTATCAGGCTGTCCACCAGGGTGACCCGCGCCTCTTCGGCGACCAGCTGCCGCGCCAGATTCGATCCGAGAAAGCCGAGGCCGCCGGTGACCAGAACGTTTTTCCCGCTGAAATTCCTCTTGCAGCTCATGGCGGGAAAGGTGTCCGGCTCAACGGATTCTCCTTATGCGGCACGAACGCCCCCGTCCCGGCCGCGCTGCCCCGCGAAGGCGCATCCGCCGGCGGCGGCGATGATTCTTGATGTGGCGCCGTTGTTTGTCAAGGCGCCCTCCGCCGCTTCAGCGCGCCGTGCGCCGCTTGATCTCCATCAGGACCAGTGCCGCGCCGACGAACATGAGCTTCCTGATTCTCCGGATCAGACCCAGGCTGAGGCCGATCGCGGCGGGGTAGCCCATGTTCTGCAGCACGAGCACGTGAACGCTCTCCGTCACGCCCCACTGGCCGGGGAACAGGAAGAAGGCGGTGTTCGCCGACGTGACGATCGTGGCGATGAACAGGGCCTGGATATAGCTGACGGGCGTGCCGAGGACCGCCAGGATGACCATCACCTCGAGCACGGCGACACACCGGGCGAGCACGTGGATGGCGACGGGCAGCAGCGCCCGGTAGTTGGAGCGGGTATAAAGAATGCACAGGCTCTGATCCATCGCCAGGAACTTGCTTTCTCGTTTCAGGACCCAGCGGCGGGCGGCGGGGAACGGCGCGCTGAGTTTCAACAGGCTCCCGGTCAGCCCGCGCTTCTGGACGACCACCAGCAGGACGATCCCCAGCGTCGTGATCCCCAGGCTGATGCCGGCCGGCACGATGAGGGTCACGGGAAGCCGCAGCGAGAGCAGGCCCAGGAGCAGCCCGCTGCCGAGAAAGACGATCGACGCGAAGAACTCGATCGTCTTGTCGAAGACGACGGCCGGGACGCCCACGCTCAGGGGCACCCGATCCCTGATCAGGAACGCCCGCATCGCGTCTCCGCCGAGACTCGCCGACGGCAGGATCAGATTGAAGGCGTCGCTGATGATCTTGACGCGAAAGAGCTCCAACAGCGCAACCCGCTGGAAGAAGGCTTCCATGATCAGCCACCAGGCGCCCGCCTGGCAGAACAGACTGGCGGCGCCGATCACGCACAGGGGCAGATACCAGGGTCCGAACTGCACGATCGTCGCGCCCAGCGTGCGCAGCCCCAGGCGGTGAACCAGATACGCGAGCAGCAGGATGCCGACCACGGTAAGAACGTGCCCGAGCCGTTTGCGCCCCCCCGTCTGCGTCATGGAACCGGCATCCTTATCATGAATTTTTCAGCACCCTGTCGGTTTCGGGAAGCACCGGGGGGGGAAACATCGATCCTCATGTCGTCACGGCGCGCATTGATAGCACCCGGGCCGGCGATCTGTCAAACCCTCGATGCCTGCTGTTCTGCTGGATCCGGCGCCGGAAACCTTGACGACGGGGCCGCCGCCCCCCATGATGAGGCGCATGAATAGGGCAATGGGCCATCGTGGCTGCGGCAGCGCGCACGGCGTGCGCAACGCCGACCGCGCACCGCGGGCGGCTGGCTGCGGCAATTCCGGACGGCCAGCCGGATCATGATCCGCAAAACCGCCCGGAACATCACGGCGACGCTCTGCCTGCTGGTCGGCATCGCGGGTCTTTTCCTGCCGTTCATCCAGGGGATTGCGATGATCGTCCTCGCGGTGGTCATCGCCGATTTCGCGGCCAAGGAGCGGCTGCTCGAGCGCTACCGCCACACCCGGATCGGCCGGCATCTCTGGGAGCGCCACGAAGCGCGCAAGCTGCGCGATGCGGTCCGGCGCGGCTGCGCCCCGAAGCCGGAACCGCAGCCAGTGCCGCCGGCGATCCTGGAGTCGGGTCCGACCGAGGAGTAGGCGATCGAACTGCGGCAGAAGGAGCCCGGCATTCTCGAGGAACTCCTCGACGACTATTTGATCAGCTCGAAAATGCGGGGGTAGCGGACGGTACACCCCCCCGGCCGCCCCCGCTTCCCCGCGGCCGGCCGCCTCAGTTGAAGGTCACCGTGTGAGCGTGGAGCGCGGCTGTCGACGTCGCGACCGAAACCGCGGTGCCGGCGGCAATCGCCGCAACCTCCGCGGCGGTGAGGCTCAAGAGATGAAAGTGCGGTTGCGCGCCGGTGGTGGACAGCGTGACAGCCGCGCCGGCCTGCTGTTGAGCCGCCGTCAACGTGACGGAATGCGGCGGAACGTGATTCAGGGAGATGCTGCCCTGCTTGTCGGTGAAAGACGGCGTCGGTGTTGGCGTTGGGGTCGGTGCCGGGGTCGGTGAGGGCGTCGGCGAGGGAGTCGGGTCCGGCGTCGGCTCCGGGGTCGGCTCCGGGGTCGGCTCCGTGGTGGTGTCCGACGAACCCGAACACCCGTGAAGGACCAGGATTGCCCCCAGCGTCACCCCGCTGACCGCGAACGAGAGAAATTTTCTTCGATCCATGTTCTCGGACATCTCCAACCCTCCTGTTGCCGCGAACGCCGACGGGACCACGGCGCTTCCTGTCATTTCCTGGCCGGAACCCGGGACGGACTTCAGTATAAGACCTCAGGGACGCAATGCAACATCCGGTCCCCGATCACGGCCCGGCGCCTTGGGACCCGCTTGACAAGCCGCCGCCTTGGCTCTACCTATCATACGGGTGCGCGGGTCGCGCGCCATGGGCGAATCCGAAGGGAGGCTGACACATGGCCGAGGTAGCGAGGATCACGCCACAGGAGGCGCACGCCCGGGTGAGCGCGGGGAAGGCCCTGCTGGTCTGCGCCTACGAGGACCCGGCGCGGTTCGCCGAGATGCGCCTGGAGGGCGCGATCCCGATCCAGGAATTCCGCGCCCGCCGCGGCGGGCTTCCCCGGGATCAGGAGATCATCTTCTACTGCGCCTGAAACGAAGAAGCGACGTCCGCCGGTCAGGCGGCCAAGAACATCCTGCTCGGGTTCCCGAACTCGAAGGCCCTTCTGGGCGGCGCGCGGGCCTGGAAGGAGGCCGGGTTCGGCCTCGCGGAACCCGCCGTCGCCTCCTGAGACGCGAAACGGGGGAATCACGATGCCCAGGGACATTCCCATCGGCAACGGCGCGCTCTACGCGTGCTTCGACGCGGAGTACGCGCTCTGCGACCTGTTCTTCCCGCACGTCGGGCAGGAGAGCCACCTCGGCGGCCGCCCTTCGCGCATCGGCGTGTGGGTCGACGGCGCTTTCGCCTGGGTCGGCGCGGCGTGGAAGCGCGACCTCGGCTACCTGCCACAGACGCTCGTGACCGACGTGAACCTCTACCACGAGGGGCTCGGCCTGCTCCTCGGCGTCCACGATGCCGTGGACTTCCACGAGAACGTCCTGCTGCGCGAGGTCACCGTCGAAAACCTGCACCCCGAGCGGCGGGAAGTGCGCCTCTTCTTCTGCCAGAATTTCAGCATCTCGGGGAACGATGTCGGCGACACCGCCGCGTTCGATCCGGCGAGCGGCGGGATCGTGCACTACAAGGGGGCGCACTATTTCCTCGCGAGCGGCTTCGGGCCCGACGGCGGCGCTCCGGCGCAGTACGCGGTGGGCCAGAAGGGGAGTCAGGGCAAGGAGGGCACCTGGCGCGACGCCGAAGACGGCCTGCTCTCGGGCAACCCCATCGCGCAGGGCTCGGTGGACTCCGTCCTCGGGTTCGCCCTCGTCCTCGAGGGGCACGCGACCGGGACGGTCCACTCCTGGATCGCGGCCGGCGAGACCTGGGACAAGGTGCGGGCCCTCGACGGCCTCGTGCGGGCCAAGCACCCGCATTCCCTCATCACGCGCACCGCGGACTATTGGCGACTCTGGGTGCGCAAGGAGCCGCTCCCGAGCGAGGGATTCCCCGCGGCGGTGACCGAGCTGTACGCACGCAGCCTGCTCATTCTGCGGCTGCACTGCGACTGGCAGGGAGGGATCGTCGCGGCGAACGATTCGGACGTCGTGCAATACAACCGCGACACCTACTCGTACGTCTGGCCGCGGGACGGAGCCCTCGCCGCCCAGGCTTTCGACAGCGCCGGCTATCCCTTCAGCTCGCAGAAATTCTACGAGTTCGCCGCCCGCGCGATCAGCCGCGAGGGCTACCTCCTGCACAAGTACAACCCGGACGGGACGCTCGCCTCCTCCTGGCATCCCTGGTTCGACCGGGGGCGGGCCCAGCTGCCGATCCAGGAGGACGGTACGGCGCTCGTCCTCTGGGCGCTCTGGCAGCACTTCGTGCGCTACCGGGACATCGACTTCATCAAGCCGCTCTACAAGCCCCTCGTCAAGACTGCGGCGGACTTCCTCTGCTCCTACCTCGACCCGGCGACCGGGCTGCCCGCGCCCTCTTACGACCTCTGGGAGGAGCGGCGAGGGGCGTTCAGCTTCACCGTCGGCGCCGTCTTCGGCGGCCTCACGGCCGCGGCGCTGTTCTGCAAGGTCTTCGGCGAGACCAAGCGGGAGCAGCGCTATTTCCAATGCGCCACGGCGATCCGCGAAGCGGCGTCGAAGCACCTCTGGCGCGAGGAGCTCGGGCGCTTCTGCCGGGGGATCGGGGTGACCGACGGCGCCGAGATTGCGGTCGATGCGACGCTCGACGCGAGCCTCTGGGGGCTTTTCGCCTTCGGGCTCTACCGGGCCGACGACCAGCGCGTGCAAGCCACGATGCGGGCCTTGCGCGAGGGGCTCTGGGTGCGCGGTGAGATCGGGGGGATGGCGCGCTACCAAGGCGATGTCTACCACCGGGCGCTCGACGATATCCCGGGCAACCCCTGGATGATCTGCACCCTCTGGTACGCGGACTGGCTCGCGGAGAACGCCGACTCCGAGGCGAAGCTCGCGGAGGCCGTTTCGGTGCTGGAGTGGGTGCAGCGCCACGCGCTTCCCTCGGGCGTCCTTCCGGAGCAAATCGACCCCGGCACCGGCAAGCCGCTCTCCGTCGCGCCGCTCGCCTGGAGCCACGCGACCTACATCGCCACCGTCCAGCGGCTGGAGCGGCGTCGCGCGGCCCTGCGCGCCTGCCCCACCTGCGGGCTGGACGAGCTCGCGCTTGTCGGCAAGGACGACTGGCTGGGCCGGCTGTACACCCAGATGTGCAAGGAGATCCACGATGCCTGCAAGTCAGGGTGAGCCAGGGCCGCGCCGGCCGCGCGGCGACGACCGCCCCTTCTGGGATCTGGTGGCGGGGATTTACGGCGCCGAGGCCGTCCTCGTCGCCCACGATCTGAAGCTCTTCCCGCTGCTGGCGCGCGGAACGCTCACGCTCGAGGAGATTTGCGGCGCCCTGAAAATCGCGCGCCGGCCCGCCGCCGCGGTCGCGGCGGGGGCAGGCTTCGTGAGCATCGAAGTGCTGCCGACCTTCGGGTACTGGGGCGTCGTCACCGGCCACAAACCCTGACGGCGCCTGCGCCTGCAAGCCGCCGACACCGCAAGGAGGACCTTTGATGAGCGACAACCGGCTGTCCGCACGAACTGCGGCGGCGCTGGCGGCCATCGCGCCGATCCAGCAGTTCCTGAGCGAATCCTTGTGGGCGCACCGCCCCGCGGGCGCCGAGATCTGCGACTTTGCGATCGGCAACCCGCACGAGCTGCCGCCGCCGGGCTTCGCCGAGGCCCTGCAGCGACAGGTGGCCCCGCGCGACCCGAAATGGTACGGCTACAAGATGAACGAGGTGGAATCGCGCGCGGCGGTGGCCGCGTCAATGCTCTCCTGGCGCGGCGTGAACTTCGCGCCGGAGGACATCTTCCTGACCAACGGCGCCACCACGGGGCTCGCTCTCGCCCTCGGCGTGATCGTCGAGCCGGGCGACGAGGTGCTCTTCCTCAGCCCGCCCTGGTTCCAGTACGAAGGGATGATCCTGGCCGCCGGCGGCCGCGCGGTCAAGGTCGGCCTCGATCTGAGCAGTTTCGACCTTGACCTGCCGGCGATCGCGGCGGCGATCACGCCGAAGACACGGGCGATCATCGTCAACTCCCCGCACAACCCGACGGGGAAGATCTACCCCCCGGCGACGCTGCGGGCCCTCGCGGAGCTGCTCTTGGCGGCCGCCGCGCGCAACGGACGGCCGCTGTACCTGGTCTCGGACGAGGCCTACAGCCGGATCATCTTCGACGGGCGCAGTTATCACAGCCCGACGGCCTTCTACCCCGACTCTTTCCTGATCTACACCCTCACGAAGACCCTGCTGACGCCCGGCACGAGGGTCGGCTACATCGCCCTCTCCCCGGCGATGACCGGCCGGGAGGGGCTGCGCGAGGCCCTGCTTGGCTACCAGATGCTCAACGGCTGGGCCTTCCCCGACGCCCTCACCCAGCACGCCCTTCCCGACCTGCTGCGCATCCCCCACGATATCGCCCGCCTCCAGCGCAAGCGCGACCGCCTGACCGGGGCCCTGCGCGATCAGGGGTACGAACTCCACACCCCCGAGGCGACTTTCTACCTCATCCCGCGCTCCCCGCTGAAGGACGACGCGGCGTTCGTGGAGCTGCTCGCGGGACACGATATCTACTGCGTGCCCGGTTCGACCATGGACCTGCCCGGCTTCTTCCGCATCTCGCTCACCGCCAGCGAGGCGATGATCGAGCGTTCCTTGCCCGGGTTCGCCGCGGCGCGCGCGCGCGCGATAGCAACGGGAGGCTGAACGGGTGCCTGGTTCCGACTCCGCGCAGCCCGACGCGAACTGGTGGCGCTTCTCCGTCGAGGAGGGGCCGCGGGGGGAGAAGATCCAGGACGACGTCACGCACCAGCTCATCGAGCTCGTCTTCAAGCAGGCGATCTTCGATCTCGGCGTCATTGCCGCCACGCTCCAGCGCCTGCTCGAGCAGCAGGACCCGGCCTTCGGCGGTCTCGTCGCGGCGTTGGGCGCCTACCGGACTGCGCGAGACTGCGCCGCGGCGGCGCAAGTCGATCGGCTACAAGGTCAGGTTTGACGCCAGGATCTCGTAGGTAGCCAGCACCGCGAAAAGCGCAAAGCAGAGCAGCGCAGCCACACAGAGCCGTCTTTGCAGCGCCGGGACGACGTCCTTCAGGCTTTCGATCCGCCGGGAGGGCATCAGCACGCCGACGCCGGCGCCGGCGATCGCGCCGCCGAGGATCGCGGCGTAGAGCGGATAGCCGACGTAGCCGTACTCCCGTTGCAGCACGCAGAACGGGCAGTGATGGGTCGGCAGCTCGTAGATGTAGAGCGAGAGAAAGGAGAAGATCGACGCCACGGCGAGCACCGCCGCGGTCACGGCCGCCGTCGAGAACAGGGCGCCCCCTCTGCCGGTGCGCAGGAAGAAGCCGCCCGACGCGAAGACGAGCGCGAGCGCCGCGTACAGCGCCGCCATCATCGGCCCGGCAGGCAACGCGACGATGTCCGACGCGAGATTCGCCGCGTCCCGGCTGAACAGGCTGCCGCAGCAGGAGGTGATGATGTCCGGCTTGAGCCCGAGAAAGAAGGCGAAGCTGAGCCCGGCCTCGGCGACGACCAGCGGGGCGATCGCCAGCAGCAGGCGGTACTTCCTCCGGATGAGCGGGTAGTCGCAGGCCTGGTTGTCGGCGTAATTGACGATCAGCCAGACTCCCGCGAGCAGCGAAGTGGCGACTTTGAGCGCCAGCGCGGGGTAGCCGTAGACATTCGCGTCGAGCGTGCCCGCAGCGCACATGCTGCCGGAGAACAGGGTGCACAAGTCGTCGATGGTGCGGACGAACAGGAACAGCGACGCGAGCTGGAAGACGAAGGCGTGGCTCAGGATGGTCGAGATCAGGTAGGTCCGGCGTTCGAGTTCCAGTTGCAGCTCGCTGCCGCTCGAGAGGTCCCAGCGGCCGAGGATGCGCACCCCCAGAAACGACGCGGCGAGGACCATGAGGAGCGTCAGGACCGAAGCCGTGAGCAGCGCGATGATCGCGGGGTGCAGGATCACGGGTCCCCCGGCTCGATCTTTCCGTCCCTCACCGAAATGACTCGGTCGACGATCTCCGACTCGTACACCAGCGGGTCGTGGCTGGCGATGATCGTCGTCTTCCCCTCCCGCTTGAGGCGGCCGACGATCTCCATGAACTCCCGGGAGAGCCGCGAATCCAGGTGCGCGGTCGGCTCGTCGGCGATGACGGTTTCGGGGGTGTTGATGAGCGCGCGCGCGATCGCGACTCGCTGCATCTCGCCCCCGGAGAGCAGCTCCGCCTTCTCCCGCGCGCGGTCAGCGATGCACAGCAGTTCGAACAGCCCGAGCGCGCGCGCCTCGAGGGCGGCGCGCCGCTCGCCGAGCGGATACGCCGGGAGCATGACGTTCTCGAGCGCCGTGATCCCCTTGATCAGGTTGAACTGCTGGAAGACGAACCCGAATTTCCTGCGCCGCACCTCCGTCAGGAACCGTTCGGGCAGGCTCGTGATGTCGCGGCCGGCGAGCACGACCCGTCCGGACGTGGGCCGGGCCATGCACCCGACGATCGAGAGCAGCGTGGTTTTTCCGGAGCCGCTCGGACCCTTGAACACCGTCACCTGCCCGGAGGCGATCGAACAGCTCACGCCGGCGAGTGCCGTGTACTCGTTGTGCCTCCCGGCGTTGAAGACCTTGCGGACCTCCACGATCTCGATCATCTTCAGAACCTCATGACGGCGTCGGGGTCGATCGTCGCGGCCCGCCAGGACGGGACGATCGTCGCGACCGTGTACGGGACAACGGTGATGAAGAACAGCGCCGCCATCTCGGGCGCGTTCACGGAAGGCGTGAGCCGGAAATCCGGGTAGAGCACGGACCAGCCCTTGATCACCGGCTCGAACAGCGTCGCCGAGGCGAAGAACACGTGCGCGTAGGCCAGCGCGATGCCGGCCAGGAACGAGGAGAGCGACACCACGGCCCCCTCCCAGAACTTCATCGTCAGGACGTCGCCGGTCTCCCACCCGACGGCCTTGAGGATCCCGATCTCCCGCCTCTCCTCGGCGCTCAGGCCGGTTGCCCGGTCCCAGGCAAAGATGATGAACGCGGCCACGGAACCGGCGAGGATCGCGAGGAGGAGGCCGGCGCGCCAGGCGAAGACGGCATCGTAGGTCCGCAGTATCTCGTCCCTGACGATGGGCCGGGTGTCGGGGAGCAGCGCGGCGATCTTGTGGGCGATCGTGGCGATCTCCTGCGGATTCCTGACGCTCAGCACGATGTCGGTGACCTCCGCCGCGGGGATGCCGAAGAGCGACCGGAAGTCCGGTTCCGTCATCAGGATCAGGTCCGCCGAGACCAGCGCCGACTCCGTGGGAAGGATCTCGCCGATCCGGTACCCGCGGACGGTGCCGTCGTGGGCCTTGAAGGGGAGCAGGTTGTCCACCCGCGTGCGGCTGTTCCGGGCGACCTCCCCGCCGACGACGATCGTCCCGGGCTCGTAGGGGAAGGCGTCGGGGACCATGAGTGTGTAGTTGGCGCCGCCGAAGGCGTCGTCGAAGTAGTAGCCCCAGAGCCGTCCCCGGACCGCGCTGACGCCCCGGATCGCCGCGATCCGCTCGACGTACGCCTCGGGCACGAGGCCCTGTCGGCCGGCGACGGTGCGCTGGACGATGATCTCGGGGGTGTCCTTCAGGACGAGCGACGCCTCGCGCCGGACCGCCTGGGCGAAGAGCACGGCCGACGCCACCATGAAGACGACGAGCGTGAAGACCAGCGTCAGCGCCGCGTTCTTCCCCTTGCGGCGCAGCAGCGACGAGAGGGTGTAATCGAGAATGTTCCGCTGCTTCTCGAGCCTACTCATGACTCGCCCGGCGCGGCGGCGGCCCCGACAGCGACCCCGACGGGAAGTGCTCGAACGAGAGCGGATGGTCCTGGAACGGCGTGTGCAGAACCGTCACGGCGGGGTGCCGCGTGTACTGCGCCTCGGTGAACAGGCACAGATCGGTGAGTTCCAGCCGCCGCACGAGATCGGCGTTCCGCTGCAGGCGCGGCAGATCGGAGCGCCCGCGCGCCCGCGCGTGCAGCAGTGAGGCCGACGCCAGCGCCGTCATCAGCGCGATGTACGAGAGGAACAGCGTGGATTTCCTCATGCTTCAGGCCTTCGTGCGGCGCTCCCGGCGCGTGCCGTCCCCAATCAACACCTCCCCGCGCAGTCCCCGGCGGGCCTCATCTCAGGCCGCTGAGGACATCGGGTGTCACGGCGTCGAAGAGGAGCACCGCAGTCCCGTGGTGGTCGATCTTGAACTCCTGCGCATCCGCGAGCTTCTCGAACGGGATGAGCTCGGCCCCCATCGGCCCGCGGACGTCGCTGCCCAGCACATAGTAGGCCTTGCGCCCATCGATGGCGGCCACCGCATAATAGTCGTGCACGGTGACCTCGGAGAGGTCGGCGGGCCGCGCGGACGGGCGGTATTTCGCGGGATCGAGAAGGAACGTGAACATGTCCTTCGCCCCGTCGAACCAGACGGCCGGGCCGTCCTTCACCATGATCCGCGCCGCCCAGTCTTGATGCCTCGCGACGAACATGCCGCAGACCGGGCACCGGTCGCCAACCGCGGGCCGGATCGCCGACTGCGCCGCGGCGGGCGCGGCGGGTCCATTCCACCCCGCCAGCACCAGGCACGGGAGGACGAGGGCGGCTCTCAGCCAGGCGCGCAGCCGACACCGGCCAGCCATCAGTAAATGACCCAATCGCTCTGCCGCACCATTCTGGGCTCCGGCCCCTTTGTGAGCGTAATGATGTAGCAGCCCTTCGAGGCGTAACGCTGGCCGGGCCCGAAGCTCAGGCGGGGGTAGTTCGCGGAGATGGTGACCTGGTCCGTCGATTCGTCGAAGAGATCGAGGAAGAACCCCCGGTAGAGATCGTCGCCGATGTCCGTCAGGACCCTGGTCAGCAGCCGGGTCAGGAAGAAGACTTTGGTCGTCTCCGGCGCGTCCGGCCGCGCGATCTTTCTGACCCTCGACCAGTTGGTGACGATGGTCTCGCCGTATGCCCCCTCCCCGGGCAACAGACTCGGGTAGGTGATGTAGGTGAAGTCACGAACGCCGTCCGGAATGAGGAACGGCCTCCCGCCGAGCATGGTCGAGGAGAACACGAGCAGGGAGGGACGTCGGGGAAGCTCCCCGAGCGCGGAGAGACCCGCCAGATCGTCCGGACCGAGCCAGCTCAGGAGCACCGAGTCCGGATGGGCGGCGGCAAGTTGTTCCCAGAACCCCGGGCCGGCGGGACCTCCCCGGGGCAGGACGCTGTCGGTCTGCACCGCATTGCCCAGTTTCTTCCAGGTCTCCGAGAAGCCCCGAGCCAGCGCGTTGCCCTCGTCGTTGTCCCGGAAAACCTGGACGACCCGCTTCTCCGCGGGGAGTTCGAGGACCCGCGCGAGGAATTTCGCCGCGGCCTCCCCCTCCTGGTAATACCCTTTCGAGAAGTACAGCGTGGAGAGGTCGCTCTTCGAGACCACCGGGAGGTCCGTGACGGGCAGGATGCACGGGATCCGGTTCCGCTCGCAGAACTCGTGGATCGGGTCCCACTTACCCTGCACCTTGCCGCCGAGGAGCGCGAACACCGGCTGCTCGCGATACCGCTCTTCGAGCTGGCCACCCCAGCTCTCCGGCGGGCCTTTCAGCTCCCAGACCCTGAGCGCGATCTTTCTGAGCGGGGCCCTGCCCCAGGTGAAGAGCAGCGTCGACTGTTGGGCATTCCACTCCTCCCGCACGTAGGCCTCGATGGGTTCGAGGAGCGCCGCCCGGTCCCGGGGGTCCACCCCCTCGGATACTACGACGGCGAACGCGATCTCCTCCTGGCTCACCCCGGGAGAGATCTTCGACGAGAGGTTCTTCAGGTAATGGACCAGGATTGCCACATCGCCGTCTTCGAGGAGGTAGCGCGGCATCGCGGTACTCATCTTTCTGCCCTTGGCGTCGATGCCCTCCCGGAGCGCGACGACCAGCGATTCGTCGTTGTAGGCCGGTCTGGTGAATTTCAGGGAGCCGGCCTTCATGGCGCCGCCGGGGACATCCTGTCCTCCCCGGAGAGGCGCGTAGAGTTTCGCGCCGTTCGTCGGCGGGGAAAAAACACCCCCTTCGAGCGAGCCGAGCCCCGAGCGCAGATGGCAGTTGCGGCAGGTGACCATCGTCCCCTTGATTTCGATGTCGCCGTTGACGATCGCCCGCAGCGGCGCGCCGGAGGGAAGCACCCCATCCATGTACATGATCTCGCCCAGACGCAAGGCCTCGCTCTGCGGGTGCCCGGCGACGAGTTCCCCACCTTCGGCCGCCAACGCGGGACGCAGCGCCGCGAGCAGAAAGAGACAACCGGCGAGGGCGGCTGCGAATCGGCTGGTCTTCACGCCCGGCTTCATCGCTTCGCCACGTTTCTGAACTCGCGCATCAGGTCGGCTTGCCCGATGAGACCTTCGACCCGGATCCATTCGTCGGTTCCCGGACTGTGGAACAGCAGTATGGGCTCGTGGGCCATCTTGTCGACGACCACGGAATCGAAGGCCCTGAGCACCTTGCCGATGTCGTCTTTGCTCCCGGTGAGGAAATCCCATCCCTCGCCGGTTGTGTAACGCGAAAGATACTCCTTCATCTGCTCCGGCCGGTCGTTTTCAGGATCGATCGAAATGGAGATAAGTTGCACGCTCTCGGCGGCCTTGTCGCCGAGTTCTTCGGTGATACTGGCGAATTCGGACGAGAGAATCGGGCAGATCGTCGTGCAGGTCGTGTAAATGAAGTCCACGACCACCGGCTTTCCGGCGTCGACCAGGGAGCGCAGCTTGATCCTTCTGCCATCCTGGTTCAGCAGGGTCACGTCCGGCAGTTTGTAGTACGCAACGGCACGCTTGTACCCCTTCGGTTTCGCCACCTGCCCGGCCGGTGCTCCCGGGCCGCCGACCGAGAAGGGGAAGACCGCGCGGTCCTCAACGGCCCCGCTCCTGATGGACACCTTCAGCTCCCAGCGCCCCTCAAGCGCGATCTTGATGTTTTCGACGTGGTACTTGCCTCCGCCCTGCTCCGTCACCTCCGGCTTGTCCCAGACGCCATGTCCCTGGCTCGGCATCCACGGCGTGACGACCACCTTCGCGCCCCCGACACCCTTGCCGGCCTTGTCGCGAACCGCCAGGTCGACCGAGTTGACGCCGGGCGCGAGGGCGTCGCCCCTGAGTGAGAGATCGATCGTGAACGCGCCGGTGGCCGTCGTCATGGAGAGACGGCCTGCCGTCGCCGGTGAGGGGGAGGACTTCCCCGGCTCCGCACCGTAAGCGGCGGGGCACAGAAGAAGCAGAAGGGTGAGCAGGATGGCGATTCGCATGACCAGCACCTCTCGTGTGTGTATTGACGAACCCGACCGCAAGCATACTACCTGGTGCCCGGCTTCACAACCATGCTTCGCGCCCGCGCAACCTGCGAGGAATTCAATCTCTGGGAATGACGAACACACGCTCCGCTGAAGAGCAGGAGCGGGGAAAAGAAACGCCCCCGCCGGTGGATCCCGGCGGGGGACGGTTCACGCCCAGCTCTCCGGTGAGAGCTATCGACTTCGACTCTGCGTTGTCGTCACTGATGCTCAGCTGCCGGTGCCCGTGCCGCTGCCCGTACCGGTGCCACTGCCGGTGCCGCTGCCCGTGCCGGAACCGCTGCCGGTGCCGCTGCCCGTGCCGCTGCCCGTGCCGCTGCCGGTGCCGCTGCCGGTGCCGCTGCCCGTGCCGGTGCCGCTGCCGGTGCCGCTGCCGGTGCCCGTGCCGCTGCCGGTGCCTTCATCGAGTTCGACATTGCCGTCGTCATCCACATCGTCGGCTCTATCGATCACGCCGTCATGGTCCCTGTCCTGCCGGGAGTCCAGCGTACCGTCACCTCTCAGCTCGATCTCGACTTCAACTTCGAGCTTGTCCTCGAGCCTGACTTCCAACTTTGCCCTGTCGTGGCCGACAAACGAGATCTCATGCAAGCCAGCCGACAGATGCAACTCGAACCTGCCGTCGGCATTGGTGAGTTCCCCGGTGCGCACCTTGTCGACTTCGACTTCGACGCCGGCAACCGGAACAGCCACCCGCATGGACTGAGCGACGGCCCTCGAACCGGAATCTCTCATCAGCCTTCCACGGAAGTTGACGTCCGACGAATCATCCTTCCCGCACCCGTTGATGAGAAACAACACCGGCGCGAGCAAGACCAGACCGGCTAGAACTACAATCTGAGCTTTCCGCTTCATTTCTCTGCCTCCTTTTCCAAAACAACCTTCGTTTCCCGCCTCCAACAGCTGAGGCATCCGCGCAGAACGCTGCGCTCCAGCACCCCGACGAAACTACCGCCCCACCGCAGCGGGCTCCTGTTCGCCTATTCGAAACCAATACCAACAGACTGCATCACCCCCTTCGTGAAGAAGGTAATGCTACCCAGCATCCTCAGTATAATAGCGGTACGCGGATTTGTCACCCCGAGAGCACTCCTTCTTCGTTCATCAGGGGTGTGATTTGTCTTCTTTCCGGACTGTCGTGTATTCGATCCCGTCGATGCCGAAGTGAAAACCTGATGATCGCGGGGCGTTCCCCACCACCGAAATCACCAGTCGATTGATGCCCTGAACCAGCGAGACACCCGACAACCGCAGCTGAGCCGGCTTGACCGAGTCGTCAAAAAGATCGCCTTCGGCGCTGGCACGAGCCGGCAGCAACTCGATCCTGACCTTGCCGTAGTCGGGGGCGGCGGTCATCCAGAGCGTCAGGTCGACCATTCTTGACTCTGCCGTTTTGAGGTAGAACTCCACGCCGGCCCCGGGCTTCTCCCCACGGAAGAAGAGCTGATCCCGGGAATGCCATTGGCCGTCATAACTCGACATATCCTGCCGCGTGGCGTTGCCGGTATTGACGTACCCGACATCCCGGGTGTCCAGATCATGATAGCCCCGAGGCGCAAAAACGCCGATCGGCCTGAACCATTCCAAGCTTTCGAGCTCGATTCTCCGCTTCTCGTCCTTCTCGCGCTGGGTAATCAGCCGATAGATCCAGCGTTTCTCGTTCAAGGGGAATTTGACCAGCTCGATTTCCGGTTCCTTCTCCTGCGCCTTTCTGATGAAGGCCGCGATCGGCTTCTGGTTGCTGATCGCGAAGAAAGGCTTGTCCAGATAGTAGGCCCGGGTCATCATGTCTGCAAGTGCGCCGCTCTCGAGTCCCCAGTTGGCGATACCCCAGGAGTTCACCAGCAGCAGGGAAACGTCGCTGCGAACCTTGCTTATCCGTTGGTAATAGTCCGCCAGCGTGTAGTAGGTGCGGGAATCGCTGTCCAGGAAGACGGCATCTCGCGGGAGTCTCTCGAAGAGCAGTCGCGCAAACTTCTGAACGTCGTCGAAATTGCGTTTGTTCGGGTTCACGATGAAATCCGAATGGAAGTACGCGTTCGCCGAGTAGCGGTTGTTGTAGCGACGATGCCAGACACTCCGGGGGTCCAGTGCCCAGGTCGAAATGTTCGTGTAGAGAAAGGGTCCGATCAGCAACGAAATCACCAGATAGGCGAATAGCGCCCCCCGGCGCAGGGGATTTCCCCGGGTCGCCTGAAACAATGCGTTCAGCGCCACGCCGGCGAAGAAATAGAGAAGCACGAAGGACTCCAGCAAGAAGGCGAACTTGTCCCAGGTCGGGTACATCGCGAAATTTGCCGAGTTGATGACCAGCGGCGTGAGCATACCCCAGAACACCGGTCTTCCCTGCAAGTTCCTGAAGCAGAGGCAGATTCCGGCAAGCCCGAAACCGACCAGATAGAGCGTGGGGGACTGGAACCAGAAGACGAAGACGGTGTCGTACAAAGACTGCCAGAGTGCACCGCTGAAGAAAGTCCCGGAAAAATTCCCCACGAAAGCCGAGTGCAGCGTGGCGCGGAGAGAATTGCTTTTCGCGAGATCCCTCGCCAGCAGGATGAGCCAGGGGGTCATCCCCGCGGCTGCAGCAACCCCGCACAGCGGAAGCGTCGGCCACCAGGCGGAGTTGCGCCTGGCATACAGAACTCCGGTGACGGCGACACCGAGGCAGACGAACCCCATCTGCACATGGTTGAACAGACCCAGCCCGGCGAAAAAGCACAATGCCAGGAGCCAACGCCGATCGTCGGACCGGGCCAGCCTGCGCCAGCAATACAGGCACACCGTGGTCAGAAACGCGGTGGCAGCGTAGTTCTCGACGACGGTGCTGTGCCACCACAAGGAGTGGCAGAGCATGAGAAACAGGCTCCCAACTACCGCGGTCGGCAAAGCGCCGAATTCAAAGAGCAGCAGCAGATAGAAACAGGCAACGGTCAGCGAGCCATAAAATACCGAGACCATGTTCGCGCGGTGTGCCAGTTCCTGAAATGGCAGGATCCGGATGAACAGGGATCCCGTCAGAACCGTCAGTGGGTGATTGTTGACGTGGGAGGTTGCACCGAACCGCTCCATGTCGTTGATCAGCAGTGCCGTGTCGCCGAACCCGACCGTCCTGCAGACCGTGAAAGAATAGAAGAGAAAGGGTATGAGCAAGAAGCCGTAGGTGCGCAGAAAATCGCTCTTCTTGTGCATGATCCGGATTATCCCGCTTTCCCGCTGCCTGTCAATTTCAGATGCGAGTGCTTCGACTCACCGTCGGGTGCCGCTGACGGGCCATGGCTTTCCCGCGACGAGGTCGACGATAAGAAAGGGGTGAATCCCGAACTGCCTTTCAGATGAAGAACCCCCGCCGAGGAGCTCCGGCGGGGGCGCTGTGGGTACCCAGGTCGACTCAGAGAGCAGGCAACCTCGGCCGAGTCGTCACTGGATATCAGCTCCGGCCCGTACCACTGCCGGTGCCGCTGCCCGTGCCACTGCCCGAACCGCTGTCGGTACCGTCGTCATCAGTGCCCGTGCCGCTGCCCGTGCCGCTGCCCGAACCGGAGCCCGAACCGGAGCCCGAACCGGAGCCCGAACCGCTGTCGGTACCATGGTCATCGGCGCCTGAACCGCTGCCGCTGCCATCATCATCGGACCCCGAGCCGCTGCCGCTGCCGGTGCCGTGATCATCATTGGTGTCGATGCTGCCGTCGTCATTCACATCGTCGCTTCTGTCGACCCTGCCGTCACGGTTCCTGTCCTGCTTGGTGCTCAGTGCCCCGTCCTTCTCGAGCTCGATTTCGATTTCGACCTTGAGCGTGTCCTCGAGCGTGACTTCCAGCTTCGCATCGACGTGGCCGACAAACGAAATTTCGTGCGCGCCGGGAGAAAGATGCAACTCAAATCTGCCATCGGCATCGGTATGCGTCCCCGTGGGCGCCTTGTCCACCGAGACTTCGGCGCCGGCAACCGGGACGACGTCCGTGGCAGCCCGCGCGGCCTGAGCGACGGCCCTCGAACCGGCCGCAGTCACCAGCCTGCCGCGAAAATTCGGCTCCGTCTTGTCACTTTTCCCACACCCATCCACGACCAACAGCACGGGAGCAAGCATGGCCAGCCCTGCAAGCACCATCCATCGAGTTTCCTTCTTCATTTCGTTTCCTCCTTTTCCTGAAAAACCCCGCGCCACTCACCCTCAAGGGGGGAGGGACTTCGTCTCGGATTGTCCTCTGCTCACTACGGTAGGACGCAACCGCACCGGCGGCAATGGGGTCTTCCCTCCATTCTTCGGGCGCAGCGAACGAAGGGCCGCCGTCACCCGTCAGCCGATTCCGCCAGCAACTCACCGAGACTGCCCCGCCGGATCGAAGGCTGCAAGCGCGTGTCGTGCCCCCGCTGCTCATCGTTATCCCGCATCATCACGAAGCAACTGCGACAAAAAGACGCGCAGGATTTGCAGGTCCGGGGGTTTGACAGCGGGCCCGGACTTCCATAAAAGACTAGTACCTGGCCGGGCTTCGCCGACACGCGGTTGGTGCAGCCGCCGGGAACGGGGAGAAACTCGAGCCAAGAGGACACGCAGCATGCGCGTCGATTTCGGCCCATTCGCCGACCGCCTCTGTACCGCACGAGAGGCGGCCCAGACGATCCGTTCCGGGAGCCGGCTCTTCGCCGGGACCGGCTGCGCAACGCCCCGCGCGCTGCTCGGGGCGCTCGAGGGGTTGCGCGAGCCGCCCGAGGATGTCACCGTCTACTCCTTCCTGACCAACGGCGCGATGCCCTTCCGGGACGGACTGCCCGTTTCCAAGTACCGGCACGCCTGCTTCTTCGTCGGCACCGACACGCGCGAGGCCGTTCGCACCGGAGCCGCCGATTACATCCCGTTCGCCCTCTTCCAGCTCCCTTTTCTGCTCGAGAACTCCCGCTTCCCGGTAGACGTCGCGCTCATCCAGGTTTCCGCGCCGGACCGGCACGGCTTCGTGAGCCTCGGCATCTCGGTCGATATCACCCACAAAGTCCTGCACCACGCCCGGAGGATCATCGCCGAAGTCAACCCGAGCATGCCCTTCACCCTCGGGGACTCGGTGGTCCACCTCTCGCGCATCGAGCGCCTGGTGCTCAACGACACCCCGGTGATGGAGTACACGCACCCGCCTGCGGACGACGTCGCGGAGGAGATCGCCGAGTACATTGCCGGGATCATCGAGGACGGATCGACGATCCACGTCGGCCTCGGGCGCGTGCCGAACGCGGCGCTCGCGCGGCTCCATGACCGCCGCGACCTGGGCATCCACACCGACGTCATCACCGACAGCGTGCTCGACCTCATCGAGAATGGGGTGGTAAACGGCCGGCGCAAGTCCCTCCACCGCGACAAGGTCGTCACCAGCTACTGCCTCGGGACCAAGCGGCTCTATGACCACGTCTGCCTTAATCCGACATTCGAGTTCCGACCGGTCGAGTACGTCTGCGAGCCCCTCGTCGTCGCGCAGAACAACTGCATGGTGTCGGTGACGCAGGCGTTCGCCGTCGACCTGACCGGACAGGTCTGCATCGACCACCTCGACGGCGATTTCTACGGCGGCGTCTCCACCCAGCCGGCCTTCATGAGCGGCGCCGCCAGATCGCGGGGCGGCAAGCCGATCATCTGCCTGCGCTCGATGACCGAGGACGGCGGCGCCAGCCGGATTCGACCCCAGTTGCTCGCCGGCGAAGGAGTCGGCATTCCCCGCGCCGACGTGCACTATGTGATCACGGAGTACGGGGTAGCGTACCTGTTCGGCAAGTCCATCCGCGAGCGGGCGCTCTGCCTTGTGGAAATTGCCCACCCCGACCAGCGCGCGGGACTCCTCGAGGAGGCCAAGCGCCTCGGCTATCTCCCGCCGCAACAGTGCGTCAGGAACTTCCAGGAGTACCGGATCCAGGAGGAGCGCAGCGTCACGCTGAAGGACGGGCGCGAGCTGAACATCCGCCCGGCGCGGGGGAGCGACGGCGGGAAGCTCCAGGCGCTCTTCCACGCGATGAGCGAGGAGGACGTGTACCGGCGCTTCTTCAGACGGGTCAAGTCCCTGAGCTTCACCGACGCGCAGCAGCTGTGCAATGTGAACTTCGAAGACGAGGTCGCCTTCCTGGCCGTCGCCGGCGAGCGGGAGAGCGAGGAGATCGTCGGCGGCTCCTGCTACTTCGTGCACCACGCGACCAACATCGCCGAGGTCGCCTACATGGTGGCCCGCGACTGGCAGGGCGCCGGCCTCGGCTCGGCTCTGCAGCAGCGCCTGAAGGAACATGCGCTTCGCTGCGGGGTGCGCGGATTCAAGTCGGAGATCCTGCGCGCCAACGCCCCGATGATCGCCCTCGCCCACCGCGGGGGCGAGCGGGTCGAGGTCGCCTGGAATGAGGACCTTTGCGAGGTCACCGCCTATTTCCACCCCCGACCCTGATCCGCGGCAGCGCCGCGCGGACACCTGCTTCCGTCTTGATGAAATCTTGAGGCTTCACGCCGCAATCCTTGCACCATCCTGGCGTAAATTCCCCTAGGTTACCGACAGGGCGAAACGGTAACAGCCGCCGGACGGCCAGATTTTCGACATGTCCGGCTGCAGGGAGGTGCGGGATGCGTGGATCCACAACGGGTACTGCGGCGGCGGTCTTGCCCGCCGTTTTCTACGTCGCGTCCGGGCCGGGGCTGAGTGCCCCCTGCCCGCACGAGGCCGGTCGCTGAGCCATGGCGACGCTCGATCCCCAGCCGCCGGAAGCGTTGCCGCTCGGCCAGCGCGTCCGGCGTTTCCTGATTGGCGCGCCGCGCGATCTCGGCGACCGCTCGCTCTTTCGACACCTCTCGCTGCTCCCGTTCCTCGCCTGGGTCGGGCTGGGCGCCGACGGCCTGTCGTCCTCCTCCTACGGGCCGATGGAGGCCTTCCTGACGCTGCGCGAGCACACCTACCTGGCGGTCGGGCTCGCGGCACTGACGGCGGCCACGGTGTTCATCATCGCGGCCGCCTACGGCCACATTATCGAGGACTTCCCGCACGGTGGGGGTGGCTACTTGGTCGCCACGAAGCTCCTGGGCCCGCGCTGGGGCGTGCTCTCGGGCAGCGCCCTGCTGATCGACTACGTGCTGACGATCACCGTTTCGATCGCCGCGGCCGGCGACGCGCTTTTCAGCTTTCTGCCCGCCGGGCTGCACCAGGGGAAGATGGGCTTCGAGATCTTCTGCATCGTCGCGCTGATGACCCTGAACATCCGCGGCGTCAAGGAGTCGGTCAAGGTGCTCCTGCCGGTTTTCCTACTCTTCCTCGCCACGCACGTCGTCCTGCTGGTCGGCGGGATCTTCGGCCGGGCCGCCGCGATCGCGGACACGGCACGGGCGGCCGCCGATGGCTTTCACGCCGGACTCGCCGCCCCCGGCTTCGGGATCGGCGCGATGGCCCTGCTGTTTCTGCACGCCTACTCCCTCGGCGGCGGCACCTATACCGGCATTGAGGCGGTCTCCAACGGCATGCCGATCATGCAGGAGCCGCGCGTGAAGAACGGCAAACGCACCATGCTTTACATGGCGACCTCGCTGGCGATCACCGCCGGCGGCCTGCTGCTCTGCTACCTGCTCTGGGGCGTGAGCGCCGTCGAGGGCAAGACGCTCAACGCGGTTCTGGTCGAGAAACTCGTCGCCGGAGTCCCCTTCGGCGGCGCCTTCGTGATCGCGACGCTGTTTTCCGAAGGCGGTCTGCTCGTGGTCGCCGCCCAGGCCGGCTTCATCGACGGCCCGCGGGTGCTGGCCAACATGGCCGTCGACTCCTGGGCCCCCCACCGCTTCGCCGCTCTCTCGGAGCGGCTGACGACGCACAACGGCATCCTGCTGATGGGCCTCGCGGCCCTCGTGGCGCTGCTCTACACCGGCGGCGACGTCGTGCAGCTCGTGATCATGTACAGCATCAACGTCTTCCTGACGTTTTCGCTTTCGATGTTCGGCATGGCCCGCTCGTACCTCAAGAGGCGCCGGGAGGCGCGACTCTGGAAGCGCCGGTTCGCCCTGTTCGTGGTTGGCTTCCTGCTCTGCGTGACGATTCTGGTGATCACCAGCGTCGAGAAGTTCGCCGAGGGCGGCTGGATCACGCTGGCGGTGACGGGGGGGCTCGTCGCGCTCTGCTTCGTGATCCGCGGGCACTACCGGACCGTCGGGGCCAAGCTCGAAGAGCTCTACGCCCAGCTCGGCTCGCTGCCCGTCGATCTCGACAGAATTCCGGCTGAACCGGACCCGACGAAACCGACGGCCGTCGTCCTCGTCGGCAGCTACGGCGGGCTGGGGATCCACACGGTGCTCAACGCCTTTCGCGCCTTCCCCGGGCACTTCAAGAACCTGGTGTTCGTCTCCGTCGGCGTCATCGACTCCGGCGGCTTCAAGGGGGAGGAAACATTCGACGCGCTGCGCGAGCGCACCGAGGAGACGCTCGGACGCTATCTGCAGCTGGCGAGCGGCCTGGGCATTCCGGCGGCCTACCGCTGCGCGATCGGCACCGACGCCGTCGAGGAGGCCGACGCGCTCTGCCGCCGGATCGCCGAGGAGTTCCACGGCTGCATGTTCTTCGCCGGCAAGGTCATTTTCCACCGCGAGAAGTGGTACCAGAAGATCCTGCACAACGAGACGGCCTATCTGATCCAGAAGCGGCTGCAGTGGGCCGGCCTGACGATGGTCATCCTCCCCGCCAAGTTGCGTTAGCCCGGGTCGTTCAGGAGGCCCTGATGCGCCCCGGCGGCGGTGCTGTCTTTGCCTCCTGCGAGCGAAGCGAGTGGGAGGGGGTGCGGCGGGCACCAGCCCGCCTCCGCGCGCGCTCGGCGCTGCCTTGCCGGAACGCATCATGACGCTCCTGAACGACTCGGGCAGAAAATTGCGAAGCGGGCTGGCACAACCGCAGCCGACGCGCTACGCTGATGCTCATGAGCGTTGTGGGTGTCTGAGGTTCGCATGACAATTTCCGGTGCGCAGCCCGGGACCGCCGCGTTGGCCGCGTACGCCTGGTCGACCCTGCTGGTGCTCGGCATCACTGCCTCCGCCCTGCTCGGCCGCAACGTCTTTCATCTGCCGGACGTCGTGATGCTCTACCTGCTGGCGATCCTGGTCGCTTCGTTCCGGTTCGGTCGCGGCCCGGCGATCTTCGCCTCGGCCCTGTGCGTGGCCTCCTACGACTTCTTCTTCGTCCCGCCGTTCCACACCTTCAGCGTCGAGCACACCCGGCACATGTTGACCTTCGCGATGATGTTCGGGCTGGGGCTCGGCGTCAGCGGGCTCACCGCGCGGCTGCGGCGGCAGGAGCGCGACGCCAGAGTCCGCGAGGGACACACCGCGACGCTCTACGCGCTGAGCAAGGAGCTGCTCGGGGTACCCGATCGAGGCCGCGCGGGCGATATCGCGGCACGGCATGCGGCGGCGGCGTTCGGCGGCGCGGCTGCGGTGCTGCTGCGCGGCGAGGACGGCGAACTCAGCGTACCGGAGCCCGGCGAGGCGGGCGCGCATTTGGAGCCGGAGGACCTGGCGGTCGCCCGCTGGGCGCTGCATCACGGCCGCCCGGTCGGGGCCGGCACCGGAATCCTCTCGGACGCCCCGGTCACCTGCCTCCCGCTCGACGCCGGGGTCGCGCCGCTCGGCGTGCTCGTGCTGCTGCGCCCCTCCGCGGAAGTCATCGACGTGGCTCGCCGCGGCTTCCTCGAGGTCTTCGCGCGCCAGGTCGCCTTCGCCATCGAGCGGCTGCGGCTCGGCGAGGAAGCGCGCGCGGCGACGCAGCGCGCCCGCAGCGAGCAGATGCGCAGCTCGCTGCTGAGCGCGGTGTCGCACGACCTGCGCACGCCGCTCGCGACGATCACCGGCGCCGGGACCGCACTGCGCGATGAGCGCGAGCGGCTCGGCCCCGGGCAGCGGGAGGAGTTGATCGACACCATCTGCACCGAGGCCGAGCGCATGGAGCGGCTGGTCGGCAACATCCTCGACATGGTGCGGATCGAGTCCGGCGGGATGGCGCTGCGGCGCGACTGGGTCCCCCTCGAAGAGGTGCTCGGTTCCGCGCTGGTGCGGCTCGACGCACAACTTCAGGGGCGCGAGGTCCGGACAAACCTCACCGAGGGGCTGCCCCTCGTGCCCATCGATCCGGTACTCTTCGAACAGCTGTTCATCAACCTGATCGACAACGCCGTGAAATACACGCCGGCGGGCACCCCGCTCGCGATTCAGGCCCGCCTGAGCGACGACATCCTGGAGATCGAAGTGGCCGACCGCGGTCCCGGCATCCCCGGGGGCCAGGAAGAGCGCATCTTCGAGAAGTTCCAGCGGGGCGCGCAGACCGGTAGCGGCGGCGTCGGATTGGGCCTGCCGATCTGTCGCGGCATCGTCGAGGCCCACGGCGGAACGATACTCGCGGCCAACCGCGAGGGCGGCGGCGCGGTCTTCCGGATCCGGCTGCCGCTGCGGGAGCCGCCGCCGACCACCCGGCCAGCCGAACCTGAGGAGGTGCGCCTGTGAGCGCAGCGGGGCCGCTAGTCCTGATCGTCGAGGACGACCCCCAGCTGCGCCGCTTCCTCCGTACGGCGCTCGGCGCTCAGGACTACCGGGTCATCGAGGCGGAGACGGTGCGGGAGGCGCTGATCGCCGCGACAACGCACAACCCGGAACTTATCCTTCTCGACATCGGCCTGCCGGACGGCGACGGCATCGACCTGACGCGGCGGATCCGCGAATGGAGCCGGGTTCCGGTCATCGTGATCTCGGCGCGCGGGCGCGAGGACGACAAGGTGGCCGCGCTCGACGCGGGAGCCGACGACTACCTGACGAAGCCCTTCGGCGTGAACGAGCTGCTAGCGCGAATCCGGGTGTCGTTGCGCCACGCGGCGGCGTCGTCTTCCACGGACGCGCCGGTCGTGGAGTCCGGCCCGCTGCGGCTCGATTTCGCGCGTCGTGAGGTCAGGATCGCCGGTGTCGAAGTCCGCCTGACGCCCCTCGAATACCGCCTGCTCGCGCTGCTCGCGCAGAACGCGGGCAAGGTGCTCACCCACCGCCAGATACTCAAGGAAGTCTGGGGCCCCGGCGCGGTGAGCGAGACCCACTATCTGCGCGTCTTCATGGCGCAGCTGCGTCGGAAGATCGAGCCGGACCCGGCGCGTCCGCGGCTGCTGCTGACCGAGCCGGGCGTCGGCTACCGGATGCGGGAGTCCTGAGCGGCCCGAATAACTTCGTCCCCCGCCTCCGGGGCGCGGACATCAGCGGCCACGATACGTGATGCGGTAGATGGCGTCGGCACGATCGTCGGAGACGAGCAGCGCGCCGTCCGGCATGACCAGGATGTCCACCGGGCGTCCGAAGGCCTCGACGCCCTGGAGCCAGCCCTCGGCGAAGACCTCGACTGCGGCGGCGCGGCCGCCTTCCATCCGGACGCGCACGAGGCGGTAACCGTCGGGCGTGCTGCGGTTCCAGGAGCCGTGCTCGGCGATGAAGATCGACCCGCGATAGTCCGCCGGGAACATCGCTCCCGCGTAGAATCGCATGCCCAGAGCGGCCACGTGCGCGCCGAGCTTCGCCTGCGGGGGGACGAAGTCCGCGCAGGGGCGCAGCTTGCCGAACTCCGGGTCGGGGATGTCTCCGGCGTGGCAGTAGGGGTAACCGAAGTGCAGCCCCGCGGTCGGCGCCTGGTTCAGCTCGTCGGAGGGCTGGTCGTCCCCCAGCCAGTCCCGGCCGTTGTCGGTGAACCAGAGCGCTCCGGTGCCCGGCTCCCAGTCGAAGCCGACGCTGTTGCGAACCCCGCTGGCGAAGACCTCCACCCCCGAGCCGTCGGGGCGCAGGCGCATGATGCTCGCGAAGCGCGGATCCTGCTCCAGGCAGTTGTTGCAGGGGGCGCCGACCGGCACATAGAGCAGACCGTCGGGGCCGAAGCGAATGAACTTCCACCCGTGGTGTTCCTTGTCCGGGAAAGTGGCGTTGACCACCGCCGGCTGCGGGGGAGCGGCGAGCCGCCCCTCGATACCGTCGAAGCGGATCACCCGGCTGATCTCCGCGACATAGAGCGCGCCGTCGCGAAACGCCACGCCGTTGGGCATCTGGAGCCCGGAAGCGATGGTCAGCACCTTCTCGGCGCGGCTCCCGTCCGGCGCCGGGACCAGGGCGTAGACCTTCCCTTCTGCGCGCGTCCCGACGAAGACCGTGCCCTTCTCGCCGAGCGCGAGCGAGCGGGCACCCGCGACCCCCTTCGCGAAGAGGGAGATCGCAAAGCCGGGCGGCAGCTTGATCGATCCGAGCGGGATCTCGGCGCGGCAGCCTTTCGGCGCCAGAAAGACCCCGCAGGCCGCGGTGGAGAGCAGCAGGGCAGCCGCGCAGGAGAGCGCCGGACCGCGACCGCGCGTGCGGGAGTCGACGGTCACCGATGAGATCGGCGAGGAGCGATGCTTGCCCATCATGACGTCCTCCATGGTTCTGCTCGATTGCGAGAACTCGACAGCCACTTCGTTTGACCAAAGCTCCGGCCCTGAAGTCGCGGATTTCAGGCCGGAACGCGCCGGCTAGGTTCGGAACTGCGAGAGTGTTTCCCGGAGGCGCCCCGAAAGCGAACTGAAGCCATCCACGATCCGTCGCATCCGCGAGGCAATTTCGAGGGTCTCGCGGGTCGACGCGCTGATCCGGGTGGTTTCCTCCATGACGCCTTGCGCCACCCGCGTGCCCTCCCGGGTGGCATCTTGGTCGCCCGTCTCACTTGGGCGGCGAGAGAGCGCATCTGCTCGACCGCGTTGAGGATCGTCGCGCTTCCCCTGGCCTGTTCGGCGCGGGCGGCCGTCCGCGCGTGTGTCTCCAGCAGGACGGCCGCGGCCTCCCCCTCCGCGACGAGGCTTTCGATCGCGTCGAGGTCACGCGCGCGCACGAGGCGCAGCGTGAAGTCCTGGAACTTCGCGGCCTGTTCGGCGAGTGTCAGCGCGGATTCGGCCTGGGCGCGAGTGAGCGCGACCACCTCCTTCGAGGTATTGGTCGACTGCCGGATCAGCAGGGAGAGCCCGAGCACGGCGGCGGTCGTCGCGAGAAGCGACGCCCCGATCACGAGTCCGATCTTGAGGCGAATGGTTGTTTTCAAACTCGTTTCCCGACCTGCGTCAGTTCCGCGCGTCTACTTCAGCTTCGAAACGGCGAACCCGATCACGATCGAGCCGATCGCCCTGCTCCCGTCCATGACGGGCAAGCCGATCTGGATCTGCTCGACGCCCGAAGAGGCATCGACCTCGGGCTGGCCGACCCAGGTCTTGCCCTGCATCCGCACGTCATGCTTCTCCTTGCCCTTGTGCGACCAGCTCGTCGTCTTGCCGAAGAGCGCGACCTTGGTGCCGTCGGCGCCGGAGACGAAGACCTCCGCCCAGGACTCCTCGCCTTTGCTCTTCAGGTACTCCGCCAGCGCGTTCTTGCTCAGCCCGCGGACGAAGGGATCGAGCACCGGCAGAGCTTTCCACTTCTCCTGGGTCATCGCCTTGGATTCGGCCGGGGGGGTCGCGTTGTGCTCCTTCACGGCGGCAACCAGCTTTGCATCAGTGCTCACTCACGCCAGCTGCCTGGCCTTTGCCGCGGCCAGCGCCACCGCGTCGGCCGCGACAGCGGAGCTGGCCAGACCGGACATCGACAACGCGCACAGTGCCAGACAAATGCCGAATCGCTTCATCTCCACCCCTCCTTCGTCCCTCGTTCCCGGCTCGAGCACGAAACGCTTTCTCCCGAGCCGGTCCGTCGTCGGACCTAGTTTCCGTCAATAATTGCGCTTGTCAACTGCGTCGACGAACGTGCTGGCTCGGCGTTGCCGGTCAAGCTCAGGGGGGCCCTGTGGTATTCTGGCACGCGAGAGGGGAATTGCCACCGGGGACCGCGACCGTGAAGAACCCGCCTCACGACGATCCAATGACCGGGGTCCTGGCTCGATTCCGCGACCAGGAGAAGCCGGCGTTCGCCGACGCGTGGGTCGGCATGGAGCCGACTTTTCAGACGGCGAAATCGGTCGGCAAGTGGACCGCGATGTCCTCCGATGCGAAGGGCGAGGACGCGTACTTCAAGAGCGCCTACCTGCTCAAGACGCAGCGGAAGATCGCCCGGACGATCCGCAGGCGCTACGAGGCACAGCTCAGGAAGGGCCGTTCGCACTGCATGTTCGCGCGCGTCGAACTCGCCGGGGATCTCGACCCATGGAAGGTGCCGCGGCAGAACGTGAACTTCCACTGGGCGGGCGACGACCTGGAGCCGTTTCAGGTACGAATCGGGCTCGACCCGGAGACCTTCGAATACAGCATCAAACCGGTGCCGCTCGGCTGGTTCTACGATGAGCGATTCGTGGCGTTCCTCCAGGAGTTCGTGTGGAAGACACCTCTGGATCTCGGACTCTCGTGCAGCATCGCGCACGGCGGCGGGCAGTTCTCGCTCTCCGCAAAAACCTTTCTGCAGGGGAGTCTGCTGGCCGACGACATCGCCTACCGGCTCAGTCACCCGGAGCTGGCCACGTGGATCATGGACTGGCCCAACCCGGACGACCGCCCATTTCGCGCGACTCATCGGCGCCGGGAGGCGTTTCGACGGGTCCTGAAGCAATATTGGAGCGGTGCTTTTCATCCGCGGACCATCGGCGTTCTGACGGCCGAACACGCTTTTCTCGATCGCGGCTTCGGTCCCGGTTTGCCCCACGCCCGCGGGTTGATGGATCCGCGCCGCGGGCCAACCGGCAGCGCGCGCGACGTGTTTCAGACCAATTTCGCCTTCGGCCGGACCATCCGGCTGCAAGCGCAGAACGTGCATCCCGGCTACTGGCAATCCGTCCATCCGGACGAAAAGGGCTACCGCCCCGACCAGATCATGCGCTACAGCGAAGCCAACATCAATCGCCTCCAGATTGTCGGGGAGCTGCACGTCAAGAGCGGCGAGGTGCTGGATGCGAAACGGGTCCCCGAGTTCGACGCGCCGCTGCAGATCGGCATGCTGACAACCGAGTCGAGCTGGGAGAATCGCGCTCAGATGAGCCGCACGTCCGCCCGCGATTATGTCGAGGCTTTGCTGCTTGCGGTGCATCACGCGCAGTACCTGCAGAAGCATCCACACGTGACCGTCATCGGTTCGCTCCATCAGGATCAACTCCTGGGCGACGCGGAACACACGCTGACGCGCCGCGGCGCCGCGACGACGCTCGCCCGCCTGCGCCGGCGAGCCAGGAAGCTGAACAGCGAGTCCTCCCGCGGCCGGATCAAGAGCGACTGGATCGAGCCCGAAACCTTATTCTGGGCGGCGTGGCGGGCGCTGCGCGCCGGAGAAAAGGCGGCCATCGCACACGAGGCGATCAGCGGTTTCCTGGAACATGTGGGGCAGGCCGCTGCCATGGATCCGCGGCCCGCGGCGGCTGACCCGATGGAGTGGCACCGTCACCGGATCCATCCGTTGCTATGGGAAGCCCTGGGCACCTCGTCGGGCCAAAGCGCAGCGCACGGCCCGGTACGCAAGGAACTCAGGAGGTGGCAGGCACGCCGCAGCGCGTATCTGGCGCGCCGGCCGCCATGGTCGCCGGTCGCGGGCTCGAGACCGCCGTGGCAGACGCGATCGTGACCGAACCGGACTTTCACGAAACCCGCTCGCGATCGAAGCCGATCCGCGATCTCGGTTTGTCCATCGCCGGCACGCAGCTCGAACCCCTCATCGCCGAACTCCTGGCCGAGGTGAAACGCGCGGGCGTGCGCCTTCTGAAGCCCCGCTTCTATCTCTCGACCGAGTGGGGCGTGGCGACCGACACGATTGCCATCGCCATCCCGTTCTATCTTGCCGATCCGGAACTCACCGCCCTGCACGGCGAGCGCGCGGGCTACGTGGAAGGTCACCGTGTCGGCGATGTTCTCCAGTACCTTCGTCACGAGATGGGGCACGCCGTGAATAACGCGTATCGCCTGTACGAAGATCCGGAGTGGGTGCGCCGCTTCGGCTCCTTCACGCAGCCGTACGTCGAGGACTACCGGCCGCAGCCGTTCAGCCGACGCTACGTCCGGCATCTGCCGGGCTGGTACGCGCAGATGCATCCCGAGGAAGACTGGGCCGAGACTTTCGCCGTGTGGCTCACCCCGGGGCGCGATTGGCGCTCGGAATACGCGGGCTGGCCCGAGGCGCTGGGGAAGATCGAATACTGCGACCGCGTCCTGGGGCAGCTCGGCGATCGCGAACCGCTCGTCCGTGCGGATGACCCGGATGTCGATGTCTCCGAGATCGAGGAGTCTCTCGATCAGTTCTACGGCGAGCAATCACCAGACGAAACCGAGTTCGCGCCGGAGTTGGCCGACGAGCTGCGGGCGATCTTCGAGGATCCCGCCGCGCCCGCAGCGGCGCCTGTCTCACCGGACAGGTCGGCCGCAGCGCTCATTCGCCGCCACGAGAGTGCTCTGGTGGCTGACATCTACCGGTGGACCGGACACTTTCCCGAATATTCGCGGCTACTGCTGCGACATCTGGCCAAACGCGCCGATCAGCTGCAGCTGCAATACGCCGAGGAGTCCGAATCCCGGGTCGTCATCGCGCTCACGACGCTCGTCACCGCGCTTGCCATGAACCACGTCCGCACCGGCGCGTATTTTCCCTGAGGCGGCCCGCCAGGCCGCGGTTCGGCACCAGACCCCAGCTGACGTGCCGCCTTCGAGCAGTCTATCTTCTCGCCATGCGTGTCGTGCGTCGGCACTTCTCTGAGGCGTTACCCGGAGGCCTGATCCCCAGCGACGGCAACCTTTTCCGGTCGCCTGCCGAAAATCTGCAACACGAGCGGAACCGTCGTCGCCGCGCCAACCAGGAAGAGCGCCCAGCCGGCGGCCCGGCGCTGCTTCCGCCCCATCCGATCGGTGAGTAGCAGGCCAACCCCGGCGCCGAGGGCGGCCCGGGTACCGGCAACGAGCATTAACTCGGGAATGGTCAACTGCTTTTCTTTCATGCTCCCCCCTTCGCTGTCAATGTCTTCCCCGTCCTCTCACGAGAAACTCCTGGCCGGCTCGGGGCCGGTTGCCGTTGATGCTGGAATCCCATTGGATGCCAATGGCGCTCCGACACTCCTGCTTGCGAAGGTACTACATTTCCACAGCACGTCAACAAGTGGCCGTCACATTTGACGGTTCTGTCAAATGCGATAGCCAGCCTTCGAGGGCTTCCCCTTCGCCTTTGTCCACCTCACTCCAGATTACTCTGAAGTATCAATGACTTGCTCTCGAAGAGCTTGAAGTTCGCCCCTGGCATGCTTAGTGCAATACCCCTGGTCAGTAACTGATAGGGGCAGGCCATTAGGCTTGCAACTAAATGAGTTTCACCGATCTGGAACAGGAGGAACCGAACATGAACAAGACACTTGGTACCACGATGGGGTTCATGGCATTGGCACTGACCGCTTTCTTGGCCGGATGCGGCAATGGCGATGGGGGCTTCACCGGCTCAACCGCTTTTGACGACGACAAAAGCATTGGCAGAGGAGGTAAGCGCTCCGCACCGGTGAATCTCGGCACGTCCGGCAATTTTGCGATTCTGGCGAAATCAGGAATCTCGACCGTTCCGAACTCCGCAGTGACCGGCGATATCGGCGTGAGTCCCATTGCCCGCGGCGGCATCACGGGATTCTCGGAAACAATGGATGTCTCGAATACCTTTTCGACCTCGCGTCAGGTTACCGGGAAAATATACGCAGCCGACTATACGTCGCCAACCCCCGCTAGACTGGGCGCGGCTGTGCTCGATATGCAGGCCGCGTACACCAACGCTGCCGGACGAGCACCCGATTTCACTGAACTGGGCGCCGGAAATATCGGCGGGATGACTCTTCGTCCCGGCACCTATAAGTGGGGCACCAGTCTGCTGATCCCGACGAATGTCACGCTCGCAGGCAGCTCGACTGATGTCTGGATCTTCCAGATTGCGGGCGGTATCACCCAGGCTTCCGGTGTGAAGGTGATCCTGACCGGTGGTGCAAGGGCCAAGAATATCTTCTGGCAGGTCGCCGGTGTTGTGGCGCTGAACACGACCGCTCACCTGGAAGGAATCGTACTGTCGAAGACCGCAATCACCCTGGCGACTGGTGCGACCGTGAACGGCAGACTGTTGGCGCAGACCGCGGTGACCCTGCAAAAGAATGTGGTTAGACAGCCGTAAGGACTGAGACAGAAAGGGTCCAGCAGAGACAGCAACTGACCGCCTGGTTTGATCGCCTACGCGGCGGGGTTCCCGGA
>JANOHV010000049.1:0-19296 GCA_031406795.1 Candidatus Rokuibacteriota bacterium
GATGTTCCTGCTCTCCGAGTCCTGCACCGGCCACACCAACGGCGAGACGGTCGCCGAGATCACCGTGGCCACCTGTTGGGACGCCGACCGGTTGGACCTTGCGCGTGTCGGCAAGATACCCCGCCCGGAGCGTCTCTGCACAGCTGCCGCCCGCGACCCCGTGATCATCGCTTGGGCCTGTAGCAGGAGCCAGGGTCGATGATGGTCAGCGACATCATGGCCGGCTAAGCCTTGTACAACGTGCAGTCGCATCCACAGCAGCCGTGGTGCATCGAAACAAAAATGTTCAGGCCGCGAAGCAATCATCGACGAAAGGAAACCGATCATGTGGCGATGCCAAGGACATAACTGCGGGTACACTTACGATCCAGCCAAGGGGGATAAACGGGGTAAAATCCCGCCCGGGGTCGCCTTCGAGGACCTCCCTGAGAATTGGAAGTGCCCATGCTGCGGTGCCAGCAAGAAGATGTTCAAGAAGATCGACGGCTGATTTCTCCGTCCTCGTCAGCGGTAGTCGCCCGCGCCCCCGTCGCTCACCCCGGCGGGTCCTTCACCCTGACCGGGTGGGGCAGCTTCACCTTACGGCCGCAATCAATCCCACGAACGCACCGAGCAGCACCATGACCATGGGCTGGCAGGTGATCGCTCAGCCGCTGCCGGCATAACGCGAGAGGAGAGAAACCGTCAAACCAATAGCCGCACCTGCAGATATGCCAACGACCGCCTTGAGCACAACCTTTGGCTTGTTGTTCATATTGTTTGATAGGATGCGAGGTAGGACTCGACGTTTCATCCGGGCACGGCTCCCCCATCCAGATGATCTTGAGGGACGCGCACCTCTCCCAGCCTCACATCAACGCTCATCCGGACCATGAAGCCTAACTGCTTGTTTTTCCTTCGAAAGAACTGGTGCGCCCAGCAGGATTCGAACCTGCGGCCTACGGATTAGAAGTCCGTTGCTCTATCCAGCTGAGCTATGGGCGCTTTTCAGCGATTCTCGGCTGATTGTACACGCTTCAACGCACCGGACCTACCCCAGCGGCGGTGCAGGCGCGAAGCGGTCTCGTTCAGAAGGCATACGCAAGCGACACCAACGCTGAAACGTCCCCCGTGTCGAAGAACCATTCCACGCCGATCCCGGCAAGTAGCAACTCGTTCAACCAGCCATTCAGCGACAAGCCCGCCGACAGATCGCCGCCGTACGCCTTCTTGAAGCTTTCGTGATAGGTCGCACCAAGAAGCAGGGAAATATTCCTGCGAACATTGATCTCGGCGCCACCGCC
The DNA here is from genome assembly GCA_031406795.1 of Candidatus Rokuibacteriota bacterium. Lineage (GTDB taxonomy): Bacteria > JAUVQV01 > JAUVQV01 > JAUVQV01 > DATDCY01 > DATDCY01. The sequence goes on from JANOHV010000049.1 coordinate 1,284, forward strand.
AAATTGAAACATGAGGTGCTCGTCGGCGAAGGTGGGTCTGCCGTCGACGATCGTGTCGGCCAAGGCGTTCGAGACCCCAACCCTCAGGAAAGGGTCTGCCGTCCGCCTCGGCAAGACGTGGCAGGTGAGGCCGATCCCGTATTCGGAGCTCTTGAATTTCACGTGCCTTGCTCCATGGGTGTCGGGTTCGTCGCCCTCCAGCATCGCCTGCTGATGAAAGGCGTCGAGATCGAAGTTCTTGTTGACCGGAAGACGGACCCTGGCGCTGAAGTCCAGACTGTTCCGATCGATGGTGACATCGCCCACCCAGGTCGTGCCGATGCCGATGCCGAAATGGCGTCTGCCCAGCGATTCCGCGCCGGCGGGTGAAACGACGACGAACCCCGAGAGCAATGCTGCAAGGACGGCTGCTTTTCTCTTCATTGCCGTTCGCCTGCCCCGGCGGTGACGGACCCGCCGGTGCTGCGTGTTCTCCCGTCAGTTATCTTCCGGCTCCGGCGCCAGCTTGTAGCGGGTGATGATTTCCTGCGCCAGCATCGCCGTCCCCTGCCGCATCATCACCTGCTCGCGCTGTTCCGCATCGAGGTTCTCGGGTTCGAGCTTCTCGTTCGCCACGCGCACGGCGAGTTTGACGTAGGTGAGATACTGGTAGAGCGACTCGCGCGAGAGTTCTTCGGTCATTTCCGGCTCCTCTGTAAGTTGTCCCGATAGTGAACGAGGAAGCGGCGGGAGTCAATTCCGGCAACCTCCCGTCGTCGGAGGGCGCGCCGCGCCCGGCTTTTGTCAATTCCGGCGAGTTGGGGTAAATTCGCAGCGCCCGGCGAGCGGATGCTCCGGGGCGTGGCAACCGGAAAGAGGCGGGAGGAGTTCGACGTGACGGTCGGCGGTGCGGCGCGGGCGAGGAGCCTGCTGGAATCCGGCCGCTACAAGGAGGCGGGAGAGCTGTTCGTCGCCGCGGGCGAGTTGGCCTCGGCGGCCCGCTCCTTCGTGGGCGCGAAGGATTACTTCCGGGCGGCGGTCTGCTACGAGAAGGCGCGCAAACCGCTGGACGCGGCGCGGCTCTACCAGCAAATCCGTCACTGGAGCAAGGCCGCCGAGTTGTACGCCGTGGCGGGCGACACGCTCCGGGCGGAATTCGCCCGGGAACAGCTGGAGAAGGAGCAGGAGGGGCTGGGGCACTCCCGCACTCCGGCCACGGCCTGGGCCCACACGCCCCTCAGCACCGCGGCGTCGCACGCGGCTCCGGCGGCCGCCGCGCCGTCGCCCGCCTCGCAGCGGGGCCCCGAGGTGACGTGGCCGACCGGGGAACTCTGGCGGGCGATCCGTGACGGCGACACCGGCGCCGCCGTCGAGCGCTACCTTCACGGTGGCCGCTCGGGCTGGGAGCTCATCGCCGAGGCCGGGTCCGGCGAGGTGCTCAAGGCGCTCGCGGAAACCCTGCTCCAGGCGCGCGACCACGCGGTGGCCGCCGAGGCGTTCCACAAGGCCGGGGAGCTGCTGCGATCCGCCCAGTGCCTGAGCCTCGCCGGCGTCAACGAGGAAGCGGCGCACCTCTTCTACAATCTCGGGCAGAAAGCGCTGGCCGCCCAGCACTTCGAGAAGGCCCAGGCCTGGGAGCAGGCCGCCGCCGTCTATCTGCAGGAATCGCTGTTCCTGGACGCGGCGCGCTGCCACGAGAAGGACGACGACCCGGTGCGCGCCGCCGCGATGTACCTCAAGGCGCGCAAGCTCGACCTCGCGCTGCCGCTGCTGCAGTCGGTGCCGCCGACGCACCGCGGCTACGCGGCCTGCCGGCTGCTGGCGGGCAAGATCCTCTTCCAGAAGGGCCAGAAGGAGCTTGCCGTCTCCCTGCTCTCGCCCCTGCTCGAGTCCCCTCCCCGGACCGAGGAGGACCTCGAGTCGTACTATCAGGCCGCCACGCTGATGGAGATGGGCGGCGCCACCGAGCGGGCGCGGGACGCCTATCTGCTGCTTCAGGAAACCCGTTTCGGCTACAAGGACGTCACCGAACGCCTGCAGCGGGGGCCGTCGGCCGAGCCCCCCGGCGCTCCCCTGGCCGCCCCGGCGCCGTCGGAGGGCGCCGCCCCGCCGCCGGCGATGGACCTCGCGCCGCTGCGCGACTGCAGCCTCTTCAACCGGTTGGGCAACGAGGAACTCCGGCGCCTCTGGACGATCGGCAGGACGGGAGAGTGCAAGCCGGGCAAGGTGATCCTGAAGGCGGGCGAGGTTGCGGCGGGCCTGATGGTGGTGCTCTCGGGGGGGATCACGATCACCCCCGACCCGGCGAACCCGATCATGGCCTCGGGCTTCCTGGGGCCGGGGGACTACGTGGGGTTGGGCAGCCTGTTCAACGGGCCGCCGCTGGCCAACGCGCTGGTCGCGCAGAAGGGCACCCGCCTGCTCGTGCTGCCGCCGGAGCCGCTGGAAGCCCTGCTGACGGCGGAGCCGGAACTGGGAGCGCGCTTCTACCGCTCCGTCGCGGAACACCTCGTCCAGACGCTGATGGCCGGGAAGTCGAGCCCGACCCGGACGTAGCCGGGAGGCGGCCGGGACTCAGCCGCGAGAACCGGGGGCGGGAAGAACTGGTCGGGGCGAGAGGATTTGAACCTCCGACTCCCTGCTCCCAAAGCAGGTGCGCTACCAGGCTGCGCTACGCCCCGACATCCGTGCCGAGCAATCGTACCATCTTCGGGGCCAGGAGCCGCAACGCGCGCCCCCGGTGGCTGACGGCGGCCTTCTGCGCCGGGTCCAGTTCGGCCATCGTCCGTCCGTCGGGGAGCAGGAAGACCGGGTCGTAGCCGAAGCCCCCCGTGCCCCGCGGCGCCAGGGCGATCGCCCCTTCGCAGGCGCCTTCCGCGGACTCCTCGCGCCCGTCCGGCAGGGCGAACACCGCCGCGCAGACGAAGCGGGCGGCGCGCTGTCCCGGCGGGACGTGCGCCAGCTCGTCCAGGAGCTTCTCGCACCGGGCGCGATCGTCGCCCGCGGCGTAGCGCGCCGAGAAGATGCCCGGCGCGCCCCCGAGCGCGTCGACCGCGAGCCCCGAGTCCTCGCCGAGCGTCGGCAGCCCGGAGCCGGCCGCACCCGCCCGGGCCTTGATCCGCGCGTTTTCGACAAAGGTCGTCCCCGTCTCCTCGGGCGAGAGCAGCCCGGGGAAATCGTCGAACGTCAGCACCTCGAAGCGCGCGCCGGTCAGATCGCCGAGGATCGCGGCCAGCTCCGCGGCTTTCTTGCGGTTGCCCGAGGCCAACAGAAGCCGCATCGGCGCCCCGCGCTACTTCTTGCCGATGACGATGGAACCGAGCGCCTCGGCCTGCAGCGCGATCAGGTCGTGGATGCCGCCGCGCGCCGCCGCGCCCAGTTCCTCGAGCCGGTGCCAGGAGAAGGGGGCGCCCTCGGCCGTGCCCTGGATCTCGACGAGTTTGCCGCCGCCGGTCATCACGACGTTCATGTCGACCTCGGCGCGCGAGTCCTCCTGGTAGCACAGATCCAGCAGCACCGCGCCGTCCACCACGCCGACGCTCACCGCCGCGACGTGCTCGATCAGCGGCACGCGGGCGATCTTGCCGGCGGCGCGCAGCTTCTCGAAGGCCAGCGCGAGCGCGACGAAGGCGCCGGTGATCGACGCGGTGCGCGTGCCGCCGTCGGCCTCGAGCACGTCGCAGTCGACCCAGACGGTGCGCTCGCCGAAGGCGCCGGTGTCCGTCACGGCGCGCAGCGAGCGGCCGATCAGCCGCTGGATCTCGTGGGTGCGCCCGCCGATCTTCCCCGCGCTCGACTCGCGCTGCATGCGCGTGTTGGTCGCGCGCGGCAGCATCGAGTACTCGGCCGTGACCCAGCCCTTGCCGGTGTTGCGCAGGAAAGGGGGCACTTTCTCTTCGATGCTCGCCGCGCACAGGACCGTCGTGCCCCCCACGCTGATCAGGGCCGAGCCCTCCGCATTGCGCTGGAACCCCGTCTGGATCTTCACGGGGCGCAGCCCGCTCGGTTCGCGTCCGTCACATCGCTTCATGTCCACTCCTCGTTGTCGGTAGGCGCGCATGATACCCCATCGCTGCGGGCGAGGAAACCGGCCCACGCGCGGACTGCCCGCCGGATTGACTTTCGCCCGCGTCGGCGGTAGAGCTTGCCCATGCCCTCGCCGGAGATCCCGTGGTTCGGCGCGCCGCGCTGAAGAAGCTCCGGCGGTGGCTCCTGCGCGCCGCCCTCGTGCTGGCGGCCCTGCTGGCGCTCTATGAGGGCGCGATCTTCACGCGGATCCTCTGGTGGCGCACGCACAACCCGACGGACACCGCCTTCATGCGCGCCCGGCTGGGCGAGCTGCGCAAGAAGGACCCGCGGGCGACGCTGACCCAGGTCTGGGTGCCCTACGAGCGCATCTCGCCGCAGCTCAAGCGCGCCGTCGTGGCCGCCGAGGACGCCAAGTTCCTGGCGCACGAAGGCTTCGACTGGGAGGGGATCCAGGAGGCCTACGAGAAGAACACCCGGCGCGGCCGGGTCGTGGCGGGCGGCTCGACGATCAGCCAGCAGCTCGCGAAGAACCTCTTTCTCTCCCGGGCGCGCACGCCCTGGCGCAAGGGCGAGGAGGCGCTGATCACGGTGATGCTCGAAACCGCGCTCGAGAAGCGGCGTATTCTCGAGCTGTACCTGAACCTGATCGAATGGGGCGAGCGCACCTTCGGCGCGGAGGCGGCCGCGCGCCGGCACTTCGGCGTCGGCGCCGCGGATCTCGACACCGGGCAGGCCGCGCGCCTGGCGGCGATGGTGCCGAACCCCCGGTACTACGAGCGGCGCGGGGTGACGCCGTTTCTGGCGCGCCAGAGCGCGGTCATCCGCGCCCGCATGCCCCAGGTGCGCGTCCCGTGACGCCGGCCGCGGCGCGATCGCCGGGGAACTTGACATCCGAAGACCGGTCGCGATCATAGCGGATTTAGATGGTGACTCAGGGGACGCCGGAGCGGGAGCTTCGGGAACTGCGTTTCGTCGTCGGGGCGCGCAGCCGCGTCGGCCGCTACACGCAGCGGGCGTGGTGGCGCTCCACCATCCTCGAGGGCGTCGTGCTCGGCGTGTTCATCCTCAACGAGTACGTCGCGAAAAAGACCCTCGGCGCCGGCGACGCCATCCTCACGGCGCTGGTCATCGGGCCGACCGCGGCGCTGCTCTTCTCCGCGTGGTGGTCCGGCCTGCTCGACCGCCGCGAGAAATCCTCGACGTTCCTGGTCTTCGGCATGCTCGGGCGCCTCTCGCTGCTCTTCGTGGCGCTTGCCGGCTCCGCCGGTTCCTTCACCGCCGTCATCGCCGCGGCGACCTTTCTCTTCGGCGCCATCGTGCCGGCGTCCAACGCGCTGCTCCAGCGCAACTTCACGACGAGCGAGCGCGGCCGCGTCATCGGCCTCGGGATCGCGCTGCAGGCGCTCACGGCGATCGCGGTCTCGCTGCTGGTGGGCCGCCTGTACGACTGGCAGCCGCAGGCCTACCGGGCCGTCTATCCGCTCGCCGCGGTCTGCGGCTTCTTCTCCTGCCTGAGCCTCGCGCGGGTGCGCTTCCGCTCGCGCCCCGGCGAACCGTCCGAGCGCAGACTCTTCGGCGCCGGCGTGGGCGGCGCACTGGCCGGCGCGCTGCGGCGCCCCTTCGGCGGCGCATTGATCCTGCTGCGCGACGACCGCGGCTTCCGGCGCTACGAGATGGGGTTCATGGCCTACGGGCTGGCCTGGATGATGCTGCAGCCAACGATTCCGGTCTTTCTCGTCGAGAAGCTGCAGGTGGCCTACGCCGAGGTGGCCAACGCGCGCGGGCTGATCTACTTCGCGATGATCGCCGCGCTCTCGCACCCCTTCGGGCGGTTGCTCGACCGCGTCGGCCCGATCCGGGTCTCCCGGATCGCGTTCACGATCCTGGCGTTCTTCCCGCTACTGCTCGCCGCCGCCACCGGCGTCCGGATGGCCTATCTGGCCTTTCTCGTCTACGGCTGCGGCATGGCCGCGGTGAACCTGGGCTGGACCACCGGGCCGATCCACTTCGCGCGCGATCGCGACTCGGCGGGATACATGGGCGCGCACGTCGCGCTGGTCGGGGTGCGCGCCATCGTCGGCGGCCCCTTCGGCATCTGGCTCTACCGGGCCAGCGGCTCGCCGACGGCGACCTTCGCGCTGGCCTCGGCGCTCTTCCTCACCGGCTCGCTGATCATGGCCAGCGCTAACCGTGACGGTCGCTGAAAAGGGCCCGCCTGCGGCGGTGGGCGCCTTGCCACCTGCGAGCTTTGCGAGTGGGTGGAAGCCTGCGACGGGCACCAGCCCGTCTCGGCATCTGTTCGTCGTCCGCCTTGCATCCGGACCCTTTTGATCGACCTCTCCGTTACCGGAACTCCTTGGGGGCGCGGAAGGGAGTCCGTTATTCCCCCCGGCGGACTTTGGCCTTCCGGCTCTCGCCGCGCTCGCGCAGTCGCGCGATCTCGCCCCTGATCTCCTCTTCCGTCTTGCGCGCCGCCTCGGCGTCCCCGCTCGCGTGCGCGGCGCTCAGACGCTCCCGCGACATGATCTCCTCTTCGGCGATCTTGGCCCGGGTTTCGGCCTCGATTTCGGCGATGGCCAGCTTCTGGTCGTGCGTCAGGGGCACGACGTCGCCCTGCTTCTGCTGCATCCGCTCCATGGCCAGTTCGAGCGCGCTCTTGATGCCGCCCGTCTTCTTCGCATCTTTTTTCGGATCCTTCGTCATGTACCCCTCCCTCTGCACTGGACGACGGTCACACCCCGCGACCTCTACGGTGCATCCGGTGTCGGCACCTTGTCAAAGCCGGTTGGCGGGAACCGGATTAACCGGAACGAGCAGAATGATCATGCACCCGACATCGGGCGGGGATCAACCCCGCCCCTACGACGATACCGTACGGGTGTAGGAGAGGGGTTCACGCGAGGGACCCTTTGCCCTTCGGCGCCAGCCGCCTACGACGATACCGTACGGGTGTAGGGGAGGGGTTCACCCCCTCCAGCGCATCGGACGGGCCTGTTCGACGGCCGGTCAACCGTTGACGGTGATGCCCGGCGCGCCGGCCTCGACGCTCCCGACGATCGCCGCCCACGGCAACCCCGCCGCGTGCAGATCGCGCACGAGCTCACGCGCCTGCGCCTCCGGCAGCGCCGCGAGCAGCCCGCCCGAGGTCTGGGGATCGAACAGGACCTCCTCCTGTTCGCGGCGCAGCTTCACGGCCAGGCGCAGACGATCGCCGCACAGCGCGCGGTTGCCGGCGTTGGAGCCGGTGCCCACGCCCGCGGCGTACATCTCCACGGCGCCCGGGTACAGCGGCAGCGCCGGGAAGGAGAGGACGATCCGGACCCCCGAGCCGACGGCCATCTCCTCGGCGTGCCCGGCGATCCCGAACCCGGTGATGTCGGTCAGCGCGTGAATCTCGTACTTGAGCGCCGCTTCGCACGCCGCCATGTTCAGTGCGGCGGTCACCGGCAGCACGTCGCGCTCCAGATTGGCGAAGGGATACTTCCCGGCGCGGCTGGCGTTGAAGAGCACGCCGTTGCCGAGCGGCTTGGTCAGCACGAGCGCATCGCCCGGCCGCGCCCCGCAGTTGGCCAGCACGCGGTCGGGGTGTACCAGGCCGGTCACCGCCAGGCCGTATTTCGGCTCGGGGTCCTCCACCGAATGCCCGCCGGCGAGGCAGGCGCCGGCCTCCACGACCTTCTCGGCGCCCCCGCGCAGCAGATCGCGCAGCAGGCCGAGATCGAGTTCCTTCGCGGGAAAGTTCACGATGTTGAGCGCCATGATCGGCCGCCCGCCCATGGCCCAGACATCGGAGAGAGCATTGGCGGCGGCGATGCGCCCGAACCAGACCGCGTCGTCCACTACCGGCGTGATGTAATCCACCGTAGAGATGATGGCGATTTCGGGGCTGACCCGGTACACCGAGGCGTCGTCCGCCGTCTCGAAACCGACGAGCAGGTTCGGGTCGGCGCTGCGCGGCAGCCCGGCGAGCACCTCCGACAGCACGGCCGGAGGAAGTTTCGCCGCTCAACCGCAGGTGCGCGAGGCACCCATCAAGGTCTTCTTCGACCCGAAAGGCTGCTGCATGATCCCCTCCCGTGAGCGCGTCAGGCGGCCGGCGCGCGGTAGCGGCGGTGCTTGCGGCGAACCTTGCTCCCCGCCACGCGATAGTTTGTCTCGAAGAAACGCTCGAACTCCTCGACCGTGCTGAACTCGGCGACGTTGTCGCCCACCTCGTCCGCGCGCTCGCAGGCGTCGGAGCCGTAGTTGCGGCAAAGCTGCGGCCGGAGCTCGTAGACGCCGCAGCCGCCGTCGGCGGCGATGTGCCGGCAAGGAGTCCCGACCTGGATCCACCAGTCCTCGTCCTTGTCGATGTAGATGCAGACACCCAGGTGCGAGAGATACCAGTGGATGAGATCGCGGTCGTCCTCGCCGCGCGGCGGTTCGAGGGCCACCGCGACGTAGCGGCAGCAGGTCGCGCCGCAGGCGTGACAGGGATGCCCGTGTGCGAGGCCCGCAGTTTCCGCCTTCGTGCTGTTCGCCATGCCGTCGCGGATTGTCGGGGGATCGCCGGCGCTTGTCAACCATCGCCGGACCCGCCCCGCGATTCCCGCGCCGTTGGAAATCCTCCCGCCTGATGTATACTTCCCGACAAATGTTCGTAACTGGCACCAGATCTTCGACCAGCACACTGAGACGGCATCGCGGGCCGCATCTCGCGTCGGAGTCATGAGCGGGCAGAGCCCCCACGGCGCCGCGGACCCTCCGCCGGGAAGCGAGACGCCGACCCGAGACAGCCACGGGCGATGGGTGCGCCGTGCCGCCGAGGAGGGCGAAGCCCGGCCCGGAAAAACCGCGGTCCCGCGTTTCGTCATCGACGACCGGATCTTCGAGGCCACGGCGCCCGTCGCGGAAGAGCGCCCCCCGGATGAGGAGGGATTCGGACGCGGCATGTCCCGCCGGCTGCTCCTCGCCGGCGCCCTGCTGCTGGGCGCGGCTCTGTTCGCCTTCCAGCGCGGCTGGTTCACCGCCGGTCCGCCGGACGCGGTCGATCCGGAGCCTTCCCCCTCGGTCGTCGCGCCCGTGACGGTCCCCACCTTGCGCAAGCAGGCGATCCCCCGCCCGGCCAGGCCGGCCGTCACCGCCGCGGCGCCCCGCCCGGCTGCGGAGCCGATCGCTCCCGTGCCTGCTCCCGCGCCCGATCCCGCTCCTGCGCCCACGCTGGCGCCCGCACCGGCTCCGACGCCGGCTCCGGCGGCGACCGCAGTCGAGGTCGCCCCGTCCACCCCCTCCGCCCCGTCGCTGCCGAACGAAGAGGACTTGTTCAACCTGGCCGAGGAATACCTGCAGCTCGGCGACGACAAGAGCGCCGAGGCGCTCTATCGCCGCATCCTCGACGAGGGGAGCCAGCGGGGCCGGGCGGCCCTCGCACTCGGCGACGTCTACTCACGGAAAAACGACTTCGCCCGCGCCCAGCAGTTCTATCGGGCGTCGAAACAATTTTTTCGGGACGAGAGCCGCACGGTGTCGCCGCCGTGAGCGACCGGCGCGGCGGCTGACCCATGCCGCATCCCTGGTTGCTGCCGCTTCTCGCCGGGCTCTTCGGCGCGATCATCGGCAGCTTTCTCAACGTGGTGATCCACCGGCTGCCCGCCGGCGAGTCCATCGTCTTCCCGGGTTCGCACTGCCCGCGCTGCGACGCGCCGGTCCGCGCGTGGGACAACATCCCGGTCCTCGGCTGGATCGCGCTGCGCGGGCGCTGCCGCGACTGCCGCGAGCCGATCTCGACGCGCTACCCGCTCGTCGAGATGGCGAACGCGCTGCTCTGGGCGGCCCTGGCGCTGCGCTTCGGACCTGGGGTCCAGTTCTTCACGTCCGCCGCGCTGTGCTCCGCGCTGCTGGCGATCACGCTGATCGACGTCGACCACTGGATCATCCCCGACGCGATCACGCTGCCCGGCATCCTCGTCGGCCTGGCGACGAGCTTCTTCCTGCCGCCGCGCGACAGCCTGCTCGCCGAATTCCTCCACCATCGCCTGGGGCTCGGCCACCTACCCGGCCTTCTCGCGTCACCAGGGTTCTGGGACTCGCTCGCCGCGATGCTGCTCGGCGGCGGGTTGTTCTACCTCGTCGCCGTGCTGAGCCGCGGCGGCATGGGCGGCGGCGACATCAAACTCACCGCGATGATGGGCGCCTTCCTCGGCATGCGCGACCTCGGCGTCGCGGTCTTCGTCGGGTTGCTCGCGGGGTCGACGGTCGGGATCGCGCTGATGATCGCCGGCCGCAAGACACGCAAGGACGCGATCCCCTTCGGCCCCTTCCTCGCCCTCGGCGGAATCTGCGCGGTCTTCTGGGGACGCGCGCTCGTCGCCTGGTATCTGGACCTGCGGGGCTATTGACGCTCGAGAAAACCATAAAGGGACACGGCGATTCGTAGCGGCGGGGTTGACCCCGCCCGGGATGAAACGATCGGGCGAGCGCTGGAGGGAGGGGTTCAACCCCTCCCCTATGACGAACGGCAGGGGTGAGAAACGGCCTGCCAAGGAGGGTGCAATGTATTATTCTGCCATTACCGCGACGTTTTCCGCCGCCCACTCGCTGCGCAACTACCAGGGCAAGTGCGAGCGCCTGCACGGGCACAACTGGAAGATCGAGGTCATGACCGCCACCGAGACGCTCGACGAGGCGGGAATGGGCCTCGACTTCACCGTGCTGCGCGAGCGCCTGGGCGCCGTTCTCGCGCTGCTCGACCACCGCTTCCTGAACGATCTGGAACCATTCCAGGCCTGCAGCCCCTCCTCGGAACTGATCGCCCGCCACATCTTCGAGCAGCTCGAGCCGGCGGTGAATGACGCGCGCGTGCGGCTCGTCGCGGTCAAGGTCTGGGAGTCCGAGGGCTCGTGGGCGGAATTCCGGCCCTGATCGGCAAGCCGGCCGGGTCGCGACTCCGGGTCGTCGTCATCGGCGCCGGCCCGGCCGGCCTGATGGCCGCCGGCGAGGCGGCGGCAGGCGGCGCGGCGGTCACGCTGCTCGACGGCGAGAATCGCCCCGGGAAGAAACTCCTGCTCACCGGCAAGGGCCGCTGCAATCTCTCGAACACGCTGCCGCTCGAGCAGTTCCTCGCCGGGTTCGGCGCGAACGGCGTCTTCCTGCGCAACGCCTGCCACCGCTTCTTCTCGGAACAGCTGCGGGAGTTCTTCGCCGGGATCGGCGTCGAGACCGCACTCGAGCGCGGCGGGAGGATCTACCCGGCTCACGGGGGCGCCGCGGCGGTGCTCGAGGCGCTGCTCGCGTGGGTCGCCCGGCGCGGCGTGCGGGTGCTCACCGGGCGGCGCGTGATGCGCGTGACGGGCGAGCCCGACGGGGGCTTTCTGGTGGCCGGGGCGGACTTCGCGGAGCCCGCCGATCGCGTGGTGCTGGCCGTCGGCGGGGCTTCGTACCCGCACACCGGCTCGCGCGGCGACGGCTACCGGATCGCGGCGGCGCTCGGGCACCGCATCGTCGCGCCCCGCCCCGCGCTCGTGCCCGTGGTCTGCCGCGAACCCTTCTTCAAGCGTCTGGCGGGGCTGAAGCTGCGCAACGTCCGACTCGTGGCGCGGCCGGCCGGCCACCCGGCCCTCGAGTCCTTCGGCGAGGTCCACGCCACGCCCTTCGGGATCTCCGGACCGGCGGTCTTCCCGGTCAGCGCGGCCATCGGCGCGCTGGCGTCCGTCTCCCCCGTGCCGCTGCGGATCGATCTCAAGCCGGCTCTGGATGCGACGACGCTCGAAGCGCGCGTGGAGCGCGAGATGAGCTCCCTGGCCAGCCGGAGTCTCGCGACGGCGCTCGCGACCCTGCTGCCGCGGCAGTTGATCCCGGTCTTCCTCGAGGTCGCCGCGCTCGACGGTTCACTGGCCGCGGTGAAAGCCGGGCGCGCGGCGCGGCTGAAGATCGCAGAACTGCTCCGGGCCTTCCCCTGCACCGCGGTCGGCACCCTGCCGATCGCGTACGGTATGGCCACCGCCGGCGGCGTCGATTTGCGCGAGGTGCACCCGGTGACGATCGGCTCGCGGCTGGTCCCCGGGCTCTTCTTCGCCGGGGAGGTGCTCGACCTCGACGGTGACACCGGCGGGTACAACCTCCAGGCGGCCTTCACCACGGGGCACCTGGCGGGGAAGGCCGCCGCGTCGTGATCGATCTCAAGCGGCTCACCCGCGACGAACTCGCCGGGTGTCTGGCCGCGATCGGCCAACCGGCGTGGCAGGCCGACGAGGTGCGCCGCTTCCTCTTCGTCAAGGGCGTGAGCGACATCAAAGCGCTGACGACGCTGCCGAAGCCGGCGCGGGCGGCGCTCGCGCAGCACTGCGCGATCCTGACGCCGGAGGTGGCCGAGCGGCGCGCCGGCGCCGACGGGACCACCAAGCTGCTGCTGCGGTATCACGACGGCGCCGCGTGCGAGACCGTGCTGATGCCGGCGGGCGGGCGCCTGACCCAGTGCCTCTCGTCGCAGGCCGGCTGCCCCCTCGGCTGCGTCTTCTGCCGGACGGGGGAACTCGGCCTGACGCGCAGCCTGCACTGGTCGGAGATCGTCGACCAGTGGCACGCCGCGCGCCGCGCGCTGCCGGCGGGCGCCGCGGTCACCAACCTGGTCTTCATGGGGATGGGCGAGCCGTTGCTCAATCGCGAGGCGCTGGCCGAGGCCGTGCGCTTTCTGACCTCGAGCGCCGGCGGCGGGATCGCCGCGTCGCGCGTGACGATTTCCACCGCGGGCATCGTCCCGGGGATCGACTGGCTCGGCGCGGAGCTGCCGCGGGTGAAACTCGCCGTTTCGCTCAACGCCCCGGAGGACGCGCTGCGCTCGCGGCTGATGCCGGTCAACCGCAAGTACCCGCTGAGCGAGCTGGTCGCGGCGCTGCGCCGCTACCCGACCGGACGGCGGCCGATCACGATCGAGTACGTGCTGCTCGGCGGGGTCAACGACACGCCGATTCTCGCCGACGCGCTGGCCCGCCTGCTGCGGCGGGTGCACTGCAAGATCAACCTGATTCCGTTCAACCCCCACTCGGGGCTGCCGTACACCGCGCCGTCGGCCGCAGCCGTGCTGGCTTTCCAGAAGCGGCTCAGATCCGCGGGCTTCACCGTTCTCGTCCGTCAGAGTCAGGGGGCCGAGATCGGGGCGGCCTGCGGCCAGCTCGGGGCAGGCAGCTGAGGAAAGCTTGCCCGTTTCGCGTTTCTCAGCGCCTCGCCACGGGCTTGCCAGGCTTGCCAGGCTTGGCGGGCTTGGCGGGCTTCATCTCGGGAAACCAGAGCCGGACGCAGGCCCCGCGGCCGGGAAGGTTCTCCGCGGCGATGCGCCCGCGGTGCGCCGCGACCACCTGGCTGGTGATCGACAGACCGAGCCCGGTCCCGGTCTCCTTGGTCGTGAAGAACGGCTCGAAGATCTTCCCGAGCAGGTGGGCGGGAATGCCCGGACCGCTGTCGGCGATGCCGACCTCCAGACCCCGGGACCCGCCGCGGACGCGGCGGTCCAGCCGGACGGTGAGCGTGCCGTCCGCCCCGATCGACTGGGAGGCGTTCATGATGATGTTCAACAGCGCCTGCTGGATCTGCGCGGGGTCCCCCACCATCCACAGCGGCGCCGTCGGCACGGCGACCACGAGATCGATGCGCTTCTCCTGCAGCGTCTTGTCGACGAAGGCGAGCATCTGGGAGACCAGGTCGCCGAGGTCGATGGGACGTGTCAGCAGCGGCTGGTCCTTAGCGAGGATTCCCATTCGTCCGATGATCGCCTCCATCCGCTCCATGTGGTCGATGGTGACCTGAATCCGCCGGTGGAACTCCGCGGGCGTCTTTTCGAGGAGCCACTCCATGTTGGCGTACATCACGGTCAGCGGGTTCTTCAGCTCGTGCGCGACGTTCGCCGAGATCTCTCCCAGCGAGACGAGCCGGTCGATGCGGCGCATCTCGTTGCCGAGCCGCTGATTGTCGGTGATGTCCCGGAAGAGCAGGATCCAGGAGATCCCGGCGCGGGACCGCCGCAGCGGGGTCACCGAATAGCCGATGCTCTTGCTCTCGCCGTTGCCGATGACGACCGTCGCCTGCGCGCGCGTGATGTGCACGCTGCGACGGCCGAGGCGTCCCAGCAGCGCGGCGACGAAGTCCGCGCCGAAGAGTTCGGCGAGGTGGCGCCCCTCGACGGGCGCGTCGCCAAGCTGCAGGACCGCTCGCGCCGGGGGGTTCGCGGTGATCACCCGTCCCGCGCTGTCGAACGTCACGAGGCTGCTGGCCAGGCTGGCGATGACCTGCTCGCTGTAGCGCCGCAGCTCGCGGACCTCGGTCAGGGAACGGCGCAGGGCGCGGTTGGCCTCGTTGAGCTCGCGCGTCCTCGTGCGCACCGTGGATTCCAGCGCGCGGCCGGCCGCCGCCAGCTTCCGGGTCAGGCTCATCCGGTCGAGCGCGAGCGAGACGGCCTCGGCGATCGGCAGGAACCACTCCATGTCCGCCGGGGTGCAGCAGCGGGCCCCGGCCGGCGGCGCGAGCACGAGCAGACCGAGCACGCGGTCGCGGACCACCAGCGGCAGCGCGAGCAGCGACCCCGTCCGCGCGGGCAGCAGCGGGCGCAGGCGCGAGCGGCGCCAGCGGGGGTCACGCGCGAGATCCGGCGCCACCAGCGGCCGCCCCGCCGCGCACAGCGGTGCGATCAAGGGCTCGTCGGACGCCACCCCCGCCGAGCGCGAGGCGCCGCGGGGGACGCCGCGTCCCGCCTTGAGGAAGAAGACGTTCTCGCCTTCCTCCCGCAGCAGCAGCAGCACCACCGAACCGGTATCGAGGCTGCCGGCGAGCAGCTCGACGAACTTCTCGAGAATCCGGGGCAGCGTGAGCGGCGCCGCGAAGAGCCGCGAAGTCTCGGTGAGCAGGTGCAGCTGGATCGCCGCCGACGCCGACCAGGCGACGGCGCCGGCTCCGCTTGCGCCCTCCTTGCCGGCCGGCGGGCTAGCGGAGCGGGATTTCGCCACGTGCCGCGACCATGTCGATGACCGGGATCTTCGGCGCGCCGGCACCGAGCAGCAGGTTCGCCAGCCCCTGGTCGAAGGAGCGGTAGCGCAGGGTCGCCGTCACCGTGAGCCGCCCCTTCGCGTCCACCGGCAGCGCGAAGCCGTACGAAGGCGCCGCCTCGCCCTTGGGCGGAATCGAGGTGTTCGACTCGAAGTGCACGATCTCCCAGGGCTTGACGGTGTGGCGGCCGTCCTTGTCGATGGCCACCGCGTGGAACATTACCGCATCCGGGTCGACGGCCCCGGCGCCGTCCAGGGCGCCGCTGTGGAAGACCTCTTTGCCGTCGAGCTGCGCGACCACCTCGAGCCAGAGCTGACGCACGTCGGTCAGACTCGTCGGCAGATTGTGCCCGGCCGTTTCGTTGCGCACCCTGACCTGGAACGCGACGGCGCTTCCCGGCGCGACCTGCGCCGGAAGCTCCAGCGCGATCGACGCCGCGTTCTGCAGGCGCTTCACGGCGATCGCGGCGTGGTTCTTGGCCCCGAGCAGCGCGGTGACGACGGCGTTGGCGCCGACGAACTCGTGCGTGTGCATGTGCTCGCGCCTGGGCCCGGTGATGCTGGGCTGCCCGGGGTTGAGCTGCTTCACGAGGGTCCGGGCGGCCTCGATCGCCTTCTCGACCGGCATCATGTGGCAATCCTGGCACTGGATGCCGGCCTTCGCATAGACCGAGTTCTTCCACTCGCGGTAGGTGTCCTCGATCGGGAAATTGTTCGAGGGGTGAAAGACGTTGTGGCAGTTGGCGCAGAACTCGCTCTTCGTGTGCAGCTCGGAGTACTCCGAGTCGTGGTACGCGGAGTCCGAGTCCTTGTACGGGCCGCGCTTGACGTCGCCCGGGTCCACGATGATCGAGGCGTTCTGCGGCTCGCCCGTCGGCGTCTCGTGGGCGCGCGAGCCCTTGATCGTGTGGCAGAGGTCGCAGATCACGCCCTTCTTCGCGATGTCGCTCGCCTGGAAGACCCCGTCGGCTCCGAGCCGGATTTCGCCGGAGACCGTGCCGATCGCCGTGTGGCACCCCGCGCAGAGCTTTTCGACCGCCCCGTTCGTCTCTCTGACGCCGATCCGCCACAGCGCCTGGAAGACCGGGTCGACGAAGGCGTTCGAATGCATCGAGCCGTTCCACTGCTTGAAGATGTCCGGGTGGCAGGCCATGCAGACCGCGGGGTCCTCGAATTCCGACGAGGCCACCTGCCGGCCATCCGCGGTGGTGAGCAACGAGGGATAGAAGGGGAACGTCGCGCGGACCCGTTCCCGCTCGCGCGATTCCGCCTCCCGCTCCTTCTCGTCGGCGCGGGCGGAAGCGGAACCGAGCATCACGATCAGCACAAGGACCAGGCGCATGATCACCTTCAAGGCATTTCCTCCGTCATGTCCGGCCATCGCCCGGAGGGCGCGGCGCACTGTCTGCTCACTCGTCAATTAACCCCAGTTGCCGGGGGAAGTCAACCGGCCGCGCCGTTGTGTCGGCCCGCGACTCCCGCTATCATCGGGCCGCATGCCTGGACTGGCGTTTCTCGGCCGGATCGGCCTGTTCCGCGAGAGCCTCGCGGAGCACGGCACGGTGCTGGCCGACTACTGGGCCAAGGCCCACGCGGTGCTCGCGGGCTCGGGGGTGGCGCTCGCCCCGCTGCCCCGGGCCTGGACGACGCTGCGGCACAATCACTTCTCGGTGCTCTTCATCGCCGTGTTCCGACTGCTCGACATCCCGGCCCCACGCCGGTTGCTGTACGCCCGGATCAACCACTGCCTGCGCGCCTGGGTCACGGCCTGCGACAACCTGCTCGACGGCGAATCGCGCGAGACGCTGCTGACCGACCTGCCGGCCGGGGCGGCCGTCTTCAAATCGGCGCACACGCTGCTCGTCGTCGACCGGGTCTTCTTCCTGATGCTGCGCGAGGCCGAACGCGACGGCGTGATCACGCCGGCGGAGGCCGAGCGGCTGATCGGCGTGAGTCTCGGGGCACTCAGCGCCAGCGGGCGCCAGGAGGCGGAGGAGGAGCACGGCGTCGCCGGGCGGCTGCGCCCGGCGCGGGTCCTGCGGGAGGTTCACGGCCGCAAGGCAGGACTGCTCTTCACCGCGCCGCTCGCCGCTCCCCGGGCGCTGGGCGACGCCGGCACGGGCCGGCGGTTCGCCGACCTCGCGCGCGGGCTGCACCGTTTCGGGCTGGGCGTGCAGATCCTCGACGACCTCACTGATCTCGGGCAGGACCTGGCCGGACGGCGCCAGAACTTCTTTGCCTCGGTGATCGCCCACGGCGCGGATGCCGGCGAGAAGGCCCGGCTCGAAACGCTCGAGGGCGACGAGGCCGTGCGCGCGAACGAGCTGCTCTGGAGGCAATTCCCCCGGGGCCTCGCCCGGACCCAGGCCGAATGTCTCGCGCAGTTCCGCTCCGGGATCGACCTGCTCTGCCGCGGCGGGCTGCCGTTGAGCCGCACGGAGCGCGTGGCGCTCGCCGCCGGACTGGCCGCGGTGGTGCGCCACCCCCCCCTGGCCACGCGCCTCAGGGCCCGGTAGCAGGCCGCTGATAAAGACCCATCTGCGGCATTGTCCTTCTCCCCGCTCCCTGTGCGGCGGGCACGAGCCCGCCTCAGTCGCTGGGTCGTCGTCCGCCTTGCACCTGGGCCTTTCTAACACTACAGCGAATCTTTCCTGTGTTACCCCAGACCGTTAATTTTCGTAGGGGAGAGGGTTTATCCCCTCCCGCCCGTTTGCGGTGAACTGTCCTCAACTCGGGCGGGGATGAACCCCGCCCCTACGAACCGTTGTGCGTTTATCGCAATATTCTCAATGTGATATTCACAAAGGTTCGCTTTAGTGCTAAGCGGCCTGCCGTCCTAGCCCAGCGAAGCGAGGGCAACGAACATGATCAACCCGGCAGTTATTCTTCAGGCACGTGCTGCCCGGGTCGATCGGGAGCGTCCTGACGCGTCCCGGCAAGGCAGCGCCGAGCGCGCGCGGAGGCGCACTCGTGTGCGCCGCACAAGCGACGCG
>JANOHV010000075.1:0-46239 GCA_031406795.1 Candidatus Rokuibacteriota bacterium
GCGATGCGCAAGGTCCTTCAGCGGGACCGTGAAGCGCTTTTCGCCGACCAGCACCGTCGCAGTCCCCTGCCCTTCGACCGGCTCGACCACCGTGCCCCAGCTCTGCAGCAGATTGACGAAGACGCGCTCCCCGGCGGCCAGGGCCGCCGGCGGCGGCGCCGCCAGCTCCGGTGGTGCGAGGTGTTCGGCCGACAGATCGCCGAGTCGTTTCGCGGCGGCCTTGACGCGATCGGTCGCCCCCGCGCCGGGCGTCTCGCGCAGCAGGCGCAACTGCTCCTTGAGTTCGCGCTCGGCCTCGCGCAGCGCGGGGCGGACTTCGCGCTGGAGTTTTTCCTTGCGCTCGGTCCAGGCGCGTTGCTGCTGCGCCGCGTGCGCCTCCAGCTCGCGGCGCTCCAGCGCGAGCGCCGCGCTCGCGGCGGCGGCCTCCCGGCGCTCGCGCACCGCCGCGCCGCGTTCGTGTTCGAGCTGCTCCATCAGCCGGTCGAAGCGCTCCTCGCCGATCGTGCGCTGCGCGCGGGCGCGCGCGATCACCGCCGGTTCGAGACCGTAATTCTCCGCGATCGCGAAGGCCTGGCTGCGTCCCGGGATGCCGGCGAGCAGCCGATAGGTCGGCCGCAGCGTGCGATCGTCGAACTCCATCGCGGCGTTCATCGCGCCCGGGGTGGTCGCGGCGTAGATCTTGACGGCGTTGTGGTGCGTCGTCGCGATGGTCACGGCGCCGCGGCGCTGCAGCTCCTCAAGGATGGCGACCCCGAGCGCCGCCCCCTCCGACGGGTCGGTGCCGGCGCCCAGCTCGTCGAGCAGCACGAGCGCGCCCGGACCGGCCTTGCCGAGGATCGACACGACGTTCTTCACGTGCCCGGAGAAGGTCGAGAGATTCTGCTGGATCGACTGCTCGTCCCCGATGTCGGCCAGCACCTGCGTGAAACAGCTCATGCCGGTGCCGGCCTCGCCGGGCACGTGCATCCCGCTCTGCGCCATCAGGCAGAAGAGCCCGGCGGTCTTGAGCACGACCGTCTTGCCGCCGGTGTTCGGCCCGGTGACCACCAGCGTGCGCACCTGCGCGCCCGCCGCCAGATCGATCGGCACCGTGCGCTCGCCGAGCGCGGCCAGCAGCAGCGGGTGGCGGGCGCCGACCAGCGCGATCCTCCCGTCCTCCTCGAAGATCGCCGGCTCCACCATCGCCCCGTCGTCCGCGTACGCCGCGCGCGCCCAGATCGCCTCGAGCTCGGCCATCGCCGCCGTCGCGGTTCTGAGCTCCCCGCCGCGGTGGCGCACGCGCTCAGAGAGCATCCGCAGGATGCGCCGCGTCTCCTCGCGCTCGGCGAGGATCTGCTCGCGCAGGACGTTGTTCATCTCGACGACCGCCTGCGGCTCCACGAACACCGTCTGCCCGCTGGCCGAACGATCGTGGACGATGCCGGGAACCGCGCCGCGGCTGCCGCTCTTCACCGGGATGACGTAGCGCTCCTCGCGCAGCGTCACGATCGGCTCCTGGATCGCCGTGGCGTGCGCCGCCTCCCCCATCATCCGCTCCAGGGCGCCCACGACGTCGCGTCGGGCGCGGCCGATCCCGCGGCGCAGGCGCAGCAGCTCCTCGCTCGCGTCGTCGCGAACCTCCCCCTCCGGGGTCAGGCAGCGGCGGATCTCCCGCTCGACGTCGGCGACCTCCGGTATGCCGTCGGCGTGGTGCACAAGCTCCGGGCACCCTTCGGCGCCGCGGATTGCGCGGGCGATGCGCCCGCAGGCGCCGGCGAACTCCGCCACGAGCACGAGGTCCTGCCCGTCGATCCAGGCGTTTTCCGCGCGCAGCTGCTCCAGGTGCGGGGTGATGTCCCGCGAGCCGCCCCACGGCAGCGCGCCGTTGACCTCGCGCAGTTTTCGCATCTGCGATGTCTCGCGCAATCGCAGGCGCACCAGCCTTCGATCTGTCTGAGGCTCGCTGGCGGTGATCAGATCGGCCCCGAGCGAGGACGGCGCCCGCTCGCGCACAAGCTCGACGACGCGTCGGAATTCCAGGACAGCGAGGCTATGTGGATCCATAATCGTTTCTCTTGATCGTCCTGTTCTTCCCTAGGGGCGAGAATGAGCTGGGTGGAGGGGTGGCGCGGAGGGGAGGCCTCCGTCGCCGCAAATTCTTTCTAGCTCCTCTTGAAGCGCTTGAACCCTGAGGTCTCGATGATCTCGAGCGGCCCCTGCTTCTCCAGCACGTCGAGAATGTGATTGATCCCGACGTTGTCGCTGGCAATGTGCCCGGCGATCACCGCATTGATGTGGTTCTTCTCCGCTTCCTTGATGTGATCCTCCGACAGATGCATGCAGACCACGGTGCCGACATCGGTGCGCGAGAGCTTTTCGAAAGCCTCCTTCGATCCCTCCGTGCCGCCCGTCATGTCGACGAGGACCTTGCCGCAGCGGTTCTTTTCCGCCCCGCAGACGATCTT
This sequence comes from Candidatus Rokuibacteriota bacterium, assembly GCA_031406795.1. Taxonomy (GTDB): domain Bacteria; phylum JAUVQV01; class JAUVQV01; order JAUVQV01; family DATDCY01; genus DATDCY01. Next base: position 2,445 of record JANOHV010000075.1, read on the forward strand.
CGGGGGGATGCCCAAGCTCGCGGAGTGGCGATATTCCGGGATCTCCAGCAGCAGGTCGACCACCGCGCCGACGGTCTGAGGCCGCTTCGCGTCGAAGATCTTCTGCAGACACGAAACCACCTGGTTGTCCCCGGGGGTGTGCACGCACATGAACGGCAGGCCGAGCAGACGCGCGGCGTCGACGGCGCGGGTGTGGTTCAACGGCAGCAGCCGGCGCGAGACCTCGCCGATGCGCGTGTTCAGCAGCGCCTCCGCGGTCGCGATCGGCACGCCGACCGAGTGCAGGATGTCGGCCTGCATTCCCATGACATCGCCGAGCCTGGCGAGAGCGCGCCCCTCGGGGTGGTGGGTGAGCACGAGATCGAGCCGCCGCTTTTCCCGCAGCCGGTCCGCAAGCATCAGCTCGCCGACCTCCATGTCGATGCCGACGATGATCGATTGCACCTCGGTCTCCGGGGCGCCGTTGAGGATGCGCGTGTCGGCGTAGGGGTTCGTCAGGCGCTCGTGGTCGAAGAATTCGCGGTCCTTCTCCTTGAGCTCGTCGTACTCTTTTTTCACCGCGGCGAGTTCCTGCTCGATCCGTTCATTCCCGCGCGGGTCCGCATCGCGCCCCGCCTGCACCGCAGTGCGGTAGATGTCGATCAGCTTCACGTTCGCTCCTCCTGGCTGTTCTTCAGCTCATCACGCCGACGGGAATACCGCACGGCCGGAAGAGTGTACACCGAAAAGCCGGCGGCTCCTCGCCTGCCGCTGTCCTGTTCGTGAACGAGATGGCGGAGGGGTGGCGCGGAGGGGAGGTCTCCATGGCGGAGCGCAGCGAGGCCGATGGAGGTCCGCAGCGACAGGACCCCGCAGCCTGCACGGGTACTGAAAGTACTCCGGGGACGTTTGGTTTCTTTACGCGGAGAAGCGGGCTTTAATCAGCTTGTTCACTTCGGCCCCGTCCGCGCGGCCGGCGATGCGCGGCACGATCCACTTCATGATCTTGCCGATGTCTTTCATCGACGCCGCCTGGGTCTCGGCGATCGCCTCGGCGACGAGCGCCTCGAGCTCCGCGGCGCCCATGCCGGCCGGGAGAAAGCCCTCGATGACCTTGAGCTCGGCGGTTTCCTTCTCGACCAGTTCCGGGCGGCCGCCTTTGGCGAACATCTCGATCGACTCCTGCCGCTTCTTCACGCCCGAGCGCAGGATGTTGACGATCTCGTTGTCCTCGAGGGGACGGCGCTTGTCGATCATGGCGTTCTTGATTTCGGAAAGGGAGAGCCGGATGGCCGCGACGGCCACCCGGTCCCCGGACTTCATCGCCGCCTTGAGCCCGTCTTCGAGCTGGTCTTTGAGGCTCACGGACAGCGTCTCCTACTTGCGCTTCTTCTTGCGGGCGGCCAGCGCCTTCTTCTTGCGACGGACGCTGGGCTTCTCGTAATGCTCCCGGCGGCGGATCTCGGAGAGGACGCCGGACTTCTCGCAAATCTTCTTGAAACGACGCAGGGCACTCTCGAAGGATTCATTTTCCCGAACCCGGATGCCAACCATCTAGTATGCTATCCCCCCCTTCACCGCAATGTAGTCTGCGAAATTTTTGCATTCTAACTGACATGTGCCAACAAACGCAAGGAAAAAGGGCGCCCGGTGCGCTTCCCGCCGCAACGAATCCGCCCGCTCCCGGCTATTCCGCCGCTCGCGTCAGCGGCAGCGGCTGAAAGAAGCAGCTCACACTCCCGGTGTGGCAAGCCGGCCCGGTCTGGTCCACCAGCACGAGCAGCGTGTCGGCGTCGCAGTCGGCGCGCACCTCGCGCACCCGCTGCAGACACCCTGAGGTCTCGCCCTTCTTCCAGAGCTTCTGGCGCGAACGACTCCAGAACACGGTGAACCCGGTCGTCAGCGTCAGTTCCAGCGACGCGCGGTTCATCCAGGCCACCATCAGCACCTCGTGGGTCGTGGCTTCCTGCACCACCGCCGTGATCAGACCATCCGCGCCGAACCTGAGCGGGGGAAGCGCCCCCGGCGGGAATTCCGTGTGCTGGTGTCCGCTCATGCTTTCACGCACCTGGCGTCCCGGAACTGCGGCTCTGCGGTCATGGCTCGTGCTGCGCAACCTGGAGGGTCAAAGCACGCCTTTCGTCGAAAGCGGACCCGCGATGCGCGCGTCGGCGGTGGCGGCCTCGCCGAAGGCGCGACCGAACGCCTTGAAGAGCGCCTCGAGGATGTGGTGCTGGTTGCTGCCGTAGTTCAGCGAAAGGTGCACGGTGGCCTGGAGGTTGGTGACGAGTGCGCGGAAGAACTGCTCCGCAAGGTCGATGTCGAACCCCCCCATCTGCCCGGGGATGGTCGAAACGTTGTAGACCAGGTACGGACGGGTGACCAGATCGATGTGCACGCTCGCGAGCGCCTCGTCCATCGGGACCCCGGCCTGCCCGTAGCGACGGATGCCGGCACGGTCGCCGAGCGCCTGGCGCAACGCCTGACCGAGCGTGATGCCGACATCTTCGACCGTGTGGTGCAGATCGATGTCGGTATCGCCGGAGGCTTCGATCTGCAGGCTGAACAGCCCGTGTTTCGCCAGCAGGGTCAGCATGTGGTCGAAGAAGGGGATGGTGGTGCTTACCTGGATGGGACCGCCCTCGAGGCCGACCGTGACCGCGACCCGGGTCTCGGTGGTTTCGCGCCGGATGCTCCCCGTCCTGGCCATCGTGAATCTTCCCCGCTCCCGCCGTGCCAAGGTTGCCTGCTGCAAACGCCGGATTGTACCGCCGCAGACAGTACCGCCGCCGCCGTGGTAAGTCAAGATTATTCTTGACATTAGGGTGAGTCGCCACTACCATTTCCCTCTTTGATGAACGGTATGGGACCGTTCGCAGCACAGGTTGGTGACGAGGAGAGCACTCGATGTCCATTACGTATCAGCCGAAGAACAAGAAGCGTCAGCGGACCCACGGGTTCCTCGAGCGCATGAGCACGGTCGGCGGCCGCAGGGTCATCAACCGGCGGCGGCAGAAGGGCCGGAAGAAGCTCAGCGTCTAGCCCGCGATTCATGGGCGAGTTTGAATTCCCGACCGGTCTGCATCTCAAGAAGCCGTCGGAGTTCCGGGCGGTCTTCGACCGGGGGTCAAAGCGCCACACGCGGGGCTTCATTCTTTTTCGCGCGGCGAACCGTCTGGATCGGCCGCGCCTCGGCGTTTCGGTCAGCCGCAAGATCGGGGGAGCCGTCGTGCGCAATCGTGTCAAGCGGCTGATCCGCGAGGCCTTCCGACTGAACTGGCGCGCCTGGGAACTCGCGGGCGCGGATCTCGTGGTGATCGCCAAGCGGGGAGTCGATGCGCTGAGCTTTCAGGAAGTCTCGCGGGAGTTCGCCGGTGCCCTGCCGTTTCGAACCCGCCGATGAAGACCGGCGCCAGGCTGCTGATCGGCCTTCTAACCCTGTACCGGCGGTTCATCTCCCCGCTGCTGCCGGCCGCCTGCCGCTTTTACCCGTCATGTTCATGTTATGCCATTGAGTCAATTGAGAAATATGGTGTCGGTCGCGGGGCGCTGCTGACCCTGCGACGGCTCGCGAAGTGCCATCCTTTCCATCCCGGCGGGTACGACCCGGTTCGCTGACCCGTCCGGTCGAGGAGCACATGGATAAGAGAACGATCCTGGCCGTCGGCCTGATCATCCTGGTGATCGGGGCCTACAATCTCTTCATCATCCCGACGTTCGCACCGCCGCCACCGCCGGCACCGCCGGCACCCCTGGCGCAGCGGGATGCACCGGCTCCCGCGCCGACGGCCGTCCAGCCGATCGCTGCGGTGCCCGCCGCTGTGCCCGGCCAGGCTCTCGCGCCTGCCCCGGTGGTGGCCGTGCCTGCCGAGGAGATCGTGATCGATCGCCCCAACTGGGCGGCCACCTTCTCCAACGTCGGCGGGGGCCTCAAGAGTTGGGGGCTCAAGTCCTACACGTATGCCAAGGGTCAGCTCGATCCTGCCGGCGCCGCGATCGGGGGCGCGCCTCTCGAGATCGTGCGCCCCGGATCGGCAGCACCGCCGCTGTCGTTCACGTTTGTCGACCCGGCAACGCAGGCGGCTTTTTCCGCGCCCATGGCGATCACGAAGACGGCTGACGGCTTCACCCTGACGGGTGACGACAGCCATGGCCTGCGTCTGACCCGGACCTACCGTTTCTCCGCCGACCAGTACCTCATGGAAATGCTGATCTCCATCGAGAACAGCGGCGAGAGCCCGCGCTCGATCCCCTGGGAAATGGCGTTCGGCCCCGGCCTTGACCGCAATCTCCCTGAAAAGGACAAAACCGACGAGGGCATCAAAATTCTCGTGGCCGGGAGCCTGGACGATGTGAAGATCAAGAAGGTCGGCGAGCGCCGGGAGCTGGGGCAGGTTTCGTGGGCAGCCATCGGCAACCGCTACTTCCTCGCCGCCCTGGTGCCCATGGAGGGCTCGCTGTCGGCCTTTGCGCGGCGGACCACCACGACGGGCGAGGAGGTCGGCCTTCGCTCCGAGAGTGTCTCGCTCGCGCCGCGCCAGGCGGTGAGCTACCGCATCGCGACCTACCTCGGGCCCAAGGACCGGGCGCTGCTCACCGCGGCCGTCCCGGGCAAGGAGCTGGAGCGCGGCGTCGACTACGGCTGGTTCTGGTGGCTGGCGCTGCCCTTCCTGGTCATCCTGCAGTTCTGTTTCAAATTCCTACACAGCTACGGCCTGGCCATTGTCGCGCTGACGCTGCTGGTCAAAGCCGCGCTCTTCCCGATCAGTTTCAAGATGTTCCGCTCGATGAAGAAGATGCAGGAGCTCCAGCCAAAACTGGCGTCGCTCAAGGCGAAGTTCAAGGGCGACAACCAGGGCCTGCAGCAGGCGACCATGGCGATCTACAAGGAGCACAAAGTCAACCCGATGGCCGGCTGCCTGCCGATGGTCGTGCAGATCCCGGTCTTTTTCGCGCTGTACAAGGTGCTCTACAACGCAATCGAGCTGCGCGGCGCGGGGTTCCTCTACATTCCGGACCTCTCGCTCAAGGATCCCTACTACATCACGCCGATCCTGATGGGCGTGACGATGCTCATCCAGCAGCGCATGACCCCGTCGGTCGGCGACCCGATGCAGGCGAAGATGATGATGTTCATGCCGGTGATCATGACCGCCATGTTCATCAACTTCTCCTCGGGACTGGTGCTCTATTTCCTCTTCTCGAACATCATGTCGATCGGCGAGCAGAAGCTCTTCCGCGCGATCGCCGCCCGGGGGCAGGCGAAGCCCGCCCCCGAGGACGATTCCGGCGGCGGCCGCAGGAAGAAACTGCCCCGCGAAAAACGCCAGTAAACAACGGTGCAGGAGCCCGGGGAGCCTGCCATTCCCGTGCGGACTTCGGGGTCCTGCCGGCCACCCCGCCGCCGGGGCGGACCGGTGCACTCGCGAACTGCGAGTGCACGCAGGATCAGGGGCGAAGCCCTTCCTCTCCGGCGCGTCGACCCGCGAGTCGGGACGACGTGAAAAGCGCCTCATGAAGAGCCCCGGCGACGACACGATTGCGGCGGTGGCCACCGGGGCGGGGGGAGGCATCGGCATCGTCCGGATCAGCGGCCCCGACGCGCTCGCCATCGCCGCCCGCATCTTCCACGGCCGGGGAGGGCGCTCACTCGAAACCGCCGCCCCTTTTCTTCTCGTGCTCGGCGCTGCACACGACCCCGATTCTTCCGAACCGATCGACGAGGTCTTCGCCGTCCACATGCCGGAGGGCCGCTCGTACACCGGCGAGCCGATGGTGGAGATCCAGGGCCACGGTGGCCGCGTCGTGCTCGAGGCTGTGCTGCGCGCCACCCTCGGCGCGGGCGCGCGGCACGCCGGTCCTGGAGAGTTCACCAAGCGCGCATTCCTCCGCGGCCGGCTCGATCTCACCCAGGCCGAAGCGGTGGCCGAACTGATCTGCGCCGAGGACGATGCATCGCGGCGCATCGCGCTGCGCCAGCTTCATGGCGCAGTCGCGAACGAAATCGACCACGTGCGCGAACGGCTGCTCGATCTTGTCGCTCGCGTCGAGGCCGCCCTTGATTTCGAGGAGGGGGAGATCCCCGATGAACTCCCCTCGCCGGATCAATTTGAGTTTCTCGCCGGCGAGATCAGGCGCCTGGCGGGAGGAGCCGGCAGCTCGGGCGGCTCGAGCAAGGGCGTGCGCGTCGCGTTCGCAGGGCGCGCTAATTCAGGAAAATCAAGTATTTTCAATTACTTACTTGATTTCGAACGATCGCTTGTCGCCCCACTTCCCGGTACGACCAGAGACTATATCGAGGAGCGGTCCATGATTGGCGGGGCTGCGGTGACCCTGATCGATACGGCCGGCCTGCGTGCGACTGCCGACCTCGTGGAAGCCGCGGGGATACAGAGGAGCCTCCAACGGATCAAGGACGCCGATCTCGTCATCCTGGTCCTGGATGGATCGGAACCCGCCCACCCCGATGACCGGGGACTCTTCGAACTTGCGTCAGACCGCTCGCCAATGGTCATCATCAGCAAAGCCGACTTGCCGGCGCGCCTCGACCTCATCGCCTGCCGCTCCACTGCGGTCGATCTCCCGCTCTTCAACCTCTCGACGGTCACCGGCTCGGGTTTTCCTGAATTCACCGCCGCCCTGACCAGCCGCTGCCAAGCCGCTCGCCGGGCGAACGGCCCCGCGACGACGGTACCGAACATCCGGCACCGTGACGCTCTGGAGAGGGCCTCGGAGCACCTTGGCGCCGCGGCCCTGCACGCGCATTCGGGCGAAGGAGTGCTTGATCGGGTGGCGCTCGAGCTTCTTATGGCGTTAGCTGCGCTCGGAGAAATTTCCGGCCAGACCGCGACCGAGGAAATCCTCGAGCGTATCTTCGGCCGCTTCTGTGTCGGGAAATAGGCCAGCGGTGAATGATTCGCAGCGAGAACTGCTGGTTTCCGGAGCCGCCGGGCTGGGGGTCGAACTCACCGACGACGCTTTGGAGCGCTTCTCGGCCTACCTGGCCCTGCTCCAGGTGTGGGGAAAGAAGATCAACCTCACCACCCGCCTGGAGGCGTCGGAAGCGATCGTCTATCATTTCCTCGACTCCCTGGCCGGGGCCGCCATCCTCTCGGGAGCCCCGACTGCTCGCGTGGTCGATCTCGGCGCCGGCGCCGGGCTGCCGGCGCTGCCGCTGAAATTCGCTTTGCCCGGGCTTCGGTTGCTGCTCGTAGAGAGCGTCCGAAAGAAAGTCGCCTTCTGCCAGGAAGCCATCCGGGCTACCGGCGTGACGGGAGTGGAGGCGATCTGGGGCAGGGGAGAGGAATTCGGCGCCAGCCCGAAGCACCATCGGGGATACGACTGGGCCGTCAGCCGGGCGCTCGGAGCTTCCGCGGACGTTGCCAGGCTGGCGCTTCCGTTTCTCGCCCCGGGTGGTCGTCTCCTCCTCTACAAGGGGGAACCGGACCTCAGAGAACTCCAGGAGCTCGAATCATTCTGCAGGGAGGGAGGCGGTTCCTGGGAGCTGCGCAAGGTTAATGTGCCCCATCTGAAGGCCGCGCGATCCCTGATTGTTGTCAAATTCCGGTAGGCCCTGACGTACAAACTCACCTCTCGTTCGCGTGCGCGAGGCATCGGAGGCAGCCCTTCGGTCGTGCGTCAGCGCCGCTCCGTGCTTTTCGGCGGCGCCGCGCATCTTCCCCAACGGGGCCGAAGCGATGTTCCACGTGGAACATTTATCAACGGTCCCGGCGGCGGCGATGTTCCACGTGAAACAATCCTCCCAAGCTCTTGTGGCTTCTCCCCTTTCATCACCTGGAGGTGTGTGCTAGCATGCTGCGTATTCCGGGGGAAAGCGGCAGTGGCAGCATTCGGGAAAGGCGGAGCATGGGACGGATCATAGCCATCGCCAACCAGAAGGGCGGGGTTGGCAAAACCACCACCGCCGTAAATCTTGCCGCGGCGCTCGGCGTCGCCGAGAAGCGAACGCTGCTCATCGACATCGACCCCCAGGGAAATGCCACCAGCGGGACCGGTATCAGCAAACATGAGGTTCCCCTGAGCATCTACCATGTCCTGATCGGCGAGAAGACTCTGGCCGAGGTGGTCCTGCCGACGGCCATACCCTCACTGTTCGTCGCGCCCTCCAACATCAATCTCGCCGGTGCCGAACTGGAGCTCGTCAATCTTCCCGAACGCGAAACCAGGTTGCGGGACGCCGTCTTGCCCTGCCTTGAAGAGTACGACTACCTCATCATCGACTGCCCCCCCTCTCTTGGGCTCTTGACCGTCAACGCCCTGACCGCTGCCGGAAGCGTCCTGATTCCCCTGCAGTGCGAGTACTATGCTCTTGAGGGATTGAGCGAGCTTCTGAATACCATCGGCCTCATCCGGGCCAGCTTCAACCAGCAGCTCGCCATCGAGGGGATCCTGCTGACCATGTACACACCGCGAATGAACCTTTCCAAGCAGGTCGAGGATGAGATCCGCGAACATTTTCCCAACGAAGTGTGCCGCACGATCATCCCCCGCAATGTCCGTATCAGCGAGGCCCCGAGTTTCGGGCAACCCGTCATCCTCTATGATGTGCGCTCGAAGGGCGCAGAGTCCTACCTGCTGCTGGCTGAGGAGATTTTGACGCATGACCAGAAAAGTGCTGGGGCGGGGGCTGGGAGCCCTCATCCCGTCGAGAACGCCTGAACATATCCCGGCTCCGGCGGCGATCGCCCCTTCGGCCGGGCTGCTTCAGCTTGACCTCGGAAAGATCGTCCCGAACCCCCATCAACCCCGCAAGGAGTTCGCGGCGGACAAGCTCGACGAGTTGTCGGCGTCAATCACCTCGCGCGGGATGATCCAGCCGGTCATCGTACGACCCCTGGGCGATGGCCGCTATGAACTCATTGCCGGGGAGCGCCGCTGGCGGGCCGCTGGACTGGCCGGCCTCGCGAAGATTCCCGCCGTGGTGCGCCACGCCGAGTCGGCGGAAGCCCTGGAGTTGGCGCTGATCGAGAACATCCAGCGTCAAGATCTGAACCCGATCGAGACGGCCCAGGCCTATCGGTACCTGGCCGAGACTTTCGATTTCTCCCACGAAGAAGTGGCGGCCAAGGTCGGCAAAGACCGCTCTTCGGTCACCAATCTTCTCCGGCTCCTGAACCTTCCCGAGGAGATCCAGCAGGACCTTGTTTCGGGAGCACTCAGCATGGGCCACGCCCGCGCGATTCTCGGGATCCAGGACCGCTCCGGTCAGCTTGCAGCCCGAGCCGCCGTGCTCGGAAAAGGTCTCTCCGTGCGCGAGACCGAGCTGCTGGCAAAGCGCTTCGGCAGGCCAAAGAAAGACCAGCCGGGGAAAGATGTTAAAAAAGACATATATATCAATGAGTTGGAGAATTCGATGCGCGCTGCCCTCGGCACCAAGGTGACGATCAGGCACCACGGAAAGCGCGGCGTCATCGAGCTGCATTATTTTTCGGTCGAGGAACTCGACCGTCTCGCCAACCACCTTCGCTAAAAGGAGTCTTGGATGACACTCTCGGCCCGGTTGTTCGGAGAGGAAGAGCGCTCCACGAAAAAAGAACGCGTGCCGGCCGCCGCGAACGGCAGCAACCTCAACGCCTTCCTCGGCGAGGGAACCAGCTTCAAGGGCACACTGACCTTCGAAGGAACCGTCAGGATCGACGGCCGCCTGGAGGGGGAGATCTTCACCAAGGACACCCTGGTCATCGGTGAAGGCGCCCAGGTGAGCGCGGCCATCCACGCCGGCATCGTGGTGATCAGCGGCACGGTGCACGGCAACATCACCGCCGAGCGCAAAGTCGACATCCACGCGAGCGGGCGGCTCTACGGCAACATCAGCACGCCGTCGCTGGTCATCGAGGAAGGCGTCATCTTCGAGGGCACCTGCACCATGGGCAGCGGCGCCGAGCAGAGCGCGGAGCAGGCCGAAAAAGCTCATGCCGACGAGCGGGAGCGGCTCTTTTCCCGATAGAACCCGGACTCACCTAGATCCGCGCGTACGCGCGGATCCAGCAGAACAGCAGGCCTCTCAACTCACCGGGAAAAGCCTGATTTCGCCCACGAAGAGCAGGGGGGGCAGCGGTCAAGCAACGCTTGCAGCGAGCATCACAGTCCGGTATGAGCCACAAAACCCGAAACACAAGACCAGCTAACAAACCTGCCTCAACTGATCCGCGCTTTACGCGCGGATTTGGGACTCATTTACCTACTTGACAAAAAACGCCTACAATAAGGTAGAATCCACGCGCTTCACCGGTCTTGTCGGTAACAGCGAGGAGAGGGTCCATGCTCGACATTAACTGGACGTTTTTGACTCAGCTCGGCTTCTTCCTCGCCTACATGGCGATCGTCAACCTGTTCCTCTTCCGTCCGATGCGCGCCTACCTGGCGCGCCGACAGCGCACCATCGACAATCTCAGGGCCACGGCGGGGGGCTCCGAGTCCGCCCTTGGCGAACTCTCCGCGCAGTACACCCGCAAGATCGGCGCGGCCCGCGAGGAGAACCTCTCCTGCCGAGCCGACGTTCGCCGGCAGGCCCTCGCCGAGCAGAAGACCCGGCTCGACGAGGCCAAGCGGCAGGCGGTTATCGCCATCGACGCCGCGGAGGATGACCTGGCGAAGGAAGTCGCCGCCGCCCGCGCTCACCTGGAGCGCGATGCCCAGACGCTCGCGGCGGCAATCTCCGCCAAAGTTCTCGGGAGGGCTTCGTAATGCGCCGCCTGTTCAGGACCGCCGCTGTGCTCACCCTGCCCGTGGTGCTGGGCGCCAGCGCCGCCTTCGCCTCCGCAGGGGGCGGGCACGAGGCAATGCCTCTCGACAAGATCCTCTGGGAGATGGGGATCAAGATCCTTGATGTCGCCATCATCGCTTTTTTCGGGTTCAAGTTGCTCTCCAAGCCGATCGCGCAGGCCATGGCCGACCGCAGCGCGGCAGTGCGCCGCGCCCTCGACGAGGCGACGGCCGGTCGCCGCGAGGCCGAGGCCCGCCTCGCCGAGTTCCAGGCGAAGGCTGCGGGACTCGACCTCGAGATCGAGGCGCTGCGCGTGCAGGCCGGCGCCGACATGGAGCGCGAACGCGCGATGCTGATCCAGGAGGGCAAGGCCGCCGCCGAGCACGTCGCGCAGCATGCCCGCGAGACCATCCGCCAGGAGGTCGCCAAAGCCCGGGCCGAACTGCACCGCGATGCGGCCGACCTCGCCGTACGCCTCGCCGAACAGCAGGTGCGCTCGACGATGACCGCCGCGGATCAGAGCCGGCTCGCCGGCGACTACTTCAAGGAGATGGAGGCCGCGCGATGATCGCCCGAACCATCGGTCGCCGCTATGCCAAAGCCCTGATGGCCGTGACCATCGATCGCCGGGAACAACCCGAGGATCTGCTCGCCGAGCTTTCGGCCGTCGCGGCGGCCCTCGCGGGCGAGCCGCGCTTCGGGGAACTCATGAGCAACCCCAAAGTTCTTCTCTCGGAGCGCCTGGCTTCTCTCGGCCGGTTTCTGGACAGCCTGCAGCCCCGTCCGCTGGCCCGCCACTTCTTCGAGATGCTCCTGAACAAGGGGCGCCTCGGCGCGCTTCCCGAGATCGTCGATGAGTTCCGCCTCCTCGCCGACGAGCGGGCAGGGGTGATCCGGGCCGCGGTGACCTCGGCCGCGCCGCTCGCCGACACGGACACCGAGCGCCTGCGCGCGATCCTCGGCGCCCGCTTCGGCAAGACCGTCGTTCTCACCAGCGCCGTCGACCCCGGGCTCATCGGGGGTCTGGTCGTGCGGATCGGCAGCCTCTCGTTCGACGGGAGCATCCGCTCGCAACTCGCCGCCATTCACCGTCAACTCCTGGAAGAGGTGACCTTTTCATGAAGATCAAGCCGGAAGAGATCAGCCAGGTTCTGCGCACCGAGATCGAGGCCTTCGAAAAAACCGTCGCGGTCGAGGAGACCGGCACGGTCCTCTCCGTCGGCGACGGCATCGCCCGCGTCTACGGCTGCGAGAAGGTCATGTTCGGCGAACTTCTCGAGTTCCCCGGCAACATCTTCGGACTCGCGATGAACCTCGAGGAGCACAGCGTCGGCGTCGTGCTCCTCGGCGACGACCGCGCCATCAAGGAGGGCGACGAGGTCCGCCGCACCAAGCGCATCATGGAGGTGCCGGTCGGCAACGCGATCGTCGGACGCGTGGTGAATGCGCTCGGCCAGCCGATCGACGGCAAGGGCCCGATCGAGACCAACGAGTTCCGGCCGGTCGAGCGCCTCGCCCCGGGCGTCATCGACCGCGCGCCCGTCAAGGAACCGCTGCAGACCGGCATCAAGGCCATCGACGGCATGATCCCGATCGGCCGCGGCCAGCGCGAGCTGATCATCGGCGACCGGCAGACCGGCAAGACCGCCATCGCGCTGGACACGATCATCAACCAGAAGGGCGGCGACGTGATCTGCATCTACGTCGCGATCGGCCAGAAGGCCTCGACCGTCGCCGCCGTCGTCAAGACCCTCGAGGACTACGGCGCGATGGAGTACTCGATCGTCGTCGCCGCCAACGCCTCGGACCCCGCGCCGCTGCAGTACATCGCGCCCTACGCCGGCTGCGCGATGGGCGAGTACTTCCGCGACACCAAGCGCCACGCGCTGATCATCTACGACGATCTCTCCAAGCAGGCCGCCGCCTACCGCCAGCTCTCCCTGCTGTTGCGCCGTCCTCCCGGCCGCGAGGCCTATCCCGGCGACGTCTTCTATCTGCACTCGCGCCTGCTCGAGCGCGCCTCGAAGCTCAACCAGGAGCTCGGCGGCGGCTCGCTGACGGCGCTGCCGATCATCGAAACGCAGGCCGGCGACGTCTCGGCCTACATCCCGACGAACGTCATCTCGATCACCGACGGCCAGATCTTCCTCGAAGCCAACCTCTTCTACTCGGGGATCAAGCCGGCCATCAACGTCGGCATCTCGGTCTCGCGCGTCGGCGGCAGCGCCCAGCTCAAGGGCATGAAGAAGGTCGCCGGTCGCCTGCGCCTCGACCTGGCCCAGTACCGCGAGATGGCGGCCTTCGCGCAGTTCGGCTCCGAACTCGACGCCGCGACCCAGGGGCAGCTCAACCGCGGGCAGCGCATGGTCGAAGCCCTCAAGCAGGACCAGTACATGCCGCTGCCGGTCGAGCGCCAGATCATCACGATCTTCGCCGGCACCAACGGCTACTTCGACACAATACCCGTGAACAAGGTGCGCGAGTTCGAGAAAGCGCTCCTCGATCACATCGACACGGCCGCGCCGGAGATCTACCGCGACATCCGGGAGAAGAAGGAACTGCTCCCCGACGCCGAGAAGAAGCTGCGCGGCATCATCGAAGCCTTCAAGGGGACGTTCGCCGCCTAGGCGAGCTCTCCCGGAACCGGCAGGAGATCAGCGATGGCGAACCTCCGCGACATCAAGCGGCGGATCAAGAGCGTCAAGAGCACGCAGCAGATCACCAAGGCCATGAAGCTGGTCTCGGCGGCGAAACTGCGTCGGGCCCAGGAGCGCGCGCTGGCCTACCGCGACTACGCCGACGGCATCCGTGAGGTCGCCGTGCACCTCGCGGCGCTCGGCGGCGCCGAGGGCAACCCGCTCGCCGAGACGCGCGAGACCCGGGCGATCGATCTGATCGTCGTTTCCTCCGACAAGGGCCTCGCCGGCAGCTTCAACTCCAACGTGCTCAACGCCTCGCGGCGCTTCATCCACGAGAGGGCCGACACGGCAGTCAGCATCGTGGCCGTCGGGAAGAAGACCCGCGACTTCTCGCGCCGCCGCAGCTGGGCGATCGTCGACGAATATCTCGACACCTTCCGCGGCGTCAACCGCCCGATGGCCGCCGTGATCTCCCGCCAGGCCACCGAGCGCTTCCTCGGCGGCCAGAGCGACGAGGTCTGGCTGCTCTACAACGAGTTCGTGTCGGTCATGACCCAGAAAGTGGTGCTGCGCCGGCTGCTGCCTCTCGAGGGCGCGGAGGCCGAGGAAGCCGGCGGCGATCCGATCTTCGAGCCGAACCGCGCCGAAATCGCCCGCCAGCTCTTCCCCGAGCTGGTCCTGAGCCAGATCTACCGCGCCCTGCTCGAGAGTTCCGCCAGCGAGCACGGGGCGCGCATGGCCGCGATGGACTCCTCGACGCGCAACGCCGGCGAGATGATCGCAAAACTGACCCTGATCTACAACCGTGCCCGCCAGGCCGTCATCACCAAGGAGTTGATCGAGGTGGTGAGCGGCGCCGATGCACTGGCCGGCTAACACGAACACATGAAAATTGCAGGTTGCTCAAAAAGGTCCAGGTGCAAGGCGGGCGAAGGCCCGAGGAATGAGGCGTACGAGTTGTACGCCGCAGTGACGAGGGATGAGCCCAACGCCGCAGATGGGCCTTTTTCAGCGACCTGTTTAAGGAGGACGGAAAATGAGTGAAGGCCGCGTGGCGCAGGTGATCGGCCCGGTCGTCGACGTTGAATTCGAGCCCGGCAAACTGCCGGCGCTGATGAACGCGCTGGTCATCCACCAGGAGATCCAGACGGCGCGCGGGACTGAGATGATCGACACCGTCCTCGAAGTCGCCCAGCACCTGGGGGAGAACACGGTGCGCACCGTCTCGATGAAACCCACCGAGGGCATGGTGCGCGGCATGACGGCCACCGACACCGGGGCCCCGATCTCCACGCCCGTCGGCCGCGAGGTCCTGGGGCGCATCCTCAACGTGGTCGGCGAGCCCGTGGACACGATGGGCCCCCTCGACGTCAAGAAGCGCGCCCCGATCCATCGCCTCGCTCCGGCCCTGACCGACCTGGCCACTTCGACGCAGATGTTCGAGACCGGCATCAAGGTCATCGACCTGCTCGAGCCCTACACCAAGGGCGGCAAGACCGGCCTCTTCGGCGGCGCGGGCGTGGGAAAGACCGTGCTGATCATGGAGCTGATCAACAACGTCGCGATGAGCCACGGCGGCTTCTCGGTGTTCGCCGGCGTCGGCGAGCGCACGCGCGAAGGCAACGACCTGTTCCGCGAGTTCGTCGAATCCAAGGTCATCAACCTCGGCGAGAAGTTCTACGAACACTGGAAAGCCAGCGGCGACTTCGACCTGACCAAGGCCGACCCGGTCGCGCGCGCCAAGAGCAAGGCCGCGCTGATCTACGGTCAGATGACCGAGCCGCCCGGAGCGCGCCTGCGCGTCGGGCTGACCGGCCTGACCGTCGCCGAAGCCTTCCGCGACGACGAGGGCACCGACGTGCTGCTCTTCATCGACAACATCTTCCGCTTCACGCAGGCCGGATCCGAAGTCTCGGCGCTGCTCGGACGCATGCCCTCCGCGGTCGGCTACCAGCCGACGCTCGCCACCGAGATGGGCGCGCTGCAGGAGCGCATCACCTCGACGCGCAAGGGCTCGGTCACCTCCGTGCAGGCGATTTACGTGCCGGCCGATGACCTGACCGACCCGGCGCCGGCCACCGCGTTCGCCCACCTCGACGCGACGACCGTTCTGTCGCGCCAGATCGCCGAGCTGGGGATCTACCCCGCCGTCGACCCGCTCGACTCGACCTCGCGCATCCTCGACCCGCGGATCATCGGTCAGGACCACTACGACACCGCCCGCGCCGTCCAGATGGTCCTGCAGAAGTACAAGGAGCTGCAGGACATCATCGCAATCCTCGGCATGGAGGAGCTCTCCGAGGACGACAAGCTCACCGTGTCGCGCGCGCGCAAGATGCAGCGCTTCCTCTCGCAGCCGTTCCACGTCGCCGAGCAGTTCATCGGCATCCCCGGCAAGTACGTCAAGCTCGCCGACACGATCGCCGGGTTCAAGAGCATCATGAAGGGCGAGCACGACCTGACGCCCGAGCAGGCGTTCTACATGCGCGGGACCATCGACGAGGTCGTCGAAGCGGCTCGGAAGATGCGCGAGGAGGAGCCCGCGCAAACGGCCGCCAAGGAGTCGAAGGAGCGGAAGTAGGTGAGCACCGCAACGACGACCGGCCTGCTGTTGCTCAAGGTCCTCACGCCCGAGGGCTCGATTCTCGAGGGCGACGTCTCCGAGGTCACCCTGCCGGGCAGCGAAGGCGAGCTCGGGGTGCTGCCTGCGCACGCGGCGCTGCTGACGAAGCTCATACCCGGCGTGCTGGCCTACCGCGCGCCGGACGGGCAGGGGACCATCGCCGTCGGCCGCGGGGTGGCCGAAGTCCGCGACGACCGGGTGATCGTTCTGGTGGAGAGGGCCGTGCCGGCCGAGCTGATCGACGCCGCCGCCCTCGATCTGCGGCGCAAGCAGCTGTTCGCCGAACGCGACTCCGGCGTGGCCGAGGAGCGGCTCGAGGCGATCGGGGAAGAACTCGCGCTCCTCGAGGTGCAGCTGAGCATCGCCCGCCCCGGCAGCCCCGAACCTGGGCACTGACCGGGACCACGGCGGACTGATCCTCAGGCAGCCGGAGCGCGGGTACCGCTACAGCCTCGACCCGTTCCTGCTCGCCGACTTCTGCCGGCCTCGAGCCGGCGAGCGCATCCTCGATCTCGGCGCGGGCGTCGGGGTGATCGGCCTGCTGCTCGCGAAACGCCATCCGACCGTCAGCGTTACCGCCATCGAGCTGCAGCCTGAGCTTGCGCGCTTTGCGGCTGAAAATGCCCGCTCCAATGCCCTGGAGGACCGCTGCCGAGTCATCCGCGGCGACCTGCGCGATGCGCCACGGTTTCTGCCGCCGGAGCACTTCCACCGGGTGGTCGCCAACCCGCCGTTTCGCCGGCCGGGCTCCGGCGCGACTCCCCCCGACCCCGGCAGGGCCCGCGCCCGGCTGGAGTTGAGCTTCACCCTCACCGACCTCGCCCGAACGAGCGCGGCGCTGCTGCGATTCGGCGGAACGCTCGGCGTGATCCATCTGGCGGAGCGCCTGCCGGAACTCTGTCACGCCCTGGCGGCAGCCGGTCTGACGCCAAAAAAACTCCGCCTCGTCGCCGCCCGCGCAACCGCGGCGCCGCGGCTCTGTCTGGTCTCGGCCATCAAGGGGGGGCGGCCCGGTCTTGCCGTGCTGCCGCAGCTCACGCTTCACGATGCGGGGGGGCGGTATACCGACGCCGTGGCCGCGTTGCTGCGGGAGCAGGGCGCCGACAAGCCGGCGGGAGTCAAAAAACACTCACCTGACGAATAGTTGCGACACTGTCGCGTTTGTACTATATTCCTCCGCACGGAGACTAAAAGAAAATGGTGCCCGGATTCAATACGGATTTCAAGTACCGCGGAGAGACCTACCACGTGCAGACCGAAGACAACGGGGTGGGCAACCCGGTGGTGGTCACGCTGCTCTACCACAAGGGAGCGATCCTCGCCTCCCGTCGGACGCCGTACCACGAGCTGGCCGGCAAGCCCGGGTTCGAGCAGGAACTCATGGGACTCATGAAGAGCCAGCACAAGGATCTGATGCGTGCTCTGCTGGCCGGCGCCTATGACAAGAACGGGGCCGCGCCCGCGATTGCCGGGAGCAGCGGCGAACACCCCTCCGACGCTGCCGCCGCGGTTGCCGGCACGGCGCCACCCCCGCCGCTCGAGCCCAAGCCCGCCATCAGGCCCCTGCGCGCCCCGCGCGCGAACGACGCTGCGTGCCAGACGGCGGCGCCCCCGACGTCAGCATTGACGCTCGACGAAGCCATCCGCAACTACCTGGAGAGCTTTGCCGCGACGGCGGCCGCAGCCAACTGAGACGATCGGCACCTGGCGAGAGCCCGGCGAACCACTAAAGGAGCCGCGAAAACGAATGGGAGTGTTCAAGCAGAGAAACCTGGGATCCGCGACGATCGTCCTGCTCGCACTCGTCGCGAGTCTCGTCGTGGGGGTGAGCAACTTCGAAGCTGCCACCGGCAGAGAGACCTACGACAAGCTCAAGCTGTTCTCCGAGGTTCTCTCGCTCGTCGAATCCAGCTATGTCGACGAAGTCGACTCGGGCAAGCTCGTCCAGGGCGCCATCCGCGGCATGCTCAAGGAACTCGACCCGCACACGGCGTACATGGACGAAGAGATGTTCAACGAAATGCAGGTCGACACCAAAGGAGAGTTCGGCGGGCTGGGGATCACGATCGGCCTCAAGGCCGACGAGCTCACGGAGATTTCGCCGATCGAGGACACACCGGCCTGGCGCGCCGGGATCCTGGCCGGCGACCGCATCATCAAAGTCGACGGCGAGAGCACCAAGAACATGAGCGTCGAGAACGCGGTCAAGAAGATGCGCGGGGTGCCGGGGACGCCGATCACCGTTTCGATCATGCGCGACGATTTCAAGGAGCCGAAAGACTTCACCATCGTCCGCGACGTCATCAAGCTCAAGAGCGTCAAGTCCCGGATCATCGACAATGCGGTCGGCTACATCCGCGTCACTCAGTTTCAGGAACGCACCGAAGCCGACCTCGAGCAGGCCCTGGCCGCCCTGTGGACGCAAAACGCCGCCCTCAAGGGGCTCATCCTCGATCTGCGCAACAACCCGGGAGGTCTGCTCGAGCAGGCCGTGCAGGTTTCCGGGTCGTTCCTGGAGAAAGGCAAGCTGGTGGTCTACACCAAGGGACGGAAGGCGAACAACAATGTCGAGTACAAGGTGCGCGGCAATGGCGGGCGCACCGCCTTCCCGATGGTCATCCTCGTCAACCACGGCTCGGCCTCCGCCTCGGAGATCGTGGCGGGCGCTCTCCAGGACTGGGGCCGCGCGGTCATCCTCGGCGTCGACACCTTCGGCAAGGGTTCGGTCCAGACCGTGATCCCGCTTGAGGACGGCTCCGGCTTGCGCCTGACAACGGCGAAATACTACACGCCGAAGGGCCGCTCGATCCAGAACACCGGGATCAAGCCCGACATCATCGTCCCGGCCGCGGTCATTCAGGTCAAGAAGGCCGGTGAGAGCCAGCTCGCGAAAGAAAGGGACCTCGACGGGCATCTCGCCAACGAGACCGAGCCTGCGCCCGCGGGCACGCCGCCGCCCGCCACGCCGGTAAGACCCGCGCTCGAAAACGAAGAGGACGCGGATCCCGAAGCTTTCGAAGCGACGAGCGACGAGGAGGACTTCCAGCTCCAGCGGGCCCTGGACCTGCTCAAGACCTGGGACATCTTCCACAAGAACCAGGGTGCCTCCACCGCGAAAGCGGACTAGCGTGGCCGCACGCCCCCGGAGGCGTCGGCGCGTTGCGCCCCGGCTGCGCTTCCGACGCTGGCTGCGCCGACAGGATCGCCTCACGCGCGTGCTCGCGATTGCGGTGATCGCGCTCTCGATCGTGGTGGTTGCACTGATGGCCCGGCTTCGCGACGGGACCCCGCCGAATGCCGGAGCCGCGCGCGGCGCACGTACCGGCGAAGCCATTTCGCAGGCGACGACGAAACGGGCACCCGCGGTGCGGGGCCACCCCGCGCGAACGCCGGGGAAGGCGCCAACGCCGCAATCCTTGTCGCCGCAAAAGGCGACGCCCGTTCTTGCTCGAACGGCGACTGCCGCATCCGATCACCCCGGCGGCCCGCGCCTCGCCATCGTCATCGACGATCTGGGGCAGAGCTACACCCATTTCGAGCAGCTGGCCGGCCTGGACATCCCGCTTTCGATCGCCATAATCCCCGGGCTGCCGGCTTCGGCGCGCACGGTGAGCGAGGCCTCCCGGCGCGGCATCGAGATGCTCCTGCACCAGCCGATGGAACCGCACGAGGAAGGGGGCAAGAACCCCGGCGCGGGCGTGCTGCTGACTTCGATGACCGCGGCGGCCCTGCGCGCGCAGGTACGCGCCGGTCTTGCCGCGGTTCCCGGCGCTGTCGGCGTGAACAACCACATGGGCTCGCGGTTCACCGAGGACCCCGCCGGCCTCGGCGCCCTGATGGCCGAACTCAAGGAGCACGGCCTGTTCTGGCTCGACAGCCGGACCACGGCCGCGACCCGCGGCGTCGAGGCAGCGCATGCCGCCGGCGTGCCGGCGCTCGAACGCGACATTTTCATCGATGCCGAGGTCAGCAGCGATGCCATCCGCGGCCAGGTGCGCAAACTCGTCGAAACGGCGCGAAGCCGCGGTGCGGCCGTGGGTATCGGCCACCCGCACCCGGAAACGATCGCGGTCCTGCGCGAGCTGCGCTCGGAACTGCTCGCCTCCGGCGTGAGCCTGGTCGGTGTTTCGGCACTCCTGCGCAGCTCCCCCGTGGGCGGCCCGGGCGCGAGGCTCGCCGCCGCGCTGACGGACAAGGCCGGCAGTGGCGGCACGGCAGCAGCAACGAAGGCGGCGACGCCGTGAGAGCAGCCGCGCCCGGCGCGAGTTCCCGGCTCATCCTCGGCCTCGAAACCTCCTGCGACGAGACGGCGGCGGCAGTTGTCGAGGAAGGTCGCCGCGTGCTCTCCTCCGTTATCGCCTCGCAGGTCGCCGACCACCGGCCCTACGGCGGGGTCGTCCCGGAGATCGCCGGACGCAAGCACCTGGAAAATCTCATACCGGTCGTTCAGTCCGCGCTCGATCAAGCCGGCGTGCTGCCCGCCGATCTCGGTGCGGTCGCCGTGACCTCAAGCCCCGGACTGATGGGGGCCCTGCTGGTTGGCACCTCTTTCGGCAAGGCGCTGGCGATGGGTTGGCGCCTGCCCCTCGTCGAAGTGAACCATCTGCACGCGCACGCCCTGGCGATCTATCTCGACCACCGACGCCCGCGCCTGCCGTACCTCGCGCTGGTGGTCTCCGGCGGACACACGACGCTGTTCCGCGTCTCCTCGGCGCTGGACCTGGCGATCATCGGGCAGACGCGCGACGACGCCGCCGGGGAGTGCATCGACAAGGTCGCGAAATTCCTTGGGCTCGATTATCCGGGAGGGCCGGAAATCGACCGGCTCGCCGCCGGGGCCAACCCGCAGGCGGTGCGTTTTACGCGCGCACTGGCGCACGCCTCGACGCTCGATTTCTCCTTCTCCGGCCTGAAGACCGCCGTCGTCAACCATGTGCTCGGCACCAGCCGGCTCCAGGGCCCGCTGAACCACCAGCAGGCCCCCCCGCTTGCGCAGGCGCAGCTGCGCGATCTTGCGGCGAGCTTCCTGGAGGCGGTGGTCGACACGCTCGTGGGCAAGACGCTGCGGGCCGCGCGCGAACACGGACTTTCGACCGTGGTCGTCTCCGGCGGCGTTGCGGCGAACAGGCGTCTGCGCGAGAAGATGACGACGGCCGGGAAGGCGCAAGGGGTGCGGGTGCTGTTTCCCGGGCGCGAACTGTGCACCGACAACGCGGCCATGATCGCCGGCGCCGCCTGGCATTTGGCGCGAAAAAAGCGCTTCGCCGGGCTGGATCTGCGCCCCTCGGCAAGAATGAAAACCGGCGCGTGCTAGGATGAGCGGCATGCAGGATCCGCGCGCACTGATCTATCTCGACAACGGCGCGACCTCGTTCCCGAAACCGCCGACGGTCGCGGCCGCCATGTCGCACTTCCTGCTCGAAGTCGGCGGCAGCCCCGGGCGCTCGGGACACCGGCTTTCGCAGGAGGCGGCGCGCGTGGTCTTCGAGTGCCGCGAGGCGCTCGCGCGGCTCTTCGGCGCCGCCGATTCACGGCGCATCATCTTCACGCTCAACGCCACGCAAGCGCTCAACACGGCCATCTACGGCCTGCTCAAGCCGGGCGACCGGGTGCTCACGACGGCCATGGAGCACAACTCCACGATGCGGCCGCTGCGGGATCTGGAGCACCGGGGCGTCATCTCCCTCGAGGTGCTCCCGTGCGACCGCGCCGGCCGCCTCGACCTCGGGCGCCTCCAGGCGGCCCTCGCGACGCGCTCAAAGCTGCTCGCCGCCGTGCACGCCTCCAATGTCAGCGGCGCCATCCTGCCGCTGCGCGAAGTCGGCGCGATGACGCGCGCCGCCGGGACACTGCTGCTCGTCGATGCCGCCCAGTCGGCGGGTGCGCTGCCGATCGACGTGGAAGCCGACGGCATCGACCTGCTCGCCTTCACCGGGCACAAGGCGCTGTTCGGTCCTCAGGGTACCGGCGGCCTCTGGGCCCGCACGGGAGTCGAGCCGGAGCCGCTCGTTCGCGGCGGCACCGGCAGCAACTCGGAACTCGAAATGCAGCCGGAGTTCTGGCCCGACCGGCTCGAAAGCGGCACGCAGAACGCGGTCGGCATCGCCGGCCTTCTCGCCGGGGTGTCCTTCATCGCGGAGACCGGGCTTCCGGCGATACAAACGCGCGAGGAGGCGCTGACGAGGCGGTTGATCGACGGGCTGGAGGGTGTCGCCGGGATCACGCTGCACGGCCCGGAGCGCGCTGCCGCGCGCTCGCCCATCGTGTCGGCGACCTTCGCCGGCCTCGTCCCGTCCGAAGCCGGGTTCCTCCTCGAGGAGGGCTTCGGCGTACTCACCCGCGTCGGGTTGCACTGCTCGCCCGCCGCGCACCACACGCTCGGGACCTACCCCCAGGGCACGGTCCGTTTCGCGCCGGGGTTTTTCACGAGCGACGCGCAGATCGACGCCACGATCGCGGCCTGCCGCTATCTCGCGGCGAAAAAGGCGGGCGGCCGATGAGCGCCGCTGCGGGAGCATTCGCGATCGCCACCTTTCACTCGACGCACATGGTGCTCAAGGCCGAGAAGCTGCTCAAGCAGGCCGGGGTCGGCGAGGTCCGCCTGGTGCCGGTGCCGAGTCAGGTCTCCTCGGACTGCGGGGTGACGGTGCGCTTCGCGGCCGCGGACGTCGCGCGCGCGGCCGGGCTGCTGCGGCCGCTCGAGGACCTCCAGGGGATCTTCGTCGAGAGCGGTGACGGCTGGACGCCCTACGCCTGAGCGGCGGGACTCCGGTCCCGCGTGCGGACGGCGGTGGCGTCCCGTCGCTCGCGCTTCAGCGCCGCGACCCCGGCGCGCTCCCCCGAGCTCGTTGATGCCGATTCCGACTCCGAAAGAAAACCCCCAAGCCAGGGTGGCATTTTCCCTGTTGTGTTCTATAATCCCTGCCAGCACGGGAGCGGATGGGTCACTGGTGGGCCCCCCGGACTTCAAATCCGGTCGGCGGGCGCTAATCACGTCCGCGGTAGGTTCGATTCCTACACGTTCCCGCCACGCCGCAGCCACATCAGGGGAGGGCGATCATGCCTTATGCAAACATCCGCGTGACCAGAACCGGCGTCACCCGCGAGCAGAAGGCCGAGATCATCAAGGGGGTCACCGACGTGCTCGTGAAGGTGCTCGGCAAGGATCCCGAGCGCACCTTCGTGGTGATCGACGAGGTCGACACCGACAACTGGGGGATCGGGGGCGAGAGCATCACCGCCCGCAACTCGAGAGCGAAGTAGCGCCCCCGCGCTAGCGGTCGCCCTCGGCCATCGCCTTGCCGAACGCGGCCCAGAACGGATCGACCCGGGGGTGCTCCAGCGTACGGATGCGGCCGCCCTCGGCGAGCGTGATCCCCTCGGCCTCCGGGAGCGTCTCGCCGATGACGGCGGCGGCAATGCCCTTCGCAGCGAGGCGAGCCAGAATTTCCGCCGTCCGGTGCTTCTTGCACGTCAGCACGAGCGTCCCCTCGCTGATCGACGTGAACGGGTCGATCGCGAAGAGGCGGCAGACCTTCTCGACCTCCTCCGGCACCATGATCCGCTCGCGCTCGATGCGCATGCCGACGCGCGAGGCCCGGGCGACCTCGTACAGGCCGCCCCAGAGGCCGCATTCGGTCGCATCGTGCATCGCGGTCACGCCGTCCTCGCGCACGCCCACGGATGCTGCGATCGTGGCTTCCTCGACGACGCTCATTTGTCCGAACATGGCGTCCGCCCGCCGGGCGAAATCGGCCCCGTAGGCCGCCGCGACGCGTTTCGGGAAGGTCGCGGCGAAGAGCGCCGTCGCCTCGATGGCCGGGCCCTTGGTGATCACGACGTCCTCGCCCGCCCCGGCCATCGCCGGCGTCACATAGCGATCGCGCGGGCCGGTGGCCATCACGGTTGCCCCGCCGATCATCGGGTACTCGCAGCCCTGGTAGCGCGCCGTGTGCCCGGCGATGACGGCGATGCCGAGCTTGTCGCACTCGGCGTGCATCGCGCGCCAGAGGGTGACGAACTGCTCCTTGGTGATGCCGAGCGGCAGGTTCAGGTCGATCGTCATCCACCGCGGCGCCAGCCCCGAGACGGCCGCGTCCGAGGCGAGGATGTGCACCGCGAACCACGCCGAGCGCTCCCAGCCGTACTGCGGCACGACGAAGACCGGGTCGCACGTGACGGCCATGACGTTGCCGCCACCGATGTCCACCACGCCGATGTCCACCCCGTGCTGCGGCGGCACGAGCACCGCGGGGTCGCGGCGCCCAAGCCGCGGGTAAATGACTTCCTCGAAGATCTCGGGCGAGATCTTGCCGATCTCGGGCAGCTCGTGCACGTGCTCGTTCATCGCTTTCCCTCCGCAGGCATTACCCTGACAGGTTGCGGGGTCGGCCCAGGCGGACCCTCTCAGCCGTCCGCAGACAGCTCCCCCAAGCATGGTCGGTTCAGTTCTTCGTGAAGAACTCCTTGATCGCGCCAGCCACCGTTTCGATCTGCTCGCCGCTGAGCCCCGGGAAGACCGGCAGCGAGAGCACCTGCTCCTGAATGCGCTCGGTCACCGGGAATTCGCCGGTCGCATAGCCGAGACCGGTGAAGATCGGCTGCTGGTGCAGCGCCTTCGGGTAGTACACCATCGACGGGACGCCGCGCTCCTGCAGGTGCGCCCGCAGCGCGCTGCGGCGGTCGGTGAGGAGGCTGAACTGGTTGTAGCTGTGCTGCGCCCCGGCCGCCTCGGTCGGCAGCGTGAGACCTTCGATGCCGCCGAGCAATTCGCGGTAACGCGCGGCATTCGCGCGGCGCTGCGCGTTCCAGCCCTCGAGCAGCGGCAGCTTGATCGAGAGCACGGCCGCCTGCAGCGAGTCGAGACGGCTATTGTAGCCGAGCAGCTCGTAGTGGTCGCGCACCTTGGCGCCATGACCGCGCAGCATGTGCACCTTTTGGGCGAGCGTGTCGTTGTCGGTCAGGATCATCCCCCCGTCCCCGATCGCGCCGAGGTTCTTCGTCGGGAAGAACGAAAAGGCCCCGGCGTCGCCGAGGCCGCCGACCAGCCGCCCCATCCAGCGCGAACCGGTGGCCTGGGCGCAGTCCTCGATCACCTTGAGCTTGTGGCGCTGCGCGATCTTGCCGATCGCCGCCATGTCGCACGCGAGGCCGTAGAGATGCACCGGAATGATCGCGCGCGTGCGCTCGGTGATCCGCGCCTCGATCTGCGACGGGTCGAGGTTGAAGGTCGCCGCATCGATGTCGACGAAGACCGGCCGCGCCCCGGCGTGTTCGATGACCTCCGCGGTCGCGACGAAGGTGAACGGCGTCGTGATCACTTCGTCCCCGGGCCGCACGCCGGCCCCGAGCAGCGAGAGCAGCAGCGCATCGGTCCCGGAAGCCACCCCGATCGCGTGGCGCACGCCGTGCAGCCGCGCCATCTGCTCCTCGAACCGGACCAGCGCCGGCCCGAGGATGTACTGGGCCCCCCGCAACACCTCGGTGAACACCCGCTCCAGCTCGGCCTCGATCGGGCGGTGCTGGCAGGACAGGTCGATGAATGGGATCATGACTGGGTCTCTCCCTGTTCCGCGCTGAAGCGCGGAACCATGTAGCAGCGTTTGTCACATCGCCACGTTTGACGCATGGATTCAGTTTTCTCCAGCTATCTTGATCTCGCGGCCCCCGGCGCACTGAGACTTCTCGGCGGCTTCGAGCACCCGCAGGACCGTCACGGCATTCTTGCCGCCCGCCCGCGGTTCGCGGCGGCGGCGGATGCACTCGAGGAATTCCCGGCACTCGGCGGCGAGCGGCTGGCCGGCCTCGATGTCGACGGGGCTGGCCCCCTCGTCGAGGTACTCGAAGACCTTGAGCGGCACGCCGGGGCGCACCTTGATCTGCTTGGCGAAGTGCTTGAGATGCGCCCCGTCCGCGGCCAACTCGTCGAACAGCAGCATGCCCTTGTCGCCGACCGCCAGCAGCTGCCGCTCGCGCAGCGGCGCCATCCAGCTCTCCTCGATGTGCGCGAGCGCGCCGCCGACCAGCGAAATGGCCGTGAATGAAATCTCCGGGAGACCCGGCTGGATGAACGCACGGGCCAGGCTCGAGACCGCCGCGGGGCGTCCGCCGGTCACCATCAGGGCGATGCTGATGTCGTGCGGCCCCAGGTCCCACAGCACGCTGCAGCCGCCCTGGAGCCTGCCGAAGGCCCGGCGGCGGATGCCCAGGTAGCGCACCTTGCCGATCCGACCGCGGCGCACGAGATCGGCCATCGCGATCACCGCCGGGTGGTACATCAACAGGTGACCGACCATCAGCGTGCGGCGACGCTCACGCGCCAGGTCGAAGAGCCGCTGCCCCTCGCGGCTGGAGAGGGCCAGCGGTTTTTCCACGAAGAGATGCTTGCCGGCCAGCAGCGCCTCCCGGCCGATGCGGTAGTGCGTCTCGGACGGGGTCGCGATTGCGACGGCGTCGATCGCCGGGTCACGGAGCAGCTCCCGGTAGTCGCCGGTGAACTCGGGGCGCTCGCCGGCGATCTCCAGCCCGCGGAACTTCTTGTCGTCGAGGTCGGCCACCCGCCGCACGCGACAACCGCCGACCGACCCGAACGTGCGCAGCAGGTTCGGCCCCCACGCGCCGAGCCCGATCAGGCCCAGCCCGATCTCCCGTGACATTGCCATGTCCTGCGCCCCCGTGTCCGACAAAAAAACAACGGGGAGCACCGCTCCCCGTCGCGACAATCTGGTGCCGAGACCCAGAATCGAACTGGGGACACACGGATTTTCAGTCCGTTGCTCTACCAGCTGAGCTATCTCGGCCCGCTACAGCGCACGCATGGTACCCGCGGCCCCGGGGGGTTGTCAATCTGAACGGCCGGCATCCCCGGGGCGGGCCCCCGTCGCGGCCGGGCAACCACCGTCCCCGACAGCAGATCGGCCCAACCGCGGCGCCGCGGCTCGAACATCGCCCAGACGATGCCGACACCGGCGCACATCAGGCCGAGGACCGCGCCCAGCCAGCGCAGAAAGGTCCGGCTCCAGCTGAGGCCGCCGCCGTCGCCGGCCCGCACTTCGATGCCGACCAGCAGCTTGCCCGGCGTGCACCCCGTGGTTCCGTGAAAGAAGCCGAAATAGCCGAGACTGAGCAGTACGCCCAGCAGACCAAAGGGCAGCGCCGACGCCTGCAAGCCGGCGGCGGCCAGGAAAGCGCCCGTATCGAAGCCGCCAAGGTGAAAGGCGAAATACGCGCCAAGAAAGAAGAACCCGAGAATGGCCAGCAGCAGCGACTGATCAACCAGAAGCGCCAGCGACCGGCGGCCGAGGCCGGCGACCTCCGGCGCCCAACAGCGCTCGGGGACCTCGTCGTCACGGTCGATGATCGGGGCGCCGCACGCTTCGTCGCCGGTTGGCCCGGCGGGGAACGTGAATGCCGGCCCCGGCAGGTCTGCGCCGGCCGCCGGCCAGCGCTCACCACGATCGGCCCAATCGACCGGGTCCAGCGCGATTGCCGGCACCTCCGGGACCGCGGGCTCCCCTCCCGCGAACAGGTCGTCGTCGATGCGAAACGGCGAGACGCCGACATCGTCGACGACTCCGGGATCGGCGACAGATGCCGCCTCGAGATCATCCTCGCCAACTTCGATCGCTTCGCGCTCGATCATCCCCACGACATCACCTCCATGCTCGCTTCGTCTGCCGGGGGCCGCCCGGCGCCGCCGGTGACCCGGGAGCCACTGCCCGGGCAGTGAGTACTCCGGTTCGAAACGCGCGCCCGGCAGGTCGTCCGCCGGCTCGATCGGCGGGAATCCCGCCGCCGCGGCGGTCGCCATCATCGGGGCGCCGCAGTGTGCGCAGGCCTCGAGGAGATTCCGGCTCTCGTGGCCACAGCCGGGGCACCTCATCGGCGAAAACCTTCGCGCCCGCTCACCCGAGGTCCCCCCAGCGGCTCTGAAGCACCGCGAGCGCCGCAATGCCCGCGGTGTCCGTCCTCAGGATGCGCGGCCCGAAGCTGACCGCGGCGAATCCCGCCTGCTGCGCCAGGCCCACTTCCTGCTCCGACCAGCTGCCCTCGGGACCGATGGCGACGAGCACGGATCGCGGCGCGGTGCGCGGGTCGATCACCTCGCGCAGCCCCTGTGCCGCGTGCTCCCAGAACAGCAGCCGCAGTTCGAGGGGGCTCGGGTCCGCCAGCAGGTCCTCGAACGAACAGAGCGGGTGCAGCACCGGTAGACGGGTCCTCCCGGACTGGGCGACGGCGGACTCCAGCACGCGCCGCCAACGGGCAACCGCCGCGGCGCCGGCGCCCCCCGCGGCCACTGTGCGCTGGGAGATCAGGGGCCTGATGCCGCTCACCCCGAGTTCCGCGGCTTTCTCGAGAACGAACGAGAACCGCTCGCCCTTGGGGAGCGCCTGGGCGAGAACGACGTTCAGGCCCGACTCCCGCAGCGGCTCGGCGCGGGAGAGAACGAGCCCGCGGCCACGATCCCGTCCGAGGTGCTCGACCCGGACCTGGTACTCGGCGCCCGCGCCGTCGGTCACTTCGAACTCGTCGCCCGGCCCGAGCCGCAGCACCGAGCGCAGATGGCGCAGACGCTCCCCGTCGAGCACCAGCCCGCCATCGCAGAATGCTTCGGGCGGGGCGAAGATGCGCCGCGGCTCAGCCATGGCCATCGCTCATCGGCCGTCTCACGACTTGGCGCGCGCGGGGCTTCGGCGCCGCCGCGCCGCCGGAACGCTTGGCTGGCGCGGCGGGTGCCGCGTCGGGGCGGGGCAGGGTAAAGCGCACGGTGAAGTCACGCCCGTAGCGCGAGCTGGCGCGGACCGTCCCCCGGTGCAGCCGCACGATGCGTTGGACGTTGTACAGCCCGAGGCCGGTGCCGGGCTGCGGGGTGATCTTCTCGTCCTGCACGCGGTAGAATTTCGTGAAGACCTTGGCGAGCGCCTCCGGCTTGACCCCCTGGCCCTCGTTGGTGACGAACATCTCCCAGGCGCTTTTCCGAACGCTGCAGCCCCAGACAATCTTTCCCGCCTGCCGCCCGTACTTGAGGGCGTTGAAGAACAGGTTGTCGTAGATGGTCAGCAGCATCTGCCGGTCGGCGAAGACCCGCATCGCCGAGCAGCAACCGTCGCGGCGGACCCGCCCGAGCCGGGACGCGTGGTGAGGGAACTTGGCGGTCAGGTCGCGCAGCGTCACCTCGACCACATCGGTCTGCAAATCAAGCCACTCCCAATGCAGCATCTCCTCGCCGCCGTCGACCCGCCGCAGATTGAGAAAATCGCCGGTCATGTGCTCGATCCGGTAGGCGCTCGCGAGGACCCGGCCGAGCACCTCGGCCTGCTTCTGCGGCACCGCGCCGTACGCCCCCTCGGTCAGCAGGTTGCTGAACATGATGATCGAATTGAGCGGGTTCCTGATCTCGTGCGCGATGAAGTCCAGCAGGAACTCATACATATCGAGCTTGCGCTGCATCGGCGTCGTCGGCATGGCGTTCACTCCCTCTCGTTGCGGGAAGGCGCAGTCTGGCCCCCCTGCTGGGCGATGCGCTCGCGGGCACGGCCGATGCGCTGGTCGACCAGACCCGGGTTGGGGTAGGTCGAGCGCACGCGTTCGAATTGCGCAAGCGCGCCAGGCAGGTCGCCGGCCTCCTCGAGCGAGGTGGCGATGCCGAACCCGGCCTCGGCGGCGAGCGCCGGATCGCGGGACTCCCGCTGCGCCTGCTGGTAGAGCTTCACGGCCTGGCCGAAGCGTCCGGTGACGTACCAGGCGTTGGCGATGCCCGCCAGCGCCTGGGGCTTGAGCGCGCTCTCGGGGTAGCGCTCCAGCAGCAACTCATACTCGGCGCGCGCCTGGTCATAGTCCCCGAGCGCGAATGAGCAACGCGCGACGGCGAACTGCGCCGCGTCGTTGCCCTCGCCGCGCGGATCGAGGCCGATCATCCGCTGGTACTCGACGATGGCCTGGCGGCAATCTCCCTGGCGCATTTCGAAGATCTCCCCGAGCAGCTGCTGCGCCCGCCGCGCCCAGGCTCCGGAGCCCTCCCGCCGTGCCAACGCGCGCAACACGACGACCGCCTCGCGCGGGTCGTTGAGGAACAGGTAGCTGGCGCGTCCGAGCCGGAAGAGCGCCTCCGGGGCGAGCCGGTGATCGGGATAGCGCTCGGTGAGCTCGCGAAAAAGGGCCGCCGAGCTGCGATAATCCCCCCGATCCCACGCCGCCTCCGCGTTGCCGAACGCCCGCCGGGCGCCCCAGTGGTCGCGCGCCGTCGTGACGAGCACGGCGGCGAGCACCCCGACGGCCAGGCTGCCGGCGAGCCAGCGCGCCCATCGCGACGCGATCAGCGAGCGTGGCATGCGTCAGCTCCGCGCCGCTAGTCTTCCTTGTCCTTTTCCTTGAGGCGGGCCAGCCCGGCGAGGCCGGCCACCTGGTCCCCGGGCTCCATCTTGATGACGATGACGCCCTGCGTGGCCCGCCCGATGCGATTGATCCCCTTGACCGGGGTGCGGACGGTCTTGCCGTTCTGGGTCACGACCATCACGTCGGCGTCCTCCTTGACCTGCAGGATGCCGACCACCTTGCCGTTCTTCTCGGTGATCCGCAGGTTGAGCGTCCCCTGGCCGCCGCGCCCCTGGAGGCGGTAGGCCTCGACCTCGGTGCGCTTGCCGTAGCCCTTCTCGGTCACGGTGAGGATCTCCGAGCGCGGGTCGACGACCTCCATGCCCACGACCCGGTCGCCGGCCTTGAAGCGGATGCCGGTGACGCCGCGGGCGACCCGGCCCACCGCCCGGATGTCGTTCTCGTCGAAACGCACGGCCTTGCCCTGCTCAGTGGCCAGGAAGAGCTGGCGCTTGCCGTCGGTGATGCGCGCCGCGATCAGCGCGTCGCCCTCGTCGAGGTTGATCGCGATGATCCCGGCGGCGCGCGGGTTGGCGTATGCCGACAGCGCCGTCTTCTTGACCACGCCCTGGGAGGTCGCCATGACGATGAAGAGGTTCTCGTCGAACTCGCGCACCGGCATCACCGCCGAGATCCGCTCGTTCGTCTGCAGCGGCAGCAGGTTCACGATCGCCTTGCCCTTGGCGGCGCGGCTGGCTTGCGGGATTTCGTACACCTTGCGCCAGTAGAGCCGCCCGAGCGTGGAGAAGAAGAGCATGTAGCTGTGCGCCGAGGCGGTGAAGAGCTGCTTGACGAAGTCCTCCTCCTTGGTCTCCATGGAGTTGAACCCGGTGCCGCCGCGGATCTGTTCCTTGTAGAGCGTGGCCGCGTTGCGCTTGATGTAATCCAGGTTCGAAATCGTGATCACCATGTCCTCGTCGGCGATCAGGTCCTCCATGCGCACGTTGGTGCCCTCGTCGACGATCTCGGTGCGCCGCTCGTCGGCGTAGGCCGAGCGCACCTCGAGCAGCTCGGCGCGAATGATCTCGTAGACCAGCTTCTCGTCGGCGAGAATCGCCTCGAAGCGGGCGATCTTCCCGAGCAGCTCGGCGAGTTCGGCGAGGATCTTGTCGCGCTCCAGCCCCGTGAGCCGCTGCAGGCGCATCTCGAGGATCGCCTGGGCCTGGACCTCGGAGAGGCCGAACTTCGCGACCAGGCCGACCTTGGCCTCGGCGGGCGTCGGGGCTTTGCGAATCAACGCGATGACTTGGTCGATGTGATCCAGCGCGATCTTGAGGCCCTCGAGGATGTGGGCGCGATCCTTCGCCTTCGCCAGCTCGAAGTGGTGCGACGCACGACGACCTCGCGGCGGAAGTCCAGGTACTCGCGAAGCACCTGGCGCAGGCTCAGCACCCGCGGCTGCCGATCGACGATCGCGAGCATGATGATGCCGAAGCTCGTCTGCATCTGGGTGTGCTGGTAGAGGTGGTTGCAGATGATCTCCGGCTCCACGTCCTTCTTGAGCTCGATGACGATGCGCATCCCCTCGCGATCGGACTCGTCGCGCAGATCCGAGATCCCCTCGATCTTCTTGTGGCGCACCAGCTCGGCGATCTTCTCGATCAGCCGCGCCTTGTTCACCTGGTAGGGCAGCTCGGTGACGATGATGCTCGCGCGCTCCCCCGCCCGGCGCTCGACCAGCGTGCGGGCACGCAGCTGGATCACGCCGCGGCCGGTGCGGTAGGCGCTTTCGATGCCGCTGCGCCCGTGGATGAACCCCGCGGTCGGGAAGTCCGGGCCGGGAACGATCTGGATCAGCCGCTCGTCGGAGACCTCGGGGTCGTCGATCATCGCGAAGATCGCGTCGGCGATCTCCCCGAGGTTGTGCGGCGGAATGTTCGTCGCCATGCCGACCGCGATCCCGGTGGAGCCGTTCACCAGCAGGTTCGGCAGCCGCGCCGGCATCACGAGCGGCTCGTCCTCGGAGCCGTCGTAGTTCGGGCCGAAATCGACGGTCTCCTTGTCGATGTCGGCGAGGATCGTCGCGGCGATCTTCGACATCCGGATCTCGGTGTAGCGCATCGCCGCGGGCGGGTCGCCGTCGATCGAGCCGAAGTTGCCCTGCCCGTCGATCAGCGGGTAGCGCAGCGCGAAGTCCTGCGCCATGCGCACGATCGTGTCGTAGACCGCCGAGTCGCCGTGCGGGTGGAACTTGCCGATGACCTCGCCGACGGTCTTGGCGGACTTGCGGTACTGCTTGTCGGCCGTGTTGCCGGTCTGGTGCATCGCGTACAGCACGCGCCGGTGCACCGGCTTGAGGCCGTCGCGCACGTCCGGCAGCGCGCGACCGACGATCACGCTCATCGCGTAGTCCAGATAGGACTGGCGCATCTCGTCTTCGATGTTGATCGGGAAGATCTGCTCCGGAAGCGTCGTCCGGCTGCTCGTCGAGTCCATTCTCGTCACTTTCTCGGGAGGGGGTGAACCCCTCCCCTACACAAGGGTTGTCGTAGGGGCGGGGTTCATCCCCGCCCGTGCGAAATCAGACATCGAGATTCTTCACTTCCAGCGCGTTGTTCTCGATGAACTGGCGGCGGGGCTCGACCTGATCACCCATCAGGATGGTGAACATCTGGTCGGCCTCGACCGCGTCCTCCACCGCCACTTTCAAGAAGGTGCGGGTCGCCGGGTTCATCGTGGTCTCCCAGAGCTGGTCGGGGTTCATTTCGCCGAGGCCCTTGTAGCGCTGCAGGCTCAGGCCCTTGCGGCCCAGGGCCTGGACGTGCTCGATCAGCTGCTCGCCGCCGCGCACCGCGGTCTCCACGCCGCCCTGCACGATGGTCCAGGGCGGCTCGCCCAGCGGTGCGATGGCCGCGGCCACGGCGCGGATCTCGCGCATCTCGGGCGTGCGCAACAGCTCGGTGCCGATGACACAGCTGCCCTTGCTGCCGCGATTGTCCATCTCGCAGATCACCCGGTGAGTCCCGTGCTCCTCGTCCTCTTCGACGCGCGTGGCCGAGAGGCTGACATGCTGGTAGTAGCTCTGGAGGAACGCCCCAAGGCGGCCCACCGCCTTTTCCAGAACGGCCTTGTTCTTCAGCAGTTCCTCGTCGTAGAAGCCGGTGCGCATCAGCGCGCGCACCAGCTCGGGGTCCCAGCCGCGCCGGCGCAGCCGCGCGATCGTGCGTTCGACCTGTCCGAGCTGGACCAGCAGCGCCTGGAGTTTCACCCCGGAGAGGGACTCGTTGCCGGACTTGAGCGTCAGGTCCTTCGACCCGAGCCGCAGAATGATCTTCTCCATCTCCGGCTCGTTCTTGACATACTGCTCCTCCTGCCCCTTCTTCATCTTGAACAGCGGCGGCTGCGCGAGATAGAGGTAGCCGCGCTCGAGAATCGCCGGCATGTGCCGGAAGAAGAAGGTCAGCAGCAAGGTGCGGATGTGCGCCCCGTCCACGTCCGCGTCGGTCATGATCACGATCTTGTGGTAGCGGATCTTCTCGGGCTTGAAGTCCTCGGCCCCGATACCGGCCCCCAGCGCCGTGATCAGCGCCCGGATCTCCTCGTGACCGAGCATCCGGTCGAAGCGCGCCTTCTCGACGTTGAGGATCTTGCCCTTGAGCGGCAGAATCGCCTGGTAGCGCCGGTCACGCCCCTGCTTGGCCGAGCCGCCGGCCGACTCGCCCTCGACGAGGAAGAGTTCGGAAAGCGCCGGATCGCGCTCGGAGCAGTCGGAGAGCTTGCCGGGCAGGTTGCTCACCTCGAGCGCCCCCTTGCGGCGGGCCAGATCGCGCGCCTTGCGCGCCGCCTCGCGCGCCATTGCCGAGCTGGCGCACTTGAGCGTGATCTTCTTGGCGATCGCCGGGTTCTCCTCGAAGAACTCGCCGAGCGCCTCGTTCACCGCCGCCTCGACGATTCCCTTGACCTCGGAGTTGCCGAGCTTGGTCTTGGTCTGGCCCTCGAACTGCGGCTCGGGGATGCGCACGTTGATGACCGCCGTCAGGCCCTCGCGCACGTCGTCGCCCGAAAGCGCCCCGGGCAGATCCTTGAACAGCCCCTTGGCGGTGCCGTAGTTGTTGATCGTGCGCGTCAGCGCGGCCTTGAAACCGGAGAGGTGCGTGCCCCCCTCGGTCGTGTTGATCGAGTTGGCGTAGGTGAAGATCTGCTCCTGGTAGCCCTCGTTGTACTGCATCGCGATCTCGATCTGGATGCCGTCGCGCTCGCGCTCGATGTCGATGGCCTTCGGGTGCAGCGTCTCCTTGTTGCGGTTGAGATACGCGACGAACTCGACGATGCCGCCCTTGTAGAAAAAATCATGCTTCTTGCCGTCGCGCTCGTCCTCGAGGGTGATGCGCAGGCCCTTGTTGAGGAAGGTCAGCTCGCGCAGGCGCTTGGAGAGCGTGTCGAAGTTATAGTCGAGCACCTCGAAAATCTGGCTGTCGGGAAAGAACGTGACCTTCGTCCCGGTCCCCTTGGT
This sequence comes from Candidatus Rokuibacteriota bacterium, assembly GCA_031406795.1. Lineage (GTDB taxonomy): Bacteria > JAUVQV01 > JAUVQV01 > JAUVQV01 > DATDCY01 > DATDCY01. The sequence continues at coordinate 37,238 of JANOHV010000075.1, forward strand.
CTTGCCGACCTCCTTGAGCGGGGCGACGGGCTTGCCGCGACGGTAGCTCTGCTGGTAGACGTGCCCGCCACGGCGGATCTCGAGTTCGAGCCACTCCGAAAGGGCGTTGACCACCGAAATGCCGACGCCGTGGAGGCCGCCGGAGATCTTGTAGCTGGACTTGTCGAACTTGCCGCCGGCGTGCAGCTTGGTCAGGGCGACCTCGGCGGCGGAAACCTTCTCCGTCGGATGCTCGTCGACCGGGATGCCGCGGCCGTTATCGGTCACCGTCACCGAGTTGTCGGCGTGCACGATGACGCCGACCTCGGTGCCGTGACCGGCCAGGTGCTCGTCGACGCTGTTGTCGACCACTTCGTAGACCAGGTGGTGCAAGCCGGCGACGCCGGTGCTGCCGATGTACATCGCGGGGCGCTTGCGCACCGCCTCCAGCCCCTCGAGGACCTGGATGTTGACGGCATCGTAGTCGGTCGTCTCCGGCCCGTTCTCTTTTTTGTTCTCAGCCACGTTGACTCATCCTCACCTTCGGTGCCGTTTTCCGCACGATTGAACCGCCCAGCCGCCGCACCACGGCGGCCGTCGTAAAACGCTGCAACTCGCAGGAGCCGTCCTCGCGCAGCGTGAGCGAGCGGTAATTCACCGCGCCCTCGCGCCACTCGCGCGGCCGGACACTGCCGGCGGCGCCGGCTCGCTGGAAGAACCGCTCATTCTCCTTCAGCGACGCCGCAGCACCCCAGTCGATGACCGCGATCACCCTCCTGCCCACCGGCGTCAGGCCCTAGAGCCGCATCGGCATCACGACACAGCGGTAGCCGTCGTCACCCAGGGGCCGCACGAGCGTGGGGCTCAGGATCTCGTTCATCTCGATGATGACCTTCTCCTGCTCGATGACGGCGAAAACATCCTGCACATACCGGCCGTTCAGACCCAGTTCGATGTCGCCGCCGGTGAACTCGATTTCGACATCCTCCGTGGCCTCGCCCAACTCCGGGTTGACGGCGGTCACGGCGACTTTGTCCGCCGAAAAACCAAAGCGCAGCAGGTTCACCCGGTCGGCGGTCACGGTGGAAACGCGGCGCACCGCGCGATAGAACGATTCGCGCTCGACGATGGCGACCCGGGTGCCCCCCGTCGGGATCACCTGGTGATAGTCGGGGAACTGCCCGTCCACCAGCCTCGTCACCAGCAGGCTCGCCCCGATGCTGATAAAGAGCCGGTTTTCCTGGAAGGACATTTCGACCGCCGAACCGATGTTCTCCTCGCCGATGAGCTTGCGCACCTCGGCGATCGCCTTGCGCGGCACGATGACTCCGCGATTCCCGACGACCGCGGCCCGGCAGCGACGCTGGATGAAGGCCAGCCGGTGACCGTCCGTGGCGATCAGCCGCAGATCGGCCTCGTCGCCGCTGACGGGCGCCACCTCGAGAAGAATGCCGTTGAGCGCCTGCCTCGTCTGATCGTGGGACATGGCAAAGGCGGTCTTCTCGATGGCTTCGGCGAGAAGCGCCGGGGGAATCTCGATCTTCTCTCCCTCCTGCCCGATCGGCAGGGCGGGAAAGTCGTCCTTCGGCAGACTCATCACCTTGAATCTGGCCCGGCCCATTTCGATCCGTAACCACCCCTTGTCGCCGTCGATCAGCCGGACATCGCCATCGGGCAACTCGCGCACGATCTCGAAGAGCTTCTTCGCCGGGGCGGTGACCACCCCCTCCTTGGCGATCTGCACCGGGTAGCGGCTGCGCAGGAAGATCTCCAGGTCCGTCGCCGACACGGCCAGTTCGGAACCGTGGGCTTCGAGCAGAACGCTCGAGAGAATCGGGACGGTGTTCTTCTTCTCGACGATCCCCTGGACCCGTGCGAGAGCATTCGCGAGATCAGCCTTGGTGATGGTGATGTCCATGAGGTGTTTCCCCCCGTTCTTTACTAGTTGTTCGAACTATTAAAGAAAAACAACGTCGTTGTACTAGTACCTGTTGGAGCGGTGGAGAAAGAGAAAAAACCGAAGCGCAATCCGCGGTTGCCGACCGGGCAATGCTGTGGAGGAAGGAGGAAGTTATCCACGCTTTTGTGTTGCCGGAGGTTTCCACACGAAGCTGGGCCGCTGTCCACAGGAACAGTGTTGAAAGATCTCACGCCTGTATCCTCCGTGTGATCGTGTCGATCGTGTTCTGGACTTCGACGCTGGTCTTCTTCTTCTCGGCGATGATGTTCAGCGAGTGGATCACCGTCGAGTGGTCGCGGCCCCCGAACATCTTGCCGATCACCGGCAGCGAGGAGGAGGTCAACTGGCGGCACAGGTGCATCGCGAGCTGGCGCGGGTAGACCAGGTTCTGCGTGCGGCGCTTGGAGATCAGGTCGGAGAGCTTGATCCCGAAGTAGGTGGCGACCTCGCGCTTGATCTCGTCGATCGTGATCGTCTTCTCGCTGGCCGCGAGCATGTCCTTGAGGGTCTCGCGGGCGAACTCGATCGTGATCTCGCGGTTGCCGAGCGAAGAGTACGCCCCGAGACGGACCAGGGCGCCCTCCAACTCGCGGATGTGCGACTTGATGGAACTGGCGACGAAGAGCGCCACTTCGTCGGGAATGGCGATCCCGTTCTGTTCGGCCTTCTTGCGCAGGATCGCGATCTTGGTCTCCAGGTCGGGCATCTGGATGTCGGCGATCAGGCCCCACTCGAAGCGCGATCGCAGCCGCTCCTCGAGATCCGGGATGTCGCGCGGCACCTTGTCCGAAGTGAGCACGATCTGCTTGTGCGACTCGTGGATCGAGTTGAAGGTGTGGAAGAACTCCTCCTGGGTCTTTTCCTTGCCCGCGATGAACTGGATATCGTCGATGAGCAGCAGTTCCATGTTCCGGTAGCGGTTGCGAAACGCCGACATGCGGTCGTAGCGGATGGATTGGATCAACTCGTTGATGAACGTCTCGGCGGTCAGGTACATGATGCGGGCGCCCGGGTTGCGCTCCAGGAATCGGTGCCCGATCGCATGCAGCAGATGGGTCTTGCCGAGACCGACGCCGCCGTAGAGAAAGAGCGGGTTGTAGGTCTTGGAGTGCCCGTCGGCAACGGCGAGGCTCGCCGCGTGCGCCATCTGGTTGCTGGAGCCCACGACGAACGTGTCGAAGGAATACTTGTTGTTGAGGACCGTGCCGCCGTGATGGATCGTCCGCGTGAAGGGCAGGTCATCCTGGCGCGGGCGCTCTTCCTCTGCCTTGCGCTCCGCCGGCTGGAAGACGACGGTGCACTCGCGCCCCGCGATCGCGGAGGCCGTCTCGCGGATCAGCACCTGGAAGTTCTCATTGAGCCAGTCCTTGAAGAATTTGCTGGGCACCGAAACGACGAGCGTCCCCTCGGAGAAGCGCTCCTGGAGCGTCGGGGAGAACCACGTCGAGAAGCTCTGTTCGTTGACGTGCGAGCGCACGCGCTCCTTGACCTGATCCCAGAGATCGAGAGGCTCCTGCGTGCTCATGCCACCGTGGGAATATTCTTGAAAAGAATCAAGCTAACCTCTCGCCGGACAAGCAAAATCTGCCCCTGAAACGCCACGAATTACACACAGTCTTTTCAACATCTGTTGAGAATCGCAAAAAGCCGTGTGTCTTCAGCAAGTTAGAGCAATTCGTCACGGCTGGTTCGGCAGCGTTTCCGCCCCAGATCCGCTCATGGCGCCGATGATAGCGCAGCAGGCCGCGAAAGACAAGGGCCTTCTGTGATTTCCCCGCGCTCCCGAGGGACGGCTTGACGCGGCGGCGGCGGCTGTGGTTAGATGCCGCGACCGGCGCCAGACATCCAGACGCAGAGGGGCGAAATGTACGAGCGGATCGACGAGTCGCGGCTGGACATCCTTCGCGAAATCTGCTCCATCGGTGCCGGCCACGCCGCGACCGCCCTCTCCCAGCTGACCGGCCGCCGCATCGATCTGGAAGTACCAAGAGTGCTCTTCACGAAGGTCCAGGAGGTTCCGCGAATCGCCGGCGGCGCCGAGACCGTCGTCGACGGGCTGTACTTCCGCATCCTCGGGGACGCCAGCGGGGTGATCCTGATGATCTTCCCCGAGGAGAGCGGGCGCGAGATCGTGCGTCTGGTGCTCGGGAGCCAGCAGGCGCAACCCGAGGATGCGCTGAGCGTGTCGGCGATGCGCGAGATCGGCAACATCCTCACGTCGGCCTTCCTCTCGGCGATCGGCCAGCTGGCCGGGCTCTCGCTGATCCCCTCGGTGCCCGGGTACGCGCGCGACATGGCGGGGTCGATCCTCGATCTCGTGCTCATCGAGCTCTCGCGCCTCGAGGACACGGCGCTGGTGATCGAGACCGTGTTCCGGGAGGCCGGCGAGGGGATCCGCGGCCACTTCTTCCTGCTGCCCGACCCCCACACCCTCGAGGCCACGCTGAAGGCCGCCGAGCGGGCCGGCTCGCCGCGAGGGCCGGCTTGAGCAGGATCGCGGTCGGGATCGCCGAACTGCGCACCGGCGGTCCGGGGGAGGTGCTCGCCGCGGTCGGCCTCGGCTCCTGCGTCGCCGTCGCCATTCGCGACCGCACCCGACTTCGCGGTTCGCTGGCGCACATCATGCTCCCGCAGCAGAGCGACGGCCTGCGCCGCCCCGGCGAAAACATGCACAAGTACGCCGACATCGCGGTGCCCGAGGCGATCCGGGCGCTCGAATACATCGGCTGCCGCCGCGCCGACATGGAGGCGAAGATCGCCGGCGGCGCGAGCATTTTCGATCTCGGGCGGGGCGTCGAGGGCGGGGACATCGGCAGACGCAACGTCGAGGCGGTGATCCGCGCGCTCGAAGAGCAGGGCATCCCGATGCTGGGCTCGGACGTCGGCGGTCGCGAGGGCCGGACCGTCGAGTTCTCGATCGACACGGGAGAGCTGGCGATCAAGACCGTCCGCGGCGCCCGCCGCACGGTGTGACGGCCGCTGAAAAGGGCCCAGCTGCGGCCAATTAGCCATCCGCCGGGCTTCTCACCATCAACCCCGGCCGGTTGAGCACGTGCGTGTAGATCATCGTCGTCGAGACATCCGAGTGCCCGAGCAGTTCCTGCACAGTGCGGATGTCCGCGCCGGATTCGAGCAGATGGGTCGCGAACGAGTGGCGCAGCGTGTGGCAACTCGCGCGTTTGGCGATCCCGGCGCGAGTCACGGCGGCCTTCACGGCCTTTTGCAGGACGCTCTCGTCCACGTGGTGCCGGCGAGTTCTTCCGGTTCCCGGCTCAATGCAGAGGCGTGCTGCTGGAAAGACATACTGCCAGGGCCATTCTCTCGGGGCTCCGGGGTACTTGCGTTCCAGGGCGGGCGGGAAGGTCGTGCCGAAGAACCCGGCCTCGCTATCGAGCCTCCAGAGGGCGCGGATCCGCTCCAGATGCTGGACAACCGCCTCCCGGTAGCGCTCGGGCAGTACCGACAGGCGGTCCTTGCGGCCCTTGCCCTCGCGCACCGTAATCTGCCGGCGCTCCAGGTCGAGATCCTTGACCCTCAGAGTAATCAGCTCCTGCAGCCGCAGACCGGATCCGTACAGCAGGCTCGCCATCAGGGCGGTGTCCCCATTCATGGCCGCAAGGAGACGCGAGATTTCGGCCCGGGTCAGCACAACGGGGATGAAGCGCGGTCGCTTGGATTTCTGGAAATCCCCCAGATCGCCGAGTTCCCTGCCCAGGGCCTGTTTGAACCAGAACACCAGAGCGTTGAGAGCCTGAGCCTGCGTCGATGCCGATACCATCCCGGCGACGACAAGCTGCTCCAGAAAAGCCCTGACGAGTGCGGCGTCGGATCCGACGGTCGGTCGGGCTTTGCGGAAAGCCACGAAGCGGCGAACCCACTGAGCGTACGACTCCTCGGTTCTGCGGGAGTAGCCCCGCGCACGACAAGCGGCCCGCAATGGGTCAAGATCGCCATCAACCGTGCGCCCAGGGGGAGCATCCTCAACCACCTCCCAACGCTTGCCATACACTGCGGTAAGCAGTAACCTCAACGAATAATACGCACTGCGGATTTTCCAGTCCTCGGCGCCGGGCGTGGATCGGAGGGTTGTCGTGAACGACTCCACATCTTCTCTGACTGCCGCAGGTAGCGGTTTTCCCTCGAGAAAACCAGCAAACCGCTCGACCCAACGCACGCACCACGGCCGCAGTGTCGCCGGCACCCCGGTGATTTCAAGTGCACGAAGATACGGCGTGTACCACGAAGCATCGGCGCAGAGCTTCCCGTCATCCATGACCCATCCTCCCGCTTGGGCGACTGGGGTAGCAAAAGCCATGCTAGGCCGCCACCGCCCCGACTGGATAACACGGCGGCGGGTACGACTGGATAAAGCTGCCGCCACCTAATCAACTGTTAGCCAAGAAATGGAAAAGAAACTGTTCTCCAGTTCAGTGTTCGAGTCACTGACTGACGTTGATCGTCGATCGCGATTGGATCAAATGGAACAGGAACTCAAAGCAATCATCGGTCAGTGCTCGTCACCACAGCAATTTATCCATCGAACCAAACAATCAGTCGAAATCCTCAGGTGTATGGGACACGATCTGTGGAACGTTGACTCAGACAAAAAGACATTTGAAATCTGGGAAAGTGAATACATCCGTCCAAAACTGATGGGAAGGCTCGTCGTCGCCTTCAAGTACCCCAATCAAGTGCACGTCGAATGGTCGAGCAAATTGTAAAATGGCTAACCAGGCGTTGTAGCCGACGGATCACGCTTGCATTTCTGCCCTTTGAGGCTAAGGTCAATGCCAGCGGCAACGTTCTAATACGGGCAGGCAAGCGCGCCCGCGGCTAAACGCTACGTTAGCTTTGAAAGGATAAGATGACCAAGGAGCGGAAGGCAATTCCACGGGTGATCCGGGATGGGGTGCTCAAGGAATATCATCACTCCTGTGCGATATGCGGTGGCAAGAATCCGCATTTGCACCACATCGATGAGAATCCGAACAATAACGAACCCATGAATCTTATCCCTCTGTGCCCGAACCACCATCTTCGAGACCAACATGATCCGACGTCACCACTTGAAGCCGGAATTCTTGTCCTATTCCGGAAATTCAAGGATCCAACAGTCTTGTCACCCCAATTCTACCCACTCTACAAACGTCTCAAAGTGCTTGACACGCATATTGCCAATATCAGGGACCCAGACGTTCTCAAACAAGACCTGAAAGATCTCATAGAATTTGTGTCTACATTGGCTATGGGACAGTACTATTCGAAGAAGATTAAGGAAATCATGAAGATCTCTTCTTGGGCCACCACAACGGAAGACATATTGAATTTCCGCTCACCACAATCTCCCCAGTACCTGTTTCGAAATGAGAGGGAACAAATCGAGGAAATGGTTGTTGAACTTCTCCGTTACCAGGGATGGGAATACAAAGCAAGCTAACCAGGCGTTGTAGCCGACGATCCGGTCTGTCACGGTCTGTGCAGAGCACAGCCCGCGCCATCCCGTCCCGCGGTTAAACGCAACGTTAGGCGGAAAAATACAATGACAACAGACCGGCCCCAGTTCATCGCAATCGCGTTTGCTGGCATCGTGACCATAGCAGTCGTCTTCCGGGCACTACATGGCATACTGAAGGCCGCCATTGCATCAACTATCCTCAATGCATGGCCTAAATACATGCCCTCTGACTTTCAACCGAGTGCCATGTTTACGGTGCTCATCAATGTGTTTGTCGATGCTATCACTGCTCTTCCAGTTGCGGTCCTTGTCGCGATCTTCGCTCGAATACTTCTCAGAAGACAGATACTGCCAGTGGCTAGCCTGTCAGCTCTTCTTATGCTTGCCCTCGATAAGAGAGTTCATCATTTCGTTCGAAATGAGTACGACGAGAACTATCTCGCCTTCGTGCTGAGTGCGGCGATCGGTCCAATAGTTCTACTCATAGCATCTTTTGTGTCAGACAAGGCCAACACTTCGAAGCAAGGAGCAGAGAAAATGCCTAACCAGGCGTTGTAGCCGACAGTCACGCTTGCATTTCTGCCCTTTGCGTTTAGAGTCGGCTCCAAGGGCAACTATGCAAATACGGGCAGGCAAGCGCGCCTGCGGCTAAACGCTACGTGTGCGAGGTCTCGAAACCATCATCTTGCGATCTGAAAGGAGATCGCCACACCAAGTGCCCTTGTGGGTGTGTAGGCAGGAGGCGGGCTGGCGTGGTAACACGGCGGTCGAACATGCCTCGACACGGCACCGCGAAGGCTCGCTCTGCAATGGGGCGGGTCGTACCCAGTCGGGGGTGCTGGCCAAACGTGCAGGCCGCAGCATAAAGCGAACAGTGCAGCCTCGTGAATTTAGGCCGGACGGCGATAGCTGGGAGAGTCCGGTAGCGGGATAAACCAACGCGAGTTGGCTACGCGCCGACCCTCTACGTAGAAGGGGGCCAGTGCCTGTCGGGAAGCAAAGGGCAAACGCACCGATGGGGGACCCGGGGTAAGGCTGACAGCATGCACGGACAGATGATGGAGGTAGGACCTGAAATCCCACCGTACCCCGTCGTTCTCCGACGGCGGTAAGCGGGCGCCAAGTCGGGTGCAACCGGCAAGATGACCGTTACGGGCGGAGGGATGTCGGAGGGGCCGGAGAAGTGAAGATGGGCAGGAGAGAAGAGTCTGCCTGGAGCGTGCGGCCCTGCTTCGACCAAGTCTGTTTTTCAGGGAGGGAGGCATGAGTGCCGTCAAGGCTAGGAACATGCGAAACACGGTCCGAGCCCTGCAAAACACACTCTTGTGCAGCGAAACAGTCGCTGGATAGGAGATTCGGAGCCCTCTACGATAAAGTGTATCGGGAGGACGTACTGCGGACGGCCTGGAAACAGGTCAGGGCGAACGATGGGGCGCCCGGAGTCGATCGGCAGAGTTTCGAGTACATCGTAAGTCCTCGCCCTACCCCGACTGCACATTTTCCTCGTCGGCAGGCGTCTTCGTGATGGCCGCCGGGTCACGGTCGAGCGCCGGTCCGGCCGGGCGGTCTACTGCAGGGTGTTCTTCTTCAACTCCGCGGGGAGGAAGG
>JANOHV010000110.1:0-13111 GCA_031406795.1 Candidatus Rokuibacteriota bacterium
AGAGCCCCGCAGGCCATCAGAAAACTGCCGAAATACAGCGGGTTGCGGGTGTGGGCGTACGGCCCGGTCGTCGCGAGCACTTCGCGCTTGCGAATGTGGCCGGCGGCCCAGGTGCGCACCGCGGCGCCGAGCGCGAAGAGCAGCGCTCCAGCGGCAATCGACGCGGGGGTCGGGCGGGCGAAGACCACGAAAGCCGCCGCGAAGACCCACCCGAGGGTCACGCGCCGCTTCTGGAGGCGATCGGCGAGACTCACGGCTCCCACACGGCCTCCCCCGGGTCCGGGGTACGCTTCCAGCGATCGTGAACCCAGAACCACTGCTCGGGGTACCGCCGCACGTACCCCTCGATCGCCGCGGTGTACCGCGCGGTCGAGACGCCGACGCGCGCGGCCCGGTCGCCGGCCTCGGCGAAGGGGATCGGCTCGCCGATCCAGCCCCGGTGGCGGCCGTCCGCGCCGCGGGCCGAGAAGGCCGGCAACACCGGGGCGCCGCTCTTGAGCGCGAGCATCGCCAGGCCGAAGTTGGCCGCCGCCGGGCGCCCGAGGAAGGGCACGAAAACCCGTTCGCTGCGCAGCGCATTCTGATCGAGGAGCATGCCGACGGCCTCCCCGCGACGCAGCAGCCGCAGGACGCCGCGCGCCGAATCCCGGGCGCTCATGGTGCGGTTGCCGGCGGCACGGCGCAACGCCTCGACGGTGGCGTCGACCAGCGGGTTCGCCATCGGCCGCGCCAGGCCCGTCACCGTGACCTCCCGCGAAATCCGTGCGGCCAGCAGCTCCCAGTTGCCGCAGTGGCCGCCGAGGATGAAGGCGCCGCGACCGCGCGCCAGGGCCGCGTGCAGATGTCCGGCGCCCTCCAGGTCCACGCGCTGCAGCAACTCGTCGCTGCGGCTGCCTGAGAGGGAGAATTCGGCGAGGGTGCGGCCGATGTTCTCGAAGGCGGCGCGGGCGACGCGGGCCGACGCCTGCGGATCGAGCCCGAGCCCGAGCCCGATGTTGCGCGTCGCGAGACGCCGGTGCCGCCGGTCGAGCGCATGCCAGATCCGGCCGAGGCGCGCCCCGCGCTCGAGCGCTTCATCGAGGGGGCGTTCCGCGACCGAACGGAGGAGGCTGCTGACGATGGCATGTTCGATCCGGTGCTTCAGCCGCCGCCGCGCGCCACGAGTGAGTTGAGCGTTTCCCATAGTGTTTCGTGACCGCTGATCATAGCAAGTTTCACCTCCGCCCGATAGAGCGGCACCCCGCCGCTCCAGCCGGCCACCCGCACCGCATCCTTGGCCGTCGTCACGGCCGCAACCGCACCGCTCGCCGCGGCGGCGCGCTGCAGGCGGGCGATCTCCCCGGCCGCATAGACATGGTGGTCCCGGAAGACCTCCTCGCCCTTGATGCGCATCCCGAGCAGCTCGAGCGTCCGCCGGAACGACCCGGGGTTGGCGATGCCGCTGAAGGCGTAGACCGCGGCGCCGGCGGGAAGTTCCACCGGGACACCGGAGCCGGCATCCCGCCAGCCGGCGAAGACAAGATCGGCCTCCGCGAGCGCGGCGCGAGGGGCGATCATCGCAACCGTCCGCCGCAGTCCGGGGAGATCGGGAGCCGAGCCGACCCGGTTGAGCATGACGAACCCGGCCCGCGCCGCCGCGGCCGGCGCTTCGCGCAGCGGGCCGGCAGGGAGCTGGTACCCGTTGCCCAGGCCGCGCGAGGCATCGATGACCAGGATATCGAGCTCGCGCGCGAGGCGCCGATGCTGGAATGCGTCGTCCGCCACGACCACGGTCGCGCCGCAGGAGCCCACGGCGAGCAGGCCCGCCGCGTAGCGGTCGCGACCGACGATCACGGGGACGTCCGGGTAGCGCGCGGCCAGCAGCGCCGGCTCGTCGCCGAACCGCCGGGCCGCCGCCGGGCCGCCGCCGCTCGTGACACGCTCCGGCCCGCGCGCGCTGCCGCCGTACCCGCGGGAAACCACGGCCGGACGCGCGCCGAGGGCGGCCAGCTGATCAACCAGCCAGGCAACCAGCGGCGTCTTGCCGGTGCCGCCGACGCTGAGATTGCCGACACTGACGCAGGGCACCGGGAGGCGCCGCGCGGCGAGCACTCCCCGCTCGTACGCGCCGGCCCGCCCGCGGGCTGCCAGCGCGTGCAGCGCCGCCGCCGCCCGCAGCAGCGCCGGGGGCGGCGCGCCCGCAGATCCGGGGGCGGGATACCAGATGCGCTCGAGCCGGGAGGCGAGCTGCCCGATCACGACGCGCGCCCCGGCCCGTCGAGAATCTCGAGCGCGGCGCCGGCGACCGCTTCGACCGCACCCGAAAACGTCGCGGCGACCGCGAGGGCGCGGCTGCCGGCGGCGACGCGGGCAGCGTCGGCGAAAAGCAGCGCCCGGCAGCGCTCGAAGATCGCGCCGGCATCGTGCGCCTGGAAGCCGCCGCCCGCAGCCAGCAGCGCGCGGCCCTCGTCCTCGACATGCCGGATGTCCGGACCGAAGATGACCGGCACGCCGTGGTACGCCGGTTCGAGCAGGTTGTGCCCGCCGTGATCGCCCCAGGTGCCGCCGACGAGGGCGACGGCCGCCGCCGCGTAGAAGTCGGCGAGTTCGCCGAGCGTATCGAGCACCACGATCTGGGTCCCGGGGCCGATTGCCCGCTGCGACGCGCTCCAGCGAACCCAGGCGCCCGGCCAGTCGCCGAGCCGTTCGAAGCCGAAGCGCTCGGGGTGGCGCGGGGCGAGCACGAGCAGCAGCCCGGGATCCAGCGCGCGCAGGCGCCGAAACGCCGCGAGCACGAGATCGCTCTCGCCGCCGCGCACGCTGCCGGCGACGAGCACCGCGCGCCCGGCGGCGACGCCGAGGCGCTCGCGAATCGCGGCTTGACGGCGCACGCCGGCCAGGTCGCCGCCGTGCCGCCGGGCATGCTTGAGGTTCCCCGCGACACGGACCCGGGCTGCGGGAAGCCCGAGCTGCCGGTACCGCCGGGCGTCGTCGGCGGTCCGCACCAGCGCCAGCGTGACCGCCTCGAGAACCGGGCGCAGCGCGCGCCGCAGCAGCCGGTAGCGTCCGAAGCTGCGCGGCGAGATACGGCCGTTGGCGATCAGCACCGGCACCCGGGCGCGCCGCAGCGCGGTCAGCAGCACCGGCCACAACTCGGTTTCAAGGAGGATAAACAGCGCCGGGCGCTCGCGCCGAATCACCCCTCCCGGGATCCAGCCCCAGTCGAGCGGCAGCAGCAGGCAGCGCACGCGCGGTTCGCCCTCCGCCAGCGTCCGCGCGGCGACCCGGCGGCCGCTCGCCGTGAACGTCGAGACGAGAATGCGCGCCCGCGGGCGCCGGCGAAGCAGCTCGCCGACCAGCGGGGCCGCCGCCCGGACCTCGCCGACCGAGGCCGCGTGAATCCAGATCGTCTCGTCGGCCCCGGCGCCACCGGCGATCGGCCACCAGTCGGCGGGCACGCGCCCGAGGCGCTCCGCCAGTCCCTGGCGCAGGGCCGGAACGAAAAGCGCGAGCAGGCCGAGGACCAGGGCTGCGACCGCGCCGAAGGCGTTGTAGATGACCAGTTGCATAGACTATCTATTATACCCGCTGAGGTTGCGAAACGTTCGAGTCAAGCAACGCTTGCAGCGAGCAGCGCGGTCCGGCAGGAGCCACAACACCCGAAAAGCAAGACCAGGCAACGAACCTGCCGCATTGATCCGCGCGTTACGCGCGGATTTGGGTTCGATCGGCGTGATTGACACCCCGAGGTCGCGTGTTACCATTGCCCCCGTCTCACGGACGAAAGAGGGCGTTAACCCCGCCGCCAGGCTCAGGAGACAATGACGAAGACAGCCTCCAAGGGTGCTCCGGACAGGAAGCGGGCCCCGTCCCGCTACAGCCTGCGCGTTCGACTCGGGATGACCCTGGCGCTCGCCATCGCCGGGGCCTCGATTGCTTTCGCGTTCCTGATCATCGCGCACAGCCGCAATGAGGTGCTCGCCCAGACCATCCTGCAGAACCAGCAGACGGCCGAGGTCATCCGTCGCAGCACCCGCTACGCCATGCTGCAGAACCACCGCGAGCAGGTGGTGCAGATCATCGAGGCGGTGAGCCGCACCCGCAGCATCGAGAAGATCCGCATCTTCGACCGGGAGGGCGAAATCATCACCTCGACGCAGCCGGGCGAGATCGGCACCCGCGTCGACAAGAGCGCCGAGGCCTGCTATCACTGCCACGCGGCCGGCCGGCCGCTGCAGCAGATTCCCGGAACGGACCGGCACCGCATCTACCGCTCGCCCAGCGGGCACCGGATCCTCGGCACGATCGACGTCATCCGCAACGAGCCGGCCTGTTCGAACGCGGCGTGCCACGCGCACCCCGCCACGGTCACCGTGCTCGGCGTACTCGACATCGCCTACTCGCTCGACGCCCTGGACGCCAGCGAGCGCAGCGACATCCTGGCCGTAGTCGGGATCGCCTTTGGCCTGGGGCTCGCGATCTTCCTGACGGTGACGCTGCTGGTCAGCCGCCTGGTCTACCAGCCCCTCGGCGACCTCGAGGCCGGCGCACGGCTCGTCTCCGCCGGCGATCGGGAGCACCTGATCCCGGTGCGCCGCCCCGACGAGATCGGCCACCTCGCCGATTCGTTCAACCGGATGACCCTCGCGCTGAAGAATTCGGAACGCGACCTCGCCGAGTGGGCCCACACCCTGGAGCAGAAAGTCGCCGAGAAGACGGCCGAACTGCGGGTCGCCGAGGGCAAGACCGTCCAGGCCGAGAAGCTATCTTCGGTCGGGTTGCTCGCCGCGGGGATCGCCCACGAAATCAACAACCCGCTCACCGGCGTATTGACCTTCGCCCACCTGGTGCGCGTCAAGCTCCCCGAGGGGAGCGCCGAGGCCGAGGACATGGACATCATCATCCGCGAGACCAAGCGCTGCGCGGCCATCATCCGCCGGCTGCTGGACTTCGCGCGAGAGAAGAAACCCGAGATCGTCAGCGGCGACCTCAACGCCGTGGTCCGCGAGACCGTCCAGTTCGTCGAGCACCAGGCCGGCTTCCAGAACGTCGCCTTCGCGGCCGAGCTCGACCCCGAACTGCCGCCGATCTTCATGGACCCGAACCAGCTCAAGCAGGTGATCATGAACCTGCTCGTCAACGCCCGGGACGCGATGAACGGTCGCGGTCGGCTCGCCGTGCGCTCGCGCCGCTCCCCGAGCCTGGTCTCGCCGGGAGCCGGCCGCCGCGCGGTTCCCGCGGTCGAACTGACGTTCACGGACACCGGCTGCGGCATCCCGGCGGAGGACCTGCCGAAGATCTTCGACCCGTTCTTCACGTCGAAGGAGCCGGGCAAGGGCGTCGGGCTGGGGCTGTCGGTCGGCTACAGCATCGTCAATGCGCACGGTGGAACGATCGACGTCGAGAGCGAGTTCGGCCGCGGCACGACATTCCGCATCGTACTGCCCGTGGAGGGCGTGTCGCCCGAGGGCGCAAAGGAGACCCATGCCGGCGAAGATCCTGGTCGTTGACGACGAAGAGGTAGTCTGCCGGGCCGTCGCCCGCATTCTCGGCGGTCCCGAGTACGAGGTCGAGACCGTGCAGGACGGCGCCGAGGGGCTGCGCCGCGCGGAGCAGTCGGGTTACGATCTGGTGATCCTCGATATCATGATGCCGGAAGTCTCGGGCCTGGAGATCCTGCAGCGCGTCCGGGAGAGCCACCCGGACACCGACGTCATCATGATCACCGGCCTCTCGCAGATCGACACCGCGGTGCAGTCGATGAAGCTCGGGGCGTTCGACTACATCCCCAAGCCCTTCACCCCCGAGGAGCTGACCCTCTCGGTCGAGCGCTCGCTCGAGCGCCGGCGGCTGCTGCGCGAGAACACCCTGCTGCGCGCCGAAGTCGGGTCGAAGTACCGCTTCGAGAACATCGTCGGCGCCTCGCCGCAGATGCAGAACGTCTACCGGCTGATCGCCAAGTGCGCGCCGACCAGCAGCACGGTCTTCATCCGCGGCGAGAGCGGCACCGGCAAGGAGCTGATCGCGCGGGGGATCCACTACAACAGCCTGCGCAAGGACAAGCCCTTCGTCCCGGTCGACTGCGGATCGCTCAGCGAGACGCTGCTCGAGAGCGAGCTGTTCGGGCACATCCGCGGGGCGTTCACCGGCGCCGTGACCAACAAGCCAGGGCTCTTCAAGGTCGCCGACGGCGGCACCCTGTTCCTGGACGAAATCGGCAACATCTCGGCGGCGACCCAGGCCAAGCTGCTGCGCGTGCTCCAGGAGCACGAGTACAAGCCCGTCGGCGACACGCGCACCCAGGCCTCGAACATCCGCCTGATCACGGCCACCAACCTCGACATCACCGCGATGGTCGCCGCGGGGAAGTTCCGCGAGGACCTCTTCTACCGGATCAACATCTTCCCGATCGTGCTGCCGCCGCTGCGCGAGCGGCGCGAGGACATCCCGGCGCTGGCGTACCACTTCCTCAAGACCTTCAGCAACGAGCTGGGCAAGCAGGTGCGCGAGATCTCCCCGGAGGCGATCAACACCCTGATGAACCACGACTGGCCGGGGAACATCCGCGAACTGGAGAACACTTTGCACCGCGCCGTGATCCTCACCAACAACCACCTCGTCAGCCAGGGGCACCTGGCGAGCATTCTCGACATGCAGCCGCGCCTGGAGATGAACGTGCCGACGAGCGCCGCGGAGCTCAAGCGCGTCAAAAAGGCGATCCGCGAGAAGTCGGTCGAACGCGTCGAGCGGCTCTTCGTCCTCGAGGCGCTCAAGCGCAACGAGTGGAGCGTGACGCGCAGCGCCGAGGAGACGGGCATGCAGCGCACGAATTTCCAGGCGCTGATGAAGAAGTATCAGATCCGGATCCGCGGCGCGGCCGGAGAGGTCGCAGCGGACCAGGACTGACACGCCCAGGGAGAAGGGATGATTCGAAAAGAAACCGCCAAAGACTTCCGGGACATTCGAGAGCTGCATGACCGGGTCTTCTCCGGCCCCACCGAAGGGTCAATTGTCGATGGCATCCGAAAAGGAAATCCCGATGCGTTGTCGCTGGTCGCCGTGGTCAACGACAGGATCGTCGGCCACATCTTCTTCTCTCCCGTCGCGATCGGCGGTCTCGACGCGATACCGGCGATGGGCCTGGGGCCGATGGCAGTCCTGCCGGAGCACCAGAAGCAGGGGATCGGCGCGGCACTGGTCACGCGAGGCATCCAACTGCTTCAAGAATCCGGCTGCGCCATGGTCTTCGTCCTCGGGCACGCCGGGTACTATCCTCGATTCGGCTTCTCCCCCGCGAGCAGACACGGTTTCACCTGCCAATGGGATGGTGCCCCCGATGACGCATTCATGGTCAAGTTCCTGAGAAAGGAGTACGACGGCGTTGTCGGCGGCACGGTTGAATACTTGCCTGAATTCAACGAGGCCGTCGAGCGGGCGGCGGGCCAGGCGTCGTAGCCGGCCCCGATGCCGCAGCATCGCCCCGGCATGAGGGTGCGAGCAGGGACAGAGAAGGAGGAGGAGCCGATGAAAGCCGGATGCGAGCACGAGAAGATTCGCGGCGCCGTCCAGAAGCGTTACGCCGAAATAGCCGGAGGTGCCGTCGGCAAGTTTGCCTATGCGACCGGGCTTGAAGGGGCGCATGCCCTGAACTACGACCCCGCCGTTCTTTCGCTCATACCGCCCGACCTGATGAAGTCATTCTGCGGCGTCGGCAACCCCTTCCTGGCCGGACCGCTGGGCGAGGGTGAATCCCTGCTCGATGTCGGCTGCGGTGCGGGTATCGATCTGATCGTCGCCAGTCACTCGATCGGCAGCACCGGCCGGCTCTGTGGCATCGACATCACGCCGGAGATGCTGAGAATCGCACGGGAGAACGCGGCCGCCGTGGGCCTGCACAACGTCGATCTGCGGGAAGGGAGTGCCGAGGCCATCCCCCATGAAGCCCACTCTTTTGACGTCGTCATCTCGAACGGTGTGCTGAACCTGTCCACCGAGAAGGAACGCGCCTTCCGGGAGATATTCCGAGTGCTGGTCCCCGGGGGGCGGCTTCAGTTCGCGGACATCGTTTTCGAGGGTGAACAGGCGCGGGAGGCGCCCTGCACCCTCGCGGCCTGGTCCGACTGAATCGGCGGGGCGATCCCCGTGCGGGATCTCCTGGACATGATCGGGCGGGCCGGATTTCAGGACGTCGAGTTCCTCGGCAGGACACCGGTTTCCACTTCCCGCCAGACCCATGGCGCGACTTTCCGCGCCCGGAAACCGGGGTAGCGACCGGGACCGCGGGCTCGCCGCCACCTCCGGGCGGCGAACCCGTTGGGAGATGCAGCCGGACCTTGCCCTCACCGCCTGGTCATGAACGACTTGTACCCGTACTTGCCGATCGCCCAGGCAGCCACGAAGGGGAACGCCACGATATAGGCCAGGCCGATGAAGGGCGCGGCGAAGAAGAGCGCAACGTTCTTCGCGACATTCTCACGTGCTTCGGCAGCCAGGGCAGGCTCCGCCGCCAGCTCCGGAGCGGTCGTCGTCGCGGGGGAGATCAGCGCCAGCGCGGACAACCTGATCGCCTCGGCGGTCTCGTCCCGCTCGCGCAGCACGCGCTCGGCGTTCGAGATAATCGCCTCCGGAGAGAGCGGCTTGTGCAGGAAACCCGCCACACCGAGATCGCGCGCCCTTTGTTCACTCGCTTCCGTCCCGTACCCGGTGATGACGACGACCGGCATCTCCGGATGGCTCTTCTTCATCCGCGAGGCCATCTCCAGCCCGTCCATGCCGGGCATACGCAGGTCGGTGAACACCATGTCGTAACGCTTCTGGTCCAACTCCTCCATCGCCTCGGACCCGCTCATCGCCTCCCGCACCAGGTACCCGTGCTCCGTGAGCACGCGGTTGATGCTCCTCCCGACCACCGCGTCGTCGTCCACCACCAGCACTCTGCGTGACTCGAACATGACCGACCTCCTTGCCGTTGCGCTCGTCGGGCGTCCCTTCAACCCGCCGCCATCCCGGGCCTTCACCCGGCCGCGGACTCGCACTGGATCGTCCAGCGCTTCTGCATCCAGGCTCCGGTGGTCGCCCTGATCACCGCTTCGGGCACCACCGGCTTCGCCAGGTAGTCATACGCGCCGAGCTTCACCGCCTCCTTGGCCGTCTCGATCGACGGGTACCCGGTGACCACCACGACTTCGCTCTGGGGCCACCGCTGCTTGATCGCCCGCAGGACTTCCATCCCGTCCATGCCGGGCATCCGCATGTCCAGCAGCACCACGTCGAAGCCGGCATCGCCCATCAGGTCGAGCGCCTCGGCCCCGTTGCCCGCCGCCATCACGCGGAATCCGTCCGCCG
Organism: Candidatus Rokuibacteriota bacterium; assembly: GCA_031406795.1. Lineage (GTDB taxonomy): Bacteria > JAUVQV01 > JAUVQV01 > JAUVQV01 > DATDCY01 > DATDCY01. Next base: position 9,325 of record JANOHV010000110.1, read on the forward strand.
AGAGCACCCGCCGGTAGCCGAGGCGAACCACTTCCTCGTCGTCCACCACCAGAACTCGAATCCTCTCTTCCATGACCATCACGTCCTTTTCGCGTGCTCGAACTCTTCCTCGTAGCCGGTGAACATCGCCTTGAAGTGCGCGCCCGGGGTGTGCCCGAGCGTCGCGAGGTAGGCGTGGACCGGCAGGAAGGCCGTGAAGAAGATGAAGAACAGCACGTGGAGCGTGTCCACGGTGCGCACCCCGCCGAGCGCCGCCACCGCGCCCGAGAAGCGCTGCACATCCCAGAGCAACAACCCCGAGAGGAACTGAAGGGGCACCACAAGTAGCATGATCAGGTCGTAGGCCAGCTTCTGCATCGGGTTGAACTTGGTGTACGCCGAGGCGTGGTGGGGGTTCGCCGAACCGCGGAAGATGCCGTAGCCGTAGTACACCGCCTGGTTGATGGCGTCGGTGTAGAATTTCCTGGGGCGCAGCTCCATCTGGTAGTTCTTGATCTTGTCCGAGGTGAGATAGAAGACGAGCCAGAGCAGGTAGCTGCCCATCAGCGCGAAGCCGACGTAGTTATGGAGCCGCACCGAGGCCTCGAACGAGGCCAGCCCGATCAGGTCGCGGTAGCGGATCTGCAACCCCGAGAGGATGAGCAGCACGAACCCGAGCGCGTTCGTCCAGTGCCAGATCCGCACCGGCAGCGGGTGGATGTAGATCCTTTTCATGACGGTTCACCCTTCCTTGCGGGCGCGCGCGGCCCGGAGGCGGAATGTCAGATGAATGGCGACGACCGAAAGGCCGCCGGCGACCGCCAGCACGAGCAGCCAGTCGAGCACCCCGTGCCTCGTGGCCCCGAGGGCGTAGAAGCCGTGGATCGACATCACGGAAGCCGAGTCGGCGAGCATCCCCGGGGAGGCGTCGAAGCGCTTCGGGCGGTTGTCGTCGCGGGCGAGCGTCAGAACGACGCGATCGAACGCCGTGGAGCCATTCGTGTGGCAGGTCTCGCAGGCCCGGACCGCGCCGGACTTCGCGGCGAGACGGTGGGCGTCGACGCCCCGGGCGACCTGTAGCCGGCCGGTCACGTCGAGCTTGGCCGCAGAGGCCTGCCGCCGGGACTCGAGCCGGCGCATACTCGACCAGAGATCGAGACCGCTCACCCCGCTGCCTGACGGGTCGAAGGCGGCGCGCGCATTGCCGTCGAACAGGTCGCCAACCTCGCGCTCGGTGAGCGCCCGGCCCGTGCCCTCCTCGACGAGGCTCAGGGCGACCACCCGCTCCGCCTGCGGCGCGTGGCACGCGGCGCAGGAAACGACGTCCAGGTGCAGTGCGGCGTTCGGCAGCCAGGCCGAATGGACCGCCACCGCGGTCGGGTGACAGCCGATGCAGGCCGCGCGGACCAATTCGGGGCGGGCGCTGCCCTGCACATCGTGGGCGCGGTGGCAGTCCGAGCACAACGGCGCGTCGAAGTGATCGCCTGAGGCGCGGGCCTTGCCGTGCATGCTCCCCGCGTACGCCGCGAAAACCTTCTGGTGACAGGCGCGGCACGGCGTTCCGGCGACGGAGGCGAACCGCTCCTTCGGCGCCACCTCGTGCGCGCTGTGGCAGTCGGTACACCCCGGAGCCCCCGCAACCCCCGCCCGCAGCAGTGTGAAATGAACGCTCCCTTCCGCCTGGCGCAGCTTGTCGGCGTGGCAGCGGGCGCAGATCCGGACGGCCGCGATGGCGCGGTTGCCCTCGTCGGCGCTGGTTTCGGCCGGGTGCGCGGTCGCCGAAAAACCGGTGTGGCAATCGGAACAGACGTGGTTCGGGTGCACGGAGGCCTTGAGCTTGAGCGCCTCCACCCCGAGTTCCACCGAGGAGCCGTCCGGGCGCTGCAACTTCAGAGCCCGGGAGTGACAGCTCAGACAGTATTCATCGGGCGCCGCGCCGCGCTTCCAGGCGGCAACGCTTCTCACTCCGTGGGAGCCGTGACATTCGATGCACGCAAGCTGCTGGTCCTCGAAAACGACGGCCGCGTGCGGGGAATGTGCGCGCAATCCCTCTGCCGGATGGCACGCGAGGCAGTTGCGCGATGCGTCAAGGCGGAATGCTTCCCGGCTCGCCGCGGGATGCCCATCGGGGTGTGCGTCGAGCCGCACCCCGCGGTGACAGCCCCGGCACTCGATGCCGCGGTGGGCCGAACCGGCGAGGTCGGCCGCGCTCACCGCGAGCGACACCTTCTCGCCGTTCGCCGTCGTCACCGAGAGACCGACGTCTTCGTGGCACGAGAGGCAGGCCCGCCAGGTCGGCCCGGAAGCTGCTGCAGCGGCGCCTGCTCCGGCCGGCAGCGACAGCGCCGCGAGGAGGAGCAGCGCGAACGAAAGACGAAGGAGGGGCGACCGCCCCCCCCTCGCCAACCGATTCCTCGTGATCATGACTTCCCGCTCCCCGGCTCGCGGTTCAGATCCGTCACCGGGAGCCAAGCGCCAGGCGCACGCAGCAGCGCGCGATCATGTAGGCGCCAACGAACGGAAACGCCACGATGTACGCCAGTCCGATAAACGGAGCCGCGAAAAAGAGCGCGATGTTGCGCGCGATGCTCTCCGTCGCTTCGATCGGGACGGCCGCGCCGACGACCGCGGCCGGGCCGGCCGTCACCGCCGCGATGCGTCCCATGACCCGGGCGGCGACTTCCTCGATGATCGAGGGCGTGAGCGGCTTCTGGATGAATTCGGCGACACCGATCTCCCGGGCTTGCTCCTCAGCTTCCTGCGTCGCATAACCGGTGACGACCACGATCGGCAGCCAGGGATTCATCTCCTTGATCCGGCGCGCCACCTCGAGACCGCCCTGACCGGGCATGCGCAAGTCGGTGAACACCATGTCGAACTCGGCGCCAGCGTACTTTTCGAACGCTTCCCTCCCGCTCAGGGCGGTGTCGACCCGATACCCCTTGTTCGTGAGCACCCGTTCGAAGCTGCTTCCCACCACCTGATCGTCATCCACCACCAGAATCCTTTTTTCCATCGTACTCACCCCCTCTTCCCGTTGTGTTGGTTGCTGTTTCGTCCTTCCCGTCAATCCATGACTGGGGATATAGCATCAGGCGTGCCAGGCGCGACGATCACCGGGATTAAGACAATATTATTGAATATATTCAATATGTTGACATGAAGGTCACCATCGGCTTGCGCGAATTCTGGACGGTTCGGCACCCATCATTGTACAAATAGTTCATACGTACTAGCCCGACAAATTCGACGGCTATTCTGCCTTTTCAAGGGGTTGCGGGCGAAAAATGATTGTATGTTTTTTGTGTACGTCGTTGCCCAGAGCAGCGAAAAACTCCACGCTTCCGCCCCCCTGACGGAGGCCGAGAACATTGTCGCTGAAGTTTCGCTTGACACCGGCCGAATTCCAGCGATAATCAGTCCTCTTTATAGAACTGATGTGCGAGGAGGAGATACGCAATGTACACGATCCTTGAAACCGGCGGCAAGCAATACCGCGTGGGCGTCGGCGACCTGATCGACGTCGAACTGCTCGACGCGGCACAGGGCTCTACCGTCAATTTCGACCGGGTGCTGCTGCTGGTCGCCCCGGATCAGACCCTGATCGGCCGGCCGACACTCCCGCAGGTGAAGGTCACCGGCGAGGTGGTGAGCGATGACGAAACCAACCCGGTGAAGGGGCCGAAGATCATCGTCTTCAAGTTCAAGAAGCGCAAGAACATGCGGCGCAAGACCGGCCACCGTCAGCACTACACCCGCGTGAAGATCAGCGGGATCACCGTCGCGTAAGGGGAGAGGACCATGGCTC
>JANOHV010000123.1:0-2597 GCA_031406795.1 Candidatus Rokuibacteriota bacterium
TGAAACTCTCGATTGATCAAACTGGCGTCCCTTTGATGCGCTCGAGAATACTCGTATATTTTACATAATATATCTTATCAGACGTAGTAGTTATGACGAAATGATAGCGATTTGAACTTTTTCCTGTTTCAGTGGACTGCTAGACGGACCACATCCGGCGCTCGAAATCGGCGTCGGGCACGGTGACCGTGAACGACCCGCTCATCGGCCAGGAAGCCAGGCTGTTCCCGGACTTTTCGAGCGACAGGTGAAACTGGACCCGGTCCGCGAGCGACGTGCCGAGAGCAGACCACGGGATGCCGGCTTCGAGAATGTCCGCGATGACAACCGTGCCGTCGGGAAGCTCGCGCCGTCCGCTCCCCTCCTCGTCGACGATGTAGCAGCCGCGCCCCGCCGAGGTCATCGGGATGACGATGCGCAGCGGCCGCGGCTTGGAGATGTGGACCAGCACGGCGTCGCCGAACAGGGCGAGGTCATGGTAGCCGATACGGAAGTCGACCCGCAGGAAGAGCCGTTCGGTGTTCATGCCGTAGTAGAACATCGAGACGGGCAAGTCGCTGCGGTGCATCGTGGAGGCACGGCGGTGGATCTCATAGGCGGTCGCGCCGAGCCACTCGAAATAGCTGCTGACCCGTCCGTCGACCCGCGGTGAGATCAGCGAGGTCACCTCATCCGGCTGCGGGCCGGCGCCCGCGTTCTCGAGGACGCTGGCGAAAAGCCCCTCGGGTATCTTCTCCCCGATGAGGTGGTAGATGTTCATCAGGTGACGCCGGTACAATTCATCGAAGACCTCGTCGTTCCCCGAGGTGTGGTCGTCTCCATACCACCAGCACCAGTCGCTCCCCTCGGCGATGAAAAGCTCGTCCCACGCGGCGGCGAGGCGATCGGTCGAGACGGCCCTGCCGGCGTCGGCCCGCACCAGCGCCTCACGGGCGTCGGAGAGCAAATCCCACGCGCGATTGTCCTCGCGGTGACCGATCCAGATCGCGAAATTGCTGTTGATCCAGGAGCCGGTGAAGATTTCCGGCACTCTCGCGACGGGGGGGTGCCGGTCGAGATAGTCGCGAAAAGTGGTGCTGCGGAACCCGGGGTCTTCCGTCAGCCGCCGGTAGAGGCCGCGGATGAATTCAAGACCCCCGTCGGGGTAGTACTCCCAGGCATTCTCGCCGTCGAGGATCACCGGGACGACGCGCCCTTCCCGCCGCCCCCCCGGCAACTCGGCGATGCGCTTGAGCCGGTGGGCGAAATCGCCCACGGCATCCTGCGCGTCCCAGCGGCTGTACGAGAAGCCGACGAGGTCGGAAAGCACGTGGTCACGGAAGAAGACCGCCGTGGTCCCGGTGCCGCTGCGATAGGGCTGATAGAGCAGTTCCTCGCGCTTGCCGGAGCGATAAAACTCCTGGTTGAGGTTCTGTCCGAGAGAGCGAAAGAGCACGTTCTCGTCGGTCGCCGTCCAGCGCAGCCCCTGTTCCTGGAACATCTGGAGGACCGCCGGGCTCACGCTCCCCTCGGAAGGCCAGATTCCCTGCGGCCGTTCGCCGAAGGCGCACTCGTGGTAGGCGATCGCCTTGCGGATCTGCGCGAGGGCATCCTCGGGGTGTCGAAAGGCCTGGTGCGGCAGCGTTATCTCAGGCATCGCGATGCGGGCGCAGTCGCTGTCGACGAGCAGCGGCAGTATCGGGTGGTAAAAGGGCGTCGTCGAGACCTCGATGCGCCCTTCCCGCACCAGGCGGCGCAGCAGCGGGACGACCTGGCCGGCGATCTCGTGCTGGCGCTCGAGCAGGGCGCACTTTTCGGCTTCCGTGAATCCCTGACCCTTGGTCGCCAGTTCCCGGCACAGGGGATCCGTCTCGAGGAAATAGGGCCCGAACCAGCAGAGATTGAAGAGAACCTGGAGGTCGAGAAAATCCTTGGCGGCGAAGAGACGCCGCGCCGACTCGAGGTGGCGCTGGTCGCCGGAGGGCCCGCGCTTCTCCAGCAGCTCGAAGTAGCGCGGGAACGGACGGATCATGGTCCCGTGGTTGGCCATGAAGAAATTGCGCAGCAGGAAGAGCTGCCCCTCCTGGTTCAAATCCGCGGCGGCCACCGTCGAGAGCACGAGGTGCTCGTCCAGCGTGCGTCCGGCCAGGTAGTCATCGAGCTGGTCGAGCAGCGACGGCACATAGTTGAAGGTCACGCGCAGCCCGGGAAACTCGTCGACGAGCGCCGCCATCGGGTAGTAGTCCTTGACGGCATGCAGCCGGACCCAGGGCAGCACCGCCCGCCCCTTGAGCTTGTCGCGGTAGTCCGGCTGGTGCATGTGCCAGAGGACGGCCACCTCGAGCGGGGCGCTCACTGCACCCTCCCCCGCCGCGCCTCTGGTTGATCAAGCCTGGCGCCGAAAAGGGTCCAGGTGCAAGGCGCGCGAGTCCTGAGGAATGAGGCGTACGAGCAGTACGCCGCAGTGACGAAGGGCGAAGGGCGAAGGGCGACGCCGCAGATGGGCCCTTCTCAGCGGCCTGGGGGCAGATCGTGGATGGTGAGGGTGATGGCGGCGCGGTCGAACCGCCCGTCCGATCCGGCGGCCGCCCGCACGCTGCCCACCGCGGCCAGCAGGC
>JANOHV010000135.1:0-16061 GCA_031406795.1 Candidatus Rokuibacteriota bacterium
CCCCGGGGACCCCGCTACCAGGGTCATCTATGAACGCTAGCCTGGCGCCGAAAAGGGTCCAGGTGCACGGCGCGCGAGTCCTGAGTAATGAGGCGTACGAGCAGTACGCCGCAGTGACGAAGGGCGAAGCGCAACGCAGCAGATGGGCCCTTTTCGGCGCCAGGCTAGCGTTCATCGATGACCCTGATCGCGGGTTCCCCGGGGAGCGTCAGGCGCGGGTCGACGAGTTTCACCCGCGCCGTGATGCCCAATTCCTCCTGGACGCGGCGCGAAACCTCCTCGAGCAGCTGCCGCTGCTGCCGCATGCCGTCGAAGAACATCCCTTCGGAAACCTCGACCCTGATCTCCAGCAAATCCTGCCCGGCCTCGCGCTGCAGAGCCAGCACAAACCGCGGCGGGGGGCCCTCGACCGTGGAGAGGATGCTCGCGACCTGCGCGGGGAAGAAATGCACGCCGCGCAGGCTGATCATGTCGTCGGTCCGTCCCGCGACGCGGGCGATGCGGGCGAGTGTCCGGCCGCAGGCACAGGCTGCGGGTTCGAGGCTCGTCAGGTCCCCGGTCCGGTAGCGGATGAGGGGAAAGGCCTCGCGGGTGAGCGTCGTCAGCACCAGTTCGCCCGTGGCTCCCGCGGGCAGCACGGCGCCCGTGGCGGGGTCGACGATCTCGGCGAGGAAATGGTCTTCCTGCAGATGCAGACCGGCGCGCGCGTCGCACTCCCCGGCGACGCCGGGCCCCATGACCTCGCCGACCGAGTAAGCGTCGGCGGCGCTGACCATCAGCCGCGCCTCCAGGTCGCGCCGCAGCGGCTCCCCCCAGATTTCGGCACTGAAAATGCCGACCCGGAGAAACAGCGTCTTCGGGTCGATGGCCTCGGTCACCAGATGGTCGGCGAGCGATCGCGCCACGGACGGTGGCGCGATCAGCACGGTGCTGCGGTAGTCCCGCATGATCTCGAGCTGGTGGTTCATGCGCGCGGCCGACGTCGGGATGACCGACGCGCCGATGCGTTCGGCGCCGTAGTGGAAACCGAAGCCGTCGGGAAAGATCCCGTAGTCGAAGGCGATCTGCACGACATCGTCCCGGGTCACGCCCCCGGCCACCAGCACCCGCGCGGCGAGTTCGCCCCAGGTGCGGATGTCGCGCGCCGTGTGCCCGACGACGACCTGCCGGCCGCCGGTCGCGGTGGAGGCGTGCAGCCGCACCACTTCGCGTAGCGGCACCGCGAACAGACCGTAGGGGTGGTGCTTCGCGAGTTCGGCCCGGGTCGTGAAGGGCAGCCGCCGCAAATCCTCCAGCGAGCGGAAATCCCCGGGGTCGAAGCCCTGCTCCTCGAAGCGACCCCGGTAGAACGCCACGCTGCGGTGCACCCGGTTGAGCGTCGTCTGCAGTCGTTCGAGCTGGAGCTGGTCCAGATCCTCACGGGCCATGCCTTCGTTGCGGGGATCCCAGATCGCCATAGCCCCTCTATTATTGCTCATTCCCAGACCTCGCGGTAGCCCTTCCCGAGATAGGCGCGCTGGACCTCGCGGTCGCCGAGCAGGAACGCGGCCTCCCCCTCGAGCACCAGCTTGCCGGTTTCAATGACGTACCCGCGGTCGGCGATCCGCAGGGCGGCCCGGGCGTTCTGTTCGACCAGCAGTACCGTCCGTCCCTCGTCGCGCAGCCGCTGGATGGCGCGGAAGATGTCGCGCACGATCAGCGGCGCCAGGCCCATCGACGGTTCGTCCATCATCAGCAGCCGCGGGTCCGTCATCAGCGCGCGGCCCATGGCCAGCATCTGCTGCTCGCCGCCGGAGAGGGTGCCGGCGAGCTGCCCGGTGCGCTCGCGCAGGACCGGGAACAGCTGGTAGATCTCCTCCAGCGCCCGGTGGGTCCCCTGCCCGTCCCGGCCGCGCCGCGCGGCGACGTAACCGCCGAGAAGCAGATTCTCGTGCACCGACATCGCGGCGAACACCTGCCGCCCCTCCGGCACCAGCGCGATGCCCAGATCGACGACCCGCTCGGCGGGCAGACCGCGGATCGACCGGCCGTCGAACAGCACCTCGCCGCCGGCGGGTGCGAGCAGCCCGGAGAGCGCGCGCAGCAGCGTGCTTTTGCCGGCGCCGTTGGCGCCGATCAGCGTCACGATCTCCCCCGGAGAAACGTGCAGAGAGACCTGGACGAGGACTTTCAGCGGCCCGTACCCGGCCTCGAGATTACGGACTTTCAGCATCGTCCTCGCCCAGGTAGATCCGGATCACGTCGGGATTGCGCTGGATCGCGCGCGGGTCGCCCTCGGCCACGCGGCGGCCCGCGCCGAGCACAAGGATCTCGTGGGAGATGTTCATCACCAGGCCCATGTCGTGCTCCACCAGCAGGACCGTCAACCCCGTGGCATTGATGCGGCTGATCGTCCCGGCAAGGTCCTCGGTCTCCCGCATGTTCAGGCCCGCGGCGGGCTCGTCGAGCAGCAGCAGTTCCGGCTCGCAGACGAGCGCCCGCGCCAGTTCAACCAGGCGCTGCTGCCCATAAGCCAGGCTCAGGGCCTCGGCGTCGGCGTGATCGGCCAGTCCGAGAAACGCGAGGGTCTCGAGGCAGCGCTCCCGGGCGGCGCGGCTCTCGCGGACGGTGCCCGGCAGCCGCAGCATTCCCGCGAGGAACCCGCTCCGGGTGTGCCGGTGCCGTCCCGTCAGCACATTTTCGAGCACCGACATGCCCGGGACGAGTTGGATCTGCTGAAATGTCCGCGCCATCCCGCGGCCCGCGAGCTCGTGGGCCGGGAGCCCCCGGACTTCCTCGCCGCGAAAGCGCACCGACCCGCTGTCGGGCAGCGCATAGCCGGAGACCAGGTTGAACAGCGTGGTCTTGCCGGCGCCGTTCGGCCCGATGACGGCCTTGATGCCGCCGCGCGGGACGACGAACGAGAGGTCGGCGACGGCCTGGAGTCCGCCGAAGCGCCGGCCGAGATCACGGACCTCAAGCACCGGCTGCATGGTCACCGCGCCCTCTGCGCACCAGCAGCGCCCTGAATTGCCGCCAGCGGCCGCCGCCGACGATGCCCTCGGGGGCGAAGAGCATCATGGCCAGCAGGATGCCGCCGAAGACCAGATCGTCGAGGGTACCGAAATAGCCGCGCAGCGAGAGGAACGTCAGGATGGTGCCCATCACGAGCGCGCCGCGCAGGTTGGCCATGCCGCCGACCGCGACGATCGCCACGTACCGGACGGACTTCATCACCGAGGCTTCCGACGGGCCGATCCCGCCGTTGTAGTGGGTCAGCAGCACGCCGGCGAGCGCCGCCAGCACGGCCGCGAGGACGAAGACGCGGGTCTTGAACCTCGCGATGGGGATGCCGACCGCCGCCGCGGCGTTCTCCGAGCCGTGAATCGCGCGCAGCGCGCGACCGACCCGGGATTCGATCAGATTGGAGAGCATCCAGAGCGTGAGCAGAACCAGACCCCACGCGGCGTAGTAATTCGGCACCCGCGCGGGCGCTCGTCCGGAGATCGCGAAGCCGGGCAGCAGCGCGAGCGCCGGGACGTCGGAGATCCCGTCGGCCGCGCCGAACAGCGAGCTGCCGAGGAAGATGCGGTGGACGATGATGCCGAAGCCGAGGGTCGCCATCGCCAGGTAGTGTCCGCGCAGGCGGAAGACCGGGCCGGCGACGATCCAGGCGACGGCGGCCGCGAGCCCGACGGCGAGCAGTGCGGCCGCCCAGGGGTGCACATGAGTGATGCTGCCGCCGCTGCCGTCCGGGCGGGTCACGAGCAGGTGCGCCCGCGCGAGGACGACGACCGCGAGCGCCTTGCCGCGCGGCGCGAGGTCGAACGTCGTGAGGAAGGCCGCGGTGTAGCCGCCGAGCGCAAAGAACCCGGCCTGCCCCAGCGAGGCCTGGCCGGCGTAGCCCATGAGCATCGCGAGACCGAGGACGACGAGCATCGCGTACGCGGACATCGTCAGCTGGGTCAGGTAGTAGGTCTTGTGCGAGAGGCTGGCCGCGACCTGGATTGCGACGACCGCGAGCGCCAGCGCAACCGTGAAGCCCGTTCCCCGACTCCGGGCGCTCACCTCAATACTCCCGCAGGCGCGCCGCCTCGGCGCTGCCGAAGATCCCGCTCGGCCGCAGGAACAGCACGCCGAGCATCACGGCGATCGCGACCGCGTCCTTGTAGGCGGCCGGCAGCATCCAGACGCCGAAGGACTCGAGCAGGCCGAGAATCAGTCCCCCGGCGGCCGCCCCGGCCGTGCTCCCGAGACCGCCGAGGATCGCTGCCGTGAAGCCCTTGATCGCCAGCGCCGTGCCGCTGTCGTACTGCACGTAGGTGATCGGCGAGACCACACAGCCGGCCAGGGCCCCCATGCCGGCGCTGAGCACGAAGGAGAGCGTGACCATGTTGCGGGTATTGATCCCGCAGAGCCGCGCCGCGTCGCGGTTGGAGGCGCAGGCGCGCATCTGCCTGCCGAGCGGCGTGGCGCGGAAGAAGGCGCCCAGGAGCAGCACCATCGCGCCGCAGACGCCGATGACCCAGAGCACCTGCGGGGAAATCTTCGCGCCGGCCACCGTGAGCGCGCTGACCGAGTCGCCGGTGAAATGCGGCAGCGCGTGCGACTTCTCGTCCCAGAGGTGGAGCGCCAGTTCCCGGATGACGATCGAGACGCCGATGGTGATGATGATCAGCCGCAACACGGAGGGCCGCTTGAGCCAGCGGATGAAGAGCACCTCGATGGCGGCGCCGACGAGCATCGTGACGGCCACGGCGCCCAGGATCGCCAGCGGCAGGGGCAGATGGCGGTGCAGGGTGACCGCCGTCATGCCGCCGATCATCAGGAACTCGCCCTGCGCAAAATTGATGATGCCGGTGGTGTTGTAGATGATCGTGAAGCCGATGGCCACGACGCCGTAGATGATGCCGTAGGTCAGGCCGGCAACGCAGAACTGCAGGAAGATGTCGCTGCTCATGGGAGTCGCCCGGCCCGGGGCCGAACACGCGGCCCCGGGCCTCCAGGCAAGCGTGAGATCTTACGGGGCGAGCGCGAACTTGCCGCCCTTGACGGTCAGCAGTTCGAAAGCGTCCATGCCGAGGCCGTTGTGGTCCTCGGCCGAGAAATTGAAGATGCCGGCGGTGCCGACGAAGCCCTTGAGACCCTCGAGGGCGGCGCGGGCCTTCTCCTTGTCGGGGCCGCCGATTTCGATGGCCTTGACCAGCAGCGTGAAGGCGTCGTAAGCGTGCCCGCCGAAGGTGCTCGGCGCCTCCTTGGTCGCCGCCTCGTAGTCTTTCTTGTACTTGAGCAGCAGCGACTTCTGCACGTTCGAGTCGGGAAGGCCCTCGGCGACGAGCAGGCGTCCGGCCGGGAAGAGAATCCCCTCGGCTGCGGGGCCGGCGGCCTCGACGTACTTGATGTTGCCGAAGCCGTGGCTCTGGTAGAGCGGCACCAGCCAGCCCATCTTGCGCATGCTCACGGGGACCTTGGACTGCGCCGGCTCGATCGACCAGTTGACGACCGCCTGGACATCCTTGGACTTGAGCTTGGTGACTTCGGCGTCCAGATCGACCGCGTCCTTGTCGTAGCTCTCGGCGATCACGACCTCGATGCCGAACTCGGGCGCGAGCTTCTCGAGCTGACCCTTGCCGGCATTGCCGAACCCGGTATTGCTCGCGAGCACGCCAATCTTCTTGAGGCCCTTCTTCTTCAGGTCGCCGTAAATCCAGCGCACCGCGTTCGCATCGTTCTGCGGGGTCTTGAAGACCCACTTCATGATCGGCGTGGTGATCGCCTCGGCGGCGGCGCAGGAGAGCAGCAGCGTCGCGCTCTCGTCCACGTACTGCTTGATCTTCATCGACTCGCCGCTGGTCGAGGGGCCGAGGATCGCGAAGACCTTCTCCTCCTCAACGAGCTGCTTGGCCAGGGAGACCGCCTTTTCGGGGTTGGCGCTCGAATCCTTGATCAGCAGTTCGACCTTCATCCCCTTGATGCCGCCGGCCGCGTTGACCTGGGCCACGAGCATTTCCAGCGTCTTGGCTTCGGGCGCCCCCAGGAACGCCGCCGGGCCGGTGACCGCGAGAATCGCACCGACCTTGATCGTCTCCGCCGCAGCGGCGGGCAGAGCCGCCAACAGCGCCACGCACATCGAAAGGATCGTCACCTTACGGATCATTCGCATTGTCCCCTCCTGCCACGATTCCTCAGGGTGGTGCCCCGCGGCGCCATTCGCCGGGGGTGCCCTGCGGCACAGCTAGAGCGCGTACACTTTCTCGCCGGGCAGAATCGAAACCCCGGCCCGCTGGAGCGCGGCGATCGCCTTTTCGGCCTCGTCGAACCGGAAGATGACCACGGCGTTGTCGGTCCGCTTCTCGACGAAGGCATACATGTACTCGACGTTGATCCCCGCCGCGCCGAGCAGATCGAGGATGTCCGCCAGGCCCCGGGGACGGTCGGGGATCTCAACGGCCACGACCTCCGTGGTCCCGACCGTGAAGCCGCTGGCCTTGAGCAGCTCGACGGCGCGCTTGTTGTCGTTGACGATCAGCCGCAGGATGCCGAAATCCGTCGTGTCGGCCAGCGTCAGCGCGCGCAGGTTGATGCCGCCGTCGCCGAGGATGCGGGTCACCTCCGAGAGGCGACCGGACTTGTTCTCGAGGAATACTGAAATCTGTTCGACCTTCATCGTTCTCTCCCTGGGGGACAGATTGAAATCAGTCCCCGGACCGTCAGCCGTTCAACTTCCGGTTGTCGATCACGCGCCGGGCCTTGCCCTCGCTGCGCTGGATCGACTTGGGTTCCACCAGCTTCACCTTGGCGGTGACGCCGAAGTAGTCCTTGATGTCGTTCTCGATGCGCCGGGCGAGCGTTTCGAGCTGCTTAACCTCGTCGCTGAAAATCCCTTCGGTCATCTCGACCTGGATCTCCAGGGTGTCCATCTGGCCGACGCGATCGACGATCAGCTGATAGTGCGGCTCGACACCGGGCAATCCGACGAGGATGCTCTCGATCTGCGAGGGGAAGACGTTCACGCCGCGGATGATCAGCATGTCGTCGGTGCGGCCGGTGACGCGCACCATGCGCGCGAGCGTCCGGCCGCAGCCGCAGGGGGCGGTGTCCAGCGCCGTGATGTCCCGCGTGCGGTAGCGGATGACGGGGAAGGCCTCCTTGGTCAGCGAGGTGAACACCAGTTCGCCGCACGCCCCGGGGGCCACCGGCGCGCCGGTGTCGGGATCGATGATCTCGGCGATGAAATGATCCTCGAAGATGTGCGGCCCGTTCTTGGCCAGGCACTCCATGGCCACTCCGGGGCCCATGACCTCGGAGAGGCCGTAGATATCCAGCGCGACCAGGTTCAGCTGTTTCTCGATCTCGCGGCGCATCGCCTCCGACCAGGGCTCGGCGCCGAAAATGCCGACGCGCAGCTTCAGCGAGGACGGGTCGACGCCGAGTTCCCGCATCGTCTCCGCCATGTTCAGCGCGTACGACGGCGTGCAGGTCAGCACGGTCGCGCCGAAGTCCTGCAGGATCATGATCTGCCGCTTGGTGTTGCCGCCGGAGATCGGGATGACCGTCGTGCCGAGCCGCTCCGCGCCGTAGTGCACACCGAGCCCGCCGGTGAACAGGCCGTACCCGTACGCATTGTGGACGATGTCGCCGCGCCCGACGCCGGCACACATCAGCGATCGCGCGCAGATCTCCGCCCAGGTCTCGATGTCGCGCCGGGTGTAGCCGACCACCGTCATCTTTCCCGTCGTTCCCGACGAGGCGTGGATGCGCGCGACGTCGGCCAGCGGGACCGCGAACAGGCCGAAGGGGTAGTGGTCGCGCAGATCCTGCTTGGTGGTGAACGGCAGCCGCCGCACGTCCTCGAGACTGCGGATGTCGGCGGCGGTGATCCCTGCGGCGCGCAACTGCTCGCGGTAAAACGGCACGGACTGCGTAACGCGGTCGATCGTGGAGCGCAACCGCTCCAGTTGCAGCTGCTCGAGCTGCGCTCGCGGGAGCGTGTCGTGGGGGTGGGTTGCCTGCATCTGTGTCGCCTCCGGTGGGCGGCCCGCGTCGGGGCGCGGCCGGAACCACCCGTCTTGTCTGCGCTGCCTTAACCTGTCCGCTGGATGTTAACGGTAGCCACCCGGGGTGTCAACGAACCCGGGGAGGCTCGCGCGTCCCGCGGCCGAGCGCGAACGCCCGCAGATTCAGATCGAGCAGACGCGCGGGGATCTGGTGCCGCAGCGCCTCCTCCCAAAGCTCGGGAGCGAACGGCATGATCGCGGAGAGCGCCCCGAGGATCACGGCGTTCACCGCCTTGGCATTGCCGGCGGCCAGAGCGATGGCGTGTCCCTCGACGAAGCTGCAGCGCACTCCCGTGGCCTGCAGGCGGGTCTCGATGTCGGCGGGATACACCGCCTTCCCGACGCCGACCGGCAGCGGCGCGATCTGCTGGTTGTTGACGAGCACCACGGAGCCCGCGTGCAGAAAGTCGAGATAGCGCAGGGTCTCCAGACGTTCGAACGAAACCAGGTAGTCGGCGGCGCCGCGGGAAATCAGCGGCGAGAAGACCTCCGCGCCCAGCCGCAGGTGCGAGACCACGCTGCCACCGCGCTGGGCCATCCCGTGGACTTCGCTCTTCTTGACTTCGAAACCGGCGAGGGCGGCGACCTCCGCGAGAACTTCGCTGCCGAGGAGCACCCCCTGGCCGCCGACGCCGGCCAGCAGGACATTGGTCGTGCCGCTCATCGCGGGCCTCCCGAAAGCGGGGAGAACGCGCCGCGATCGCAGTGCGCAGCGCACACGCCGCAGCCCGTGCAGAGCGCCGGGTCGACCACGGCCCGGGCCTCCTTCCCCGCACCGGTGAGCGCGAGCGCCGGGCAGGCGACCACGAGGCAGCGGCGGCACCCGTCGCACTTCACCGGATCGACGACGAGCACGGGCCCGTGCGGCGCGCGCGTGAGCAGCACGCAGGCGCCGCGGTTGACGAGCAGCGCGGGGCCCGGAGTCGCCAGCAGGCGGTCGAGTTCAGCACCGAGGCGCGGCAGGTCGTACGCGTCGGTCTGGACGACTTCGGGGATGCCCATGGCGCGGCCGATCGCCGCGATGGAGACCTCGGCGCTCGGCTCACCGGCCAGAGTCCGGCCGGTTCCGGGATGCTCCTGGCGTCCGGTCATCGCGGTGGTCCGGTTGTCGAGAACGATCGTCAACGTGTGCGCGTGGTTGTAGACGAGATCGACCAGCGGGGTGAGCCCCGAGTGGAAGAAGGTCCCGTCCCCGATGACCGCGACGACCTGGCGTCGCTCCCCGGGTGGCAGCCCGCGCTCGATGCCGTGCGCCACCCCGAGGCTCGCCCCCATGCACAGGCAGGTGTCGAGGGCGGACAGCGGCGGCAGCGCCGCGAGCGTGTAGCAGCCGATGTCGCCGGAGACGATGACCCGGCGGGTCTTGAGCAGCGAGAAAATTCCGCGGTGCGGGCAGCCCGGGCAGAGCACGGGCGGGCGGCCGGGCAGATCGCTGGGGCAGCAGGCGAGTGCCGGCGGTGCGCCGCCGCCCCAGGCCTCGGCGACCAGCGTGGGGTTGAGCTCACCGACCAGCGAACGGGTCGAGGCGCCTTCGACGGCGATGCCCCAGGAGCGGATCTGTTCCTCGAGAAACGGGTCGAGCTCTTCGACGACGATGACGCGCTCGTGGCGGGCGGCGAAAGCCTCGATGCGCTTGCGCGGCAGCGGCCAGCACATGCCGAGTTTCAGAAACGACGCGCCAGGGAAGGCTTCGCGCGCGTACTGGTAGGCGATGCCGGCGGCGATGATGCCCGGCTCGCCGCTGCGACCGGGTATCTCGCGGTTCAGGTCGGAGGTTTCGGCCAGCGCGACGAGCTTCAGGGTCCGCTCCTCGACGAGGCGGTGACGCCGCCGGCCGAATTCCGGGACCATCACGAGCTTCTCCGGCTCGCGCGTGAAGCGCTTCTCCACCGGTGAGGCGCTGCGAGTGCCGAAGCTGACCCGCCCCTTGGCGTGCGAGAGCCGGGTCACGCTGCGCAGCATGACGGGTGTGTCGAACTCCTCGCTCAACGCGAAGGCGCGCATCGTGAAATCGCGTGCTTCCTGGCTGTCCGCCGGCTCGAGCATCGGCACCTTCGCGAACCGGGCGTAGTGGCGGTTGTCCTGCTCGTTCTGGCTGGAGAACAGGTGAGGATCGTCGGCGGAGACGAGGACCAGCCCGCCGCGCACTCCGGTGTACGAGAGCGTGAAGAGCGGGTCGGCCGCGACGTTGACGCCGACGTGCTTCATCGTGACCAGGACGCGGGCGCCGCACCACGACGCCCCGATCCCGACTTCCAGGGCGACTTTCTCGTTCACCGACCACTGACAGCGCGGGCCGGGCAGCGTCGCGAGCACCTCGAGGATCTCCGTGCTCGGCGTGCCGGGATACCCGGTGGCGAAATCGACGCCGGCCTCCCAGGCCCCGCGAGCGATGGCCTCGTTGCCGGAGAGCAGCGCGGCGCTCGTCACGATGCGGACGGCCCCAACTCGGCCAGTAGACGCAGCCGGTCCTTGGCCGTGGCCGTCCACGAACCGTCCGGGTGTTCGGCAAGAAGGTCCTGGTAGACGCGGCGGGCCTCCGCCGGCCGGCCCTTCTTCTCGTGGATCGCCGCGATTTCCAGCATGATCTGCGCCCGGGCAACCGCCCCGCCCTGCGTCTTGAGCAGTTCCTGGAACGCCGTCAGCGCCGCGTCTGTGGCCCCGCTGCCAAGGTCGAGATAGGCCAGCGCCTGTCGCGCCAGCATCGCGAGTTCGCTCTGCCGCTGAGCGCCGCCCGCCAGCGCGGTGTAAGCCTGCCGCGCCTTCTCGGTCTCGCCGGCGGCCGCGTAGGCTCCGGCCAGGAAGAACCGGGCGACGTCTCCCTCGGGCGAGCCGCCGTAGCGCTCGGCGAGCGTGCCCAGTTCCTGCCGCAGATCGGCGGGGATCGCGCCGGCCGGCGCCTGGGTGTAGCGCGCGACGGCGGTGGCGACCGCGGTCGCGCGCTGCCCGTGCGACCGCTCGACATAGGCCTTGACGCCGACCGCCAGCAGGACGACCGCGGCGACGCCGCCCGCGAACATCGCCGTCTTCCGACGGTTCTCGTGCGCCCAGAGCCAGATCTGCTGCGAGAGGCTGAGAAATTCGTCGGGTTCCTGCAGGAGTTTCTTGCGTGAGATCTTTTCGCGTGACATCGCTTGTCGTGCTCCCTCTTGCCGGTGTTAAGTTCGTGCCGCGAGTCTGAGCGCAAGGCGCTCGGCCTCGCGAAACATACCCGCGACCGCCCGTTCCGTCAGCCCGGCGCCGCGGGCAACCCGCGCCGCCGTCTCCCGCTGGATGAGATCGCCCGGGCTGTGGGCGTCGCTGTTGACCGTCAGGTTCGCGCCGGCGCGCAGCGCGGCCGCCGCGACGTGGCCGTTGGTCAGACAGTGCCCGCGCCGCGCTGAAATCTCGAGGGTCACCCCCCGGCGCGCCGCCTGGCGCGCGTCCTTCGCCGAAATCAGCCCCGGGTGCGCGAGGATGTCACAGCCGCCGGCAATGGCCATGGCGTTCGTCCCCTCCGGGACCGGCTCGACGATCGTCTCGCCATGAACGACGACTACCTTGGCGCCCATCCGCCTGGCTTCGCGGATAAGTTCAGGGAGCAGTTCGGGCGGATTGTGGGTCAGTTCGGCGCCCGGAAGCACCCGGACTTTCCAGTACCGGGCAACCTCGGCCGCAGCCGCCACGGCGCCGCGGATGGCGTGCTCGAGGGTCGAGCCGTCGACGTGGTCCGTGATCGCGATCCAGCGGTAACCCAGCCGGTCGGCGCGCCGCGTCAACTCCGCAGGCACCAGCTCGCCGTCGGAAAAGAGCGTATGGGTGTGAAGATCGATCATCCTGGTTTCCTTGTCATCGTCGCTTGTCGCGGCCTCTGGTGCCCCCGGCGTGACTCGAACACGCGGCCTACAGATTAGGAATCTGCCGCTCTATCCACCTGAGCTACGGGGGCATTGCGGCTAGAACTGGATCAGCGAGAAGACCGGGTGCCCGACCTTCTCGCGGCCGTGGAGGAAGAGCAGTTCGACCAGAAAGGCGCATTCGACGATGGAGCCGCCCTGCTGCTCCACCAGCCGGATCGCGGCGTTCACGGTGCCGCCGGTCGCGAGCAGATCGTCGGCGATCACGACCCGCTGGCCGCGGGAGATCGAGTCCTGGTGAATTTCGAGGGTGTCCGTCCCGTATTCGAGCTCGTAGATCGTGCGATGGGTCTTGTAGGGAAGCTTTCCCGGTTTGCGGATCAGGATGACGCCGGCGCCGAGGCGGTACGCCAAGGCCGCGCCGATGACGAACCCGCGCGCTTCGACGCCGACGACGACGTCGATCTTCTTCCCGACGTAACGCGCGGCGACCAGATCGACCGCCTTGCCGAAACCCGCCGGGTCGCGCAGCAGCGGCGTCAAATCCTTGAAGTCGATCCCCGGCTTCGGGAAATCGGGGATGTCGCGTATCAGGCGCTTGAGCTGCTCGGTCATGCTGCCCCCCCAGACTCACAAAATGGTCGGGACGAGAGGATTTGAACCTCCGACCCCTGGTTCCCGAAACCAGTGCGCTACCAGACTGCGCTACGTCCCGACTGCAGCTGCCTCAATCTCCAAACGGTGAATCTCCGCGTCATTATGGAGCAACTCGAGGAAATGTTCAACCACCAAAGGATCGAATTGCGAGCCGGAACACCGCTCCAGTTCGGCGATCGCCTCGCACTTCGGCAGCGGCTTGCGATACGGCCGCTCGGTGATCATCGCGTCGTACGCGTCGGCGACGGCGAGGATCCGCGCCTCGGGAGCGATCTGCTCGCCGGTGAGGCCCCGCGGATAGCCGCGGCCGTCATACTGCTCGTGGTGCTGGGCGATTGCCGGCAGCGCGTCCGCGAGAAACCCGATGGGCCTGATGATCCGCTCGCCGATCAGCGGATGGTTCTTGATCACGGTGAATTCCTCGGCGGTCAGGCGCCCCCGCTTCTGAATGATCGCCAGGTCGATGCCGATCTTGCCGATGTCGTGGAGCACCCCGGCGTATTCGATCATCCGGACGTGCCGCGGGGCGAGACCCATGGCGTTCGCGATCTTGACGCTGAAAGCGGTCACGCGTTCGGAGTGGCCGCGGGTATAGCGGTCCTTCTCCTCGACGGCCTGAACCAGGGCGAGGACGGTTTCGAGGTAGCTGCGCTGGACATCACGGTAGAGGTTCGCGTTCTCGATGGCGACCGCCGCCTGATTGGCGATGGATTGCAGCATCTCGAGATCGTCGATGGAGAAACTCTCGCCGCCGCGCCGGTTGGTGAGTTCGATCGTGCCGAGAACCCGGGCTTTCATCTTGATCGGCACGCACAGCACCGAGCGCCGGGTGAAACCGAATCGGCTGAGGGGTTTGATCGCCTGAGTGCCGTCGACGTGGCGGATCAGCAGCGCCTGCCCGCTCGCGGCGACGATCCCGGAGACGCTCTCTCCCGAAGCGACGAACAGCGACTGGTCCGCGTCGGCGGGGAGGCCGCTGGAGGCGCGGACGATGAGGTGCTCGCAGCGCTCGTCGAACAGCAGGATCGAGCCGATTTCGACCCGCAGTCCTTTGACCGAGATGTTGATGAGCAGCTGCACGAGGCGGTCGATGTCGAGCTCCGAGGAGAGCGCGACGCCGACGCGGTTGAGCGCCGAGATGTTCTTGACCGCCTTTTCGAGCAGCAGGTTCCGGTCCTCGAGCTGGAGCGCGAGGCGGTTGATCCGCTCGTTGGCTTCGTCGAGCGCCTCGACGCGGCTGTTCAGCAGCCCGTTCATCTCTTCGAGTTCCCCGCGGTAGCGCTCCTCGCGCAGTGCGGCGAGCAGTTCACGCTCCGCGACGATCTCGATAGCGTGGGCCCGGCGCACTTCGCCGAGCATCCGGTCGAACTGGCGGTGCAGCCTCTCGATTTCGTCTCCAGCCGGTTCGCCGCCGTCCAGATCCGCCGCCGCCGCGGCGCGGAACCGCTCGTGGAGGCGATCGAGCGGCTCGACGACGCTGCGCAGAACGAACAGGCGGGCGAGGACGAAGAGGCCGATCACGATCAAGCCGGCGAGGACGAGCCGCAGGAGGAACGCGGGCGCAGGACCCCGGGTATCGAGCGCCAGCGGGAGGATCAGCGCCAGGCCGGCGATGGCGAGACAGAGCGCGCCGGCAATGAAGAGTGAAACCCGCCACCGGAGGCTGCGAAAGAGCTGCGGGCGTCGCTCTCCCATCGTCAGTGGGTGGCGTGCCAGGCTTGCACCCGGTTGCGCCCCAGGTGTTTCGCCCGGTACAGGGCCAGGTCCGCTCGTCGGACGAGGTCCGCGGCGTGCAGAACGTCTTCGGGGTACGCGGCGACGCCGAGGCTGACGGTCAGACGTCCGCCCGGGAGCACCTCCTCGCCCTCGCAGCGACGCCGCTCCACCGTGCGGCAGAGCCGCTTGGCAAGAGCCGTGGCCTGACGCTTGTCGGTCTGCGGGAGCACGAAGGCGAATTCCTCGCCGCCGTAGCGGGCAACCAGATCGTTCTGGCGCGCGGCGGCCTTGAAGATTCCGGCGAGGGACTGCAGCAAGGCGTCGCCCGCCTGGTGCCCGAGGGCGTCGTTGTAGGACTTGAAGTGATCGATGTCCACGAGCACGAGCGAGATCGGGTGACCGTAGCGGCGGGCGCGGTTGACTTCCGCCGCGAGCGCTTCGTGGAAGTGCTTGTGGTTGTAGAGACCCGTGAGTCCGTCGGTGATGGCCATGCGGATCTGCTCGCCGTAGAGCCGGGCGTTGTCGACGGCGATGGAGACCGTGCCGGCGAACGTGGAGAGAAATCGCAGTTCTTCCGGTTCGTACCCGCGCGGCCGGCGGTGGTACAGCGTCATGACGCCGATGCAGCGGCCGCGGACGAGCAGCGGCAGGCAGAGCAGCGAGCGCAGGCCCTCGTGCGCGAGCAGTTCCCCCTTGAGGTAGACGTCGTCCCGGGCGGCGTCGAGGATGTGCACCGGTTCGCCGGTAAGGGCCGCGCGGCCGGCGGCCGAAGAGCCGAGCGGCACGGGACCGCGGCGGCAGTACTCCTCGCCGAGACCGGCGTGGGCCGCCAGCTCCAGCCGCTCCCCGGAGTCGTCGACGAGCCGCACCGAGGAGGCCGGCGCCTGGAAGAGCTCCGCGGCGAGACGAAGCACGGTCGCCAGGACATCGCTCAGGGCGAGCTGGGAGGTGAGAATGCCGGCGGCCTCGTACAGCGTGCTCGTCTCCGACATGCGCCGGTTGAGCTGATCCATGCGCTTCTCAAGCAGGGCGTTCTTCGCGGCCAGGTCGCGCGTGATGTCGCGATAGAGCCGGCTCGAGCGGAAGCGGCGATCTTCGATCGCCTGGAGCACCACCGCGGCGATCTTCCGCGGCTCGAAGGGCTTGACGAGATAGTCAACCGCCCCGGCCTTCATGATTTCGACGGCGACGCGCTCGTTGCCCTGCCCGGTGACGGCGACGCACGCCAGGTGGGGATCCGCGGCGCGCGCGAGCCGGATCAGCTCGAGCCCGTTCATGTCCGGGAGCTGGAAATCGATCAGCGCGGCGGCTGGCGCGAGCTGTCGCTGCAGGGAGAGGGCCTCGGCGCCGGAGCGCGCCGCGGTCACCGCCCACCCCTCATGCCGCAGCGTCAGCGTGAGCAGTTCGCGGATGTCGTCGTCGTCGTCGACGACAAGCACCCGCTCGGGCGACTCGCCGTGCGGCATCGCATCGTTCATGGCAGATGATTATAACGCGCAACGCGCGATGACGCCATGAGTTCAGAGTGCGGGGAAGTGTGCTCTGCTGCCCAGGCACGTCACGGAACGGAGAGGCTGCTCAAAAGGGTCCAGGTGCAAGGAAGGCGACAAGCAGATGCCGAGACGCACTGGTGTGCGTCGCAGGCAGATGAGCGAAGCCTGACGCCGCAGATGAGCCCTTTTCAGCGGCCGTTACGGTCACGGAGAGGTTGCTCAAAAGGGTTCAGGTGCAAGGAAGGCGACAAGCAGATGCCGAGGCGGGCTGGTGCCCGTCGCAGGCAGATGCGCGAAGGGCAACGCCGCAGCTGAGCCCTTTT